>NZ_JBICWT010000008.1:0-449550 GCF_043199955.1 Streptomyces sp. NPDC048514 | reverse complement strand
ACACCCCCCCCCCTCTGCCCCGCCCCCGGGCGGGGGCCCCCCCGGCGCCCCCCCCGGGCCCCCCCCCCCCCCCCGCCCCCCCCCGCCGCGCCGCCCGCGCCCCCCCCCCCCCCCCCCCCCCCCCCCCCCCCCCCCGCCCGCACGCCCGTCGTCAGCCGGTGAATCCGGCCACGTTCCGCTTCGTGACCACCTTCACCGGCACCTTCACCGTCGGCTCCACCTTCTTGCCCCGAACCGCCTTCAGCGCGTTGTCCACGGCGATCCGCCCGAGCTGGGTCGGCTGCTGGGCGACCGACGCGTACAGCGTGCCGTCCTTGACCGCCTTCAGCCCGTCCGGGGTGCCGTCGAAGCCGACCACCTGGACCGACCTGCCGGCCTTGGAGCCGAGCGCCTTGATGGCGCCGAGGGCCATCTCGTCGTTGGCGGCGACGACGCCCTGCACGTCGGGGTGCGCCTGGAGCAGGTTCGACATCACGTCGAGGCCCTTGGTGCGGTCGAAGTCGGCGGGCTGCCGGGCCAGCACCCGGATGCCGGGGTAGGCCTTGAGCCCCTTGGCGAAGCCGGCCGCCCGCTCCCGGGCCGCCGACGTGCCCGCCTGGCCCTGGAGGATCACGATCTTGCCCTGGCCGCCCAGCTTCTCGGCCATCGTCTTCGCGGCCAGCTCACCGCCGGCCACGTTGTCGGAGGCCACCAGGGTGTCCACGGGCGCCTTGTTGACGCCCCGGTCGACGGCGATCACCGGGATGTCCGCCTTGCCGGCGGCCTTGACCGAGTTGCTCGCCGCGTCCGAGTCCACCGGGTTGACGATGATCGCGCCCTGGTTCGAGGTGGTGAAGTTCTGCAGCTGGTTGGCCTGCTGGGAGGCGTCGTTCTGGGCGTCGGTGACGGTCAGGTCCACGCCGCGCTTCTTCGCCTCGGCCTGGGCGCCCGCCCGGATCTGCACGAAGAACGGGTTGTTCAGGGTGGACAGCGACAGACCCATCTTCGGCGTCGTCGAGGACGAGGAGCCGTGCAGGAAGGAGGTCGCGCCGACGATCGCCACGGTCACGACGGCCGCCAGCGCGTACGTCACCGCCTGCTTGCCCCTGTTCCCACCGCCGGTACCCGCGGCCGCCGGGGTCGCCCCCGCCTTGCGGCGCACGGTGTCCAGCAGCACCGCCAGCGCGATGACGACACCGATCACGACCTGCTGCCAGAACGCGGACACGTTCAGCAGGTTCAGGCCGTTGCGCAGCACCGCGAGGATCAGCGCGCCGATCAGCGTGCCCGACGCCTTGCCGGTGCCGCCCGCCAGCGAGGCGCCGCCGATGACGACCGCGGCGATGGCGTCCAGCTCGTAGCCGTCGGCGGCCTGCGGCTGCGCCGAGGAGAGCCGGGAGGCCAGCACGATGCCCGCCACCGCGGCGAACACCCCGGACAGGGCGTAGATCGCGAGCTTCTGCCGGTTCACGCGCAGCCCCGACAGCCGTGCGGCCTCCTCGTTGCCGCCGATGGCGTACATGGAACGGCCGATGTACGTCCGCCCGAGCACGAAGGCCGCGAGCAGGCCCATGACCACCATCACCAGCACGGGCACCGGCAGCCAGTTGCCGAGGGTGTCCCCCAGGTGCGAGACCGAGTCGGGGAAGGGGATCGGGACGCCCCCGGAGATCACCAGGGACAGACCGCGCGCCACCGACAGCATCGCCAGCGTGGCGATGAACGGCGGCAGCTTGCCGTAGGCGATGAGGAAGCCGTTCACCAGGCCGGCCGCGATGCCCGTGGCGACGGCCAGCACGACCGCCAGGAACACCGGAACGCCGTGGTTCGTGGCGCTCCAGGCCAGTACGGTCGCCGACAGCGCCGCCACCGAGCCGACCGACAGGTCGATGCCCGCCGAGACGATCACGAAGGTGACACCGAAGGCGAGGATCGCCGTCACGGCGGCCTGGACGCCGATGTTGAGCAGGTTGTCGGTCGTCAGGAAGTCGCCGGACAGCGCCGACAGGGCGACGACCAGGACGATCAGCGCGGTGAGCGCGCCGTTGTCGAGCAGCAGCCGGCGCAGGCCGCCCGGGCCGCCACGCGCGCCCGGCGTGCTCTTGAGCGTGTCAGTGGCCACGGGGGCCCTCCTTCTCGTTCTCGGTGGTGGGGGTGGCGCCGGGCGTCGCGGCGGCCGGAGTGGAGACGGCGAGTGCCATCACGGCGTCCTGGGAGGCCTCGCCGGCGGCGAGTTCACCGGCGATCCGGCCCTGGGCCATCACCAGCACCCGGTCGCTCATGCCGAGCACCTCCGGCAGATCGCTGGAGATCATCAGCACGGCGGCTCCCGCGGCCGTCAGCTCGTTGATCAGCTGATAGATCTCGACCTTGGCGCCGACGTCGATACCGCGCGTCGGCTCGTCGAGGATCAGCACCTTGGTGTCGGCCAGCAGCCACTTGCCGATGACGACCTTCTGCTGGTTGCCGCCGGACAGGGTCCGCACATGCTGCCCGAGGCCCGCCATGCGCACCCCCAGCTGCCCCGCGATCCGCTCGGCCGCTCCGTGCTGCGCCTTGCGGTCGACCAGCCCCGCCCGGGTCGCCGACCGCATGGTCACCAGGCCCAGGTTCTCCTCGACGGAGGCGTCGAGCACCAGGCCCTGGCCCTTGCGGTCCTCCGGCACGAGCCCGATCCCGGCCGCGAGGGCCGCGTTCACGTCGTGGCGTCGCAGCCCCGCACCGCAGACCCTCACGGCCCCCCGGTCGTACGGGTCCGCGCCGAACACGGCCCGCACGACCTCGGTCCGCCCGGCCCCGACGAGCCCCGCGATGCCGACCACCTCACCGGCACGCACCTCGAAACTCACGTCGTGGAACACACCGTCGCGGGTGAGTCCCTCGACGGACAGCAACGCGGCCCCCTGCTCGGGCCGTTCCCGCGGGTACTGCTGCTCGATGGACCGCCCCACCATCAGCCGCACGAGTTCGTCCTCCGGCGTGGCGGCGGGTACCCGCCCGACGCTCCTGCCGTCCCGGATCACGGTGACCCGGTCGCCCAGGGCGGCGATCTCGTCCAGGTGATGGGTGATGAACACGATCCCGACGCCGTCCGCGCGCAGCGAGCGCACGATCCCGAACAGCCTCTCCACCTCCTCCGAGGTGAGCACGGCGGTCGGCTCGTCCATGATGAGGACGCGGGCCCGCAGGCTGAGCGCCTTGGCGATCTCGACCATCTGCAGTCGCGCGATACCGAGTTCACGCACACGCGCGCGGGGCGAGACGTCGACCCCGACGCGCTTCAGCAGCGTCTCGGCCTCGGCCTCCATGCGCTTGCGGTCGATCATCCCGAAGCGGCGTGGCTGCCGGCCGAGAAAGATGTTCTCGGCGACCGTCAGGTCCGGGACCAGGTTGAACTCCTGGTAGATGGTGGCGATCCCGAGCCGCTCGGCGTCCTGTGCGCCGTGGATGCGCACCTGCTCGCCGCCGGCCAGGATCCGCCCGGAATCGGGGGTGTAGGCGCCGGAGAGCATCTTGATGAGCGTGCTCTTGCCGGCACCGTTCTCACCGAGCAGCACGTGCACCTCGCCCCGGCGCAGGTCGAAGTCGACGCCGTCGAGCGCGACCACGCCGGGGAAGGTCTTGCGGATGCCCTCGATGCGCAGCAACTCGTCCGGGTCGCTCACGGCGTGCTCCTTTGCACTGGGGAGGGGGACTGCGTGGGGAACGGCGAAGGTGGGGCGGGCTCACCGCACGAGCGGCGTACGACGAGCCGGGCGGGCAGGGTCACGGACCGCGGGGCACGCCCCTCGATCCGGTCGACCAGGGCGCGTACGGCGGCGCGCCCCAGCTCGCCCGTGGGCTGGGCGATCGCGGTGACGGGCGGGTCGGTGTGCACGAACCACGGGATGTCGTCGAACGCGGCCAGCGCCATGTCGTCCGGCACCCGCAGCCCCCGCGCGCGTACGGCGTCCAGGGCGCCGAGTGCCATCAGGTTGTCGGCCGCGAAGACGACCTCGGGCGGCTCCGGCAGATCCAGGAACCCTTCGGTGACCCGCCGTCCGCTCTCGGCCTGGAAGTCGCCCTGCCCGATGTAGGCGTCCGGCAGCGGGATCCCGTACTCGGCCAGCGCGGCCCGGAAGGCCTCGACGCGCTCGCTGCCGGTCGTGGTGGCGGCGGGACCCGCGATGATGGCCAGCCGCCGGTGCCCGAGCCGGTACAGGTGGGCGACGAGGTCCCGTACGGCGGCCCGCCCGTCGGCGCGGACCACCGGAACGTCCACGCCAGGGATCCACCGGTCCACGAACACCATCGGGGTGCCCGCCCGCGCCGCGTCCAGCATCAGCGGTGACCCGCCGTCGGTGGGGGACACGAGCAGTCCGTCGATCCGCCGGTCCAGCAGGTTGCGCACATGGTGGTCCTGCAGGTCAGGCCGCTCGTCGGCGTTGCCGATGATCACGCTGTAGCCGAGGGCGCGGGCCTCCTCCTCGACGGATCGGGCCAGCAGCGTGAAGTACGGGTTGAGCACGTCGCTGATGACCAGGCCGAGGGTGTGGGTCTGGTCGGTGCGCAGGGAGCGGGCGACGGCGTTCGGGCGGTAGCCCAGCGCCTCCACGGCGGCCAGCACGCGCGTGCGTGCGCCGGCACTGACCGAGGGGTGCGCGTTCAGCACCCGCGACACCGTGGCGACGGACACCCCCGCAGCGGCGGCGACGTCCTTGATGCTCGCCATCGCCGAACCACCTCCTTGTGGATCGTGCTGCGTGTAATCGATTACATCGTCGTGCTCAGAGCATTGGAATCGATTACACGGCCGGGGGCAAGCCTCTCCCCGCAACCCGAGACCGGATCGTGACCCGGCGGACGGGCGCCGGCGACCCGCCCCCGCCCCGGCTCGGCAAGGGGCGGGCGCGGCGGCCCGGCACCCGCGGGACGCGGCCGCGATCCGGTCGCCGCCACCGGCACGTCGGGGTCCCCCGGCGTTCGGGGTCCACCCGCATGGCACGGTCGGCCGACATGTCACGGTTGCGTAATAGGGCGATCCGGGCACCAACGAACGGAAGGTTGCGGTCATCTCAACTCCCGGAAACGACAAGAGGAGTTCGAGATGCTTCGTAAGCGCTTAACCCTGATCGCCGCGCCGCTCGCGGCCGTCGTCCTGCCCCTGACCGTCGCCGGTCTCCAGACCGATGCGGCCGCCGCGCCGGCCCCGGGTGGCGCGGCACGGGCCGCGGCGAAGGCTCCGTGCCTGGCCGCGGCCACGACACTGGTCGGTGACCTCGACGGTGACGGCCACGCCGACAAGATCAGCAACCCTGGCCACACCGGCACCAAGACGACGATCCAGTGGGGGAGGGCGAACGGCTCCTTCGGCACGACGAAGTACGCCGTCAGCACCCTGCTCGGAGCGAAGCGGGGCGAGGTCGCGACCGCCGCGGTCGCCGACTTCCAGCGCGACGGCACCCTGGACATGGTCGTCGACATCGTCAAGCCGGCCGACGGGGACGACCCCGCGACGGCGCGCGTCGCGGAGTACCGCCCCGGACCGCTCAAGCGGTCGAACCTGTCCTCCGCCCACCGCCGGCACTCCGACATCGGCGACCACGGCGAGGTGCGGCAGCTCAGGATCGCCGACTACGGCGGCGACGCGTATCCGGACCTCGCGATCCTCAACAACTCGGGCGACGGGAACCTGGACCGGGACGTGCGCCTGACCAAGCCGGCCGGCGGGCCGGGGAACTACGACTACGGGCTGCAGAGGAAGTACGGCGCGTTCGGCACCACGTCGGAGCCGCCGGCCATGCCCACCGACGGCTGGAAGCACTTCTACAAGCCCTGCTCCTGACCCCGGCCGGCCGCCGCCGGGACTCCGGCCCCGCCCCCGCCTCCTTTCCCCGAGCCCGAAAGGCGGGGCCACGGCAGGGTTGCCGAAGGCTCACGGCCAGAACGCCACGGCCAGGCCGATCAGCATGGACAGGGCGACGACGGCCCCGAAGACGCCGGCGCCGAGGGCTGCCTTCACTCTCTTGGGACGGAGTTCGCGCCAGCCCAGTCCGCGGGCCGCGCCCCGGATCAGGCGGTGGCCGTCGGCGGAGGAGAAGCTGTACTCCAGGGTGCCGTTCAGGCTCCACGACTTGGTGGTGTACACACTCCGGCCGACGGACACCGCCTTGCCCAGACGTATGCCGCCCAGCCCCGCCTCGTACTCGACCGTCCGGACGACGTCTTCGATCGTGAAGGTCTTCTCCTGCGGGCGCATCGTGACCCGGTGGGTGTGCAGCTGCTCGATCCGCTGCCGGGTCAACAGCTCGCGCAACTGGGGGGTGTTGACGTCCACGGACACCGAGGCGCCCCACTCCGTCCGCTGCACGCGGTAGGACGTGTCCGCGGTGGCGGCCTCGATGCGGGCGCAGAACTCCTGGGCTGGATCAGAACTGTTGTTGTCCACGGGCCGCCACGGTAACAGCGCCCGGTGTCACACCCCCCGGGTACCGTCGGATCATGGCAGAGCAGGCGGGGAACCCCACGGCCGAGCGACGGCTCGCCGTGCTCGAAGGCGTGCTGGAGCGGGTCACGTACGCCAACGAGGAGAACGGCTACACGGTCGCCCGGGTCGACACCGGAAGAGGCGCCGGTGATCTCCTCACGGTGGTCGGTGCGCTGCTGGGTGCCCAGGTGGGGGAGTCCCTGCGTATGGAGGGCCGCTGGGGATCGCATCCGCAGTACGGCAAGCAGTTCCACGTGGAGAACTACACGACCGTGCTGCCCGCCACCGTCCAGGGCATCCGGCGCTATCTCGGTTCCGGACTGGTCAAGGGCATCGGACCCGTGTTCGCCGACCGGATCACCCGGCACTTCGGACTGGACACGCTCAGGATCGTCGAGGAGGAGCCCGGGCGGCTGATCGAGGTGCCGGGCCTCGGCCCGAAGCGGACGAAGAAGATCGCCGACGCCTGGGAGGAGCAGAAGGCGATCAAGGAGGTCATGCTCTTCCTGCAGACCGTCGAGGTATCCACCTCCATCGCCGTGCGGATCTACAAGAAGTACGGCGACGCGTCGATCTCCGTCGTCAAGAACCACCCCTACCGCCTGGCCGCCGACGTCTGGGGCATCGGCTTCCTCACCGCCGACAAGATCGCCCGGTCCGTCGGCATCCCGCACGACAGCCCGGAGAGGGTCGGGGCGGGCCTGCAGTACGCACTGTCGCAGTCCGCCGACCAGGGGCACTGCTTCCTGCCGGAGGAGCGGTTGATCGCCGACGCCGTGAAGCTCCTCCAGGTCGACACCGGCCTCGTCATCGAGTGCCTCGCCGAGCTGGCCCGGGTACCGGAGGACGGCGGCGACCCCGGGGTCGTACGCGAGAAGGTGCCAGGTCCGGACGGCGGCGACGGTGAACCCGTCACGGCCGTCTACCTGGTCCCCTTCCACCGCGCCGAGCAGTCCCTCGGCGCTGCGCTGCTCCGGCTCCTGCGCACCGGCCAGGACCGGATGCCGGCCTTCCGGGACGTCGACTGGGAGAAGGCGCTGGGCTGGCTCGAGGGGCGTACGGGGGCTGAGCTCGCGCCCGAGCAGAAGGCCGCCGTGCGGCTCGCGCTGACCGAGAAGGTCGCCGTCCTGACCGGCGGACCCGGTTGCGGCAAGTCCTTCACGGTCCGCTCGATCGTGGAGCTGGCCCGCGCCAAGCGCGCCAAGGTGCTGCTCGCGGCCCCGACCGGTCGCGCGGCCAAGCGGCTGGCGGAGCTGACCGGCGCCGAGGCCTCCACCGTCCACCGGCTGCTGGAGCTGAAGCCCGGCGGTGACGCGGCCTACGACAAGGACCGCCCGCTGGACGCCGACCTGGTGGTCGTGGACGAGGCCTCGATGCTGGACCTGCTGCTGGCCAACAAGCTGGTGAAGGCGGTGCCGCCGGGGGCGCACCTGCTGTTCGTGGGGGACGTGGACCAGCTGCCGAGCGTCGGCGCGGGGGAGGTGCTGCGGGACCTGCTGGCCGGCGACGGCCCCGTCCCGGCGGTCCGGCTCACGCGCGTCTTCCGGCAGGCCCAGCAGTCGGGCGTCGTCACCAACGCGCACCGGATCAACGCCGGTCAGCACCCGCTCACCGACGGCCTCGGGGACTTCTTCCTCTTCGTCGAGGACGACACCGAGGAGGCCGGACGGCTCACCGTGGACGTGGCCGCCCGGCGGATCCCGGCCAGGTTCGGGCTCGACCCCCGTCGGGACGTGCAGGTGCTCGCGCCGATGCACCGGGGGCCGGCGGGCGCCGGCCACCTCAACGGCCTGCTCCAGCAGGCCATCACGCCCGGCCGGCCCGACCTGCCGGAGAAGCGCTTCGGCGGCCGGGTCTTCCGGGTCGGGGACAAGGTGACCCAGATTCGCAACAATTACGACAAGGGGGCGAACGGAGTCTTCAACGGCACCGTGGGCGTCGTCACCTCGCTCGATCCGGTGGACCAGCGGCTGACGGTGCTGACGGACGAGGACGAGGAGGTGCCGTACGAATTCGACGAACTGGACGAACTGGCACACGCGTACGCGGTGACCATCCACCGCTCCCAGGGCAGCGAGTATCCCGCGGTGGTGATTCCCGTCACCACGGGAGCGTGGATGATGCTCCAGCGGAACCTGCTGTACACGGCGGTGACGCGGGCGAAACGGCTGGTCGTCCTCGTCGGTTCACGCAAGGCGATCGGGCAGGCGGTGCGCACGGTGTCCGCCGGACGGCGTTGTACGGCCCTGGACTTCCGGCTCGCCGGCGGCTGACCAGGCCTCCGGCCGCGGAGGGTGACCCGAGTCGCAGAAAATGATCGATCAAACGAGTCGCAAAGGTCACAGAGCACTTCCAGATGCCGTTCGGAGGGGGCAGGATGAGCAGGTTGGCGGCACTGAGTGCCGCCGATAGGCCCAATGGTCGACCCCGAGTGCACTCTCCTGAGCCAAATGGGGGATGGTAGAGACAGTCAGGGCACCTCGAAGATGAGGCACTACGTCGGTGAGGGAAGACGTGAGCGACAACTCTGTAGTACTGCGGTTCGGCGACGGCGAGTACACCTACCCGGTGGTCGACAGCACCGTCGGCGACAAGGGCTTCGACATCGGGAAGCTCCGCGCCCAGACCGGTCTGGTGACTCTGGACAGCGGTTACGGCAACACGGCCGCCTATAAATCCGCGGTCACCTACCTCGACGGCGAGTCGGGCATCCTCCGCTACCGCGGCTACCCCATCGAGCAGCTGGCCGAGCGCTCCACCTTCCTCGAGGTGGCGTATCTGCTGATCAACGGCGAACTGCCGACCGTCGACGAGCTGACGACGTTCAAGAACGACATCACGCGGCACACCCTGCTGCACGAGGACGTCAAGAACTTCTACAAGGGCTTCCCGCGCGACGCCCACCCGATGGCCATGCTGTCCTCGGTGGTCTCGGCGCTGTCCACCTTCTACCAGGACAGCCACAACCCGTTCGACGAGAAGCAGCGCGACCTCTCCACGATCCGGCTGCTCGCCAAGCTCCCGACGATCGCGGCGTACGCGTACAAGAAGTCGATCGGCCACCCGTTCGTCTACCCGCGCAACGACCTCGGCTACGTCGAGAACTTCCTGCGCATGACCTTCTCGGTCCCGGCGGACGACTACGAGCTGGACCCGGTCGTGGTCTCCGCGCTCGACAAGCTGCTGATCCTGCACGCCGACCACGAGCAGAACTGCTCGACCTCCACGGTCCGCCTGGTCGGCTCCTCGCAGGCCAACATGTTCGCGTCGATCTCCGCGGGCATCAGCGCCCTGTGGGGTCCGCTGCACGGCGGCGCCAACCAGTCCGTGCTGGAGATGCTCGAGGGCATCCGCGATTCCGGTTCCGACGTCGACACCTTCATCCGCAAGGTGAAGAACAAGGAGGACGGCGTCCGGCTGATGGGCTTCGGCCACCGGGTCTACAAGAACTTCGACCCGCGCGCCAAGATCATCAAGGCGGCCGCGCACGACGTGCTCTCCGCGCTGGGCAAGTCGGACGAGCTGCTCGACATCGCCCTGAAGCTGGAGGAGCACGCGCTCTCCGACGACTACTTCGTCGAGCGCAAGCTGTACCCGAACGTCGACTTCTACACCGGTCTGATCTACCGGGCCATGGGCTTCCCGACCGAGATGTTCACGGTCCTGTTCGCCCTCGGCCGGCTGCCGGGCTGGATCGCCCAGTGGACCGAGATGATCAAGGAGCCGGGGTCCCGCATCGGGCGCCCGCGCCAGATCTACACGGGTGTCGTCGAGCGGGACTTCGTGCCGGTCGAGGAGCGCTGAACCCGCTGACCGCGTAGGGGCCTGCCCGCTGGGCGGGCCCTGAGCCGGGACGCGCGCGAGGTGGCGGCGGGCCAAGGGCCGGCGCCGCGAGGCAGGCCTTTTCGGCCGGCGGAGCGCGGTGAAGAGAGAACGACAGGTGGAAGGCGCCCTGTGACACCGGTCCCCCCACGGGCCGGCGAACAGGGCGCCTTCCCATGTCCCGGTGCGGATTCCCCCCACGGGATCCGGCCGGGCGCTCGGAGAGGACAGCGCCTGAAATCGCTGTCTGAGCACGACGGGCGGACCCGTCGTGCTCCAGTGATGCGGTGCGATCTGCCGGGACAACGCACGCTGGGAGGGCCGCTCAAAGCTCCCCGGTGTACGTGGCCCCGGCAACGCATCTCTGAGGAAGTCCCCCAAGACATCCTCAGATGCCAGTCAGCGCCCCCCAAGACGCTGGTCTGACATCGCCAACTTAGACCTTCGAACCCCTTCGATGGTTACGTTCGCGTCACTGTGATCTGCGTCTCTTGCATATGTCCTTTAGGTGCGCAAGAGCCCCGATACGGCGATCGGGACTCAAGCGTAAGGATGATGCGCGAGCCTTGTGAAGAGCTTATGTGAGGCGCGCGCCGGACTCCAGGGGGACTCTTGCCGCGATCCCGGCTAATACCCGGCGATGTCGGGCGACTTCACCGGAAGGTTCGCAACCGCAGGCTGTTGGTCACCACGAACACCGAGGAGAAGGCCATCGCGGCGCCCGCGATCATCGGGTTCAGCAGGCCGGCGGCGGCCAGGGGCAGCGCGGCCACGTTGTAGCCGAAGGCCCACGCGAGGTTGCCCTTGATGGTGGCGAGGGTGCGCCGGGAGAGCCGGATCGCGTCCGCCGCCACCCGCAGGTCGCCGCGGACCAGGGTCAGATCGCCGGCCTCGATCGCCGCGTCCGTGCCGGTGCCCATCGCCAGGCCCAGGTCGGCGGTGGCGAGCGCGGCCGCGTCGTTGACGCCGTCGCCGACCATCGCCACGGCGCGCCCCTCGGCCTGCAGCCGCCGGACGACGTCCACCTTGTCCTCCGGAAGCACCTCGGCGATCACCTCGTCGATGCCGACGGCCCGCGCGACCGCCTCGGCGACGGTCCGGTTGTCCCCGGTGAGCAGTACCGGCGTGAGCCCGAGGGCGCGCAGTTCGCGCACCGCCTCGGCGCTGGTCTCCTTGACGGCGTCGGCGACCGCGAGAACCCCGCGGGCCCGCCCGTCCCAGCCGGCCAGGACGGCCGTACGGCCCTGCTCCTCGGCCTCCCGTGCCGCACGGGCCAGCTCTTCCGGGACCTCGTCGTACAGGCGCCCCACGGCCACCTCGCGGCCGTCCACCCGTCCCCGTACGCCGCGCCCGGGAACGTTCTCGAAGTGCTCGACCGCCGGCAGGGTGCCGGCTCGCTCCTCGGCGCCTGCGGCGATCGCGCGGGCCACCGGGTGCTCGGAGGCGTGCTCGAGGGCGCCCGCGAGCCGCAGCAGTTCCTTCTCGTCCTCGTCCGCGGCCGGATACACGGCCTGGAGGGTCATCCGGCCGGTGGTGACGGTGCCGGTCTTGTCGAGGACGACGGTGTCGGCTCGGCGCGTGGACTCCAGGACCTCGGGGCCCTTGATGAGGATGCCGAGCTGGGCGCCGCGGCCGGTGCCGACCATCAGGGCGGTCGGCGTGGCGAGTCCCAGGGCGCACGGGCAGGCGATGATCAGGACGGCGACGGCGGCCGTGAAGGCCGCGGCCGTGTCCCCGGTGACGCCGAGCCAGACACCGAAGGTGCCGATCGCGATGAGGATGACCACGGGCACGAACACCGCGGAGACGCGGTCGGCGAGCCGCTGCACGTCGGCCTTGCCGCTCTGCGCGTCCGCCACGAGCTTCGCCATCCGGGCGAGCCGGGTGTCGGCGCCGACCCGGGTGGCCTCGACCACCAGCCGGCCGCCGGCGTTGACCGTGGCGCCGGTGACCCGGTCGCCCGGGCCGACGTCCACCGGCACCGACTCGCCGGTCAGCATGGACGCGTCCACCGCGGAGACCCCGTCGACGACGGTGCCGTCCGTGGCGATCTTCTCGCCGGGGCGCACGACGAACCGGTCGCCGACCGCGAGGGCGTCCACCGGGACGCGCACCTCGCGCCCGTCGCGCAGCACCGCCACGTCCCTGGCGCCCAGCTCCATCAGCGCCCGCAGGGCCGCCCCGGCGCGCCGCTTGGAGCGGGCCTCCAGATAGCGGCCGAGCAGGATCAGCGCGACGACTCCGGCGGCGACCTCCAGATAGACGGTGGAGGCGCCGTCCATCCGGGAGACGGTGAGGCGGAACTCGTCGTGCATGCCGGGCATGCCCGCGTCGCCGAAGAACAGCGCCCACAGCGACCAGCCGAACGCGGCCAGCGTGCCGACCGAGACGAGGGTGTCCATGGTGGCCGCGCCGTGCCGGGCGTTGGTCCAGGCGGCCCGGTGGAAGGGGGCGCCGCCCCAGACGACGACGGGCGCGGCGAGCGTGAGCGAGAGCCACTGCCAGTTGTCGAACTGCAGCGCGGGGATCATCGCGAGCAGGACCACGGGCGCGGCGAGCAGGACGCAGACGAGCAGGCGGTGGCGCAGGGCGTCCGTCTCGGGGTCCCGCTCGGCGGGGTGCGGGGCCGTCTCGGGTGCCGGCTCCGGCGGCGGTGGCTCCTCGGCGGTGTAGCCCGTCCTCACCACGGTGGCGATCAGGTCGGCGACCTGGACGCCGTCGGCGTAGCTGACCCGCGCCTTCTCGGTGGCGTAGTTGACGGTGGCGCTCACGCCCTCCATCCGGTTGAGCTTCTTCTCCACCCGGGCGGCGCAGGACGCGCAGGTCATCCCGCCGATGAGCAGTTCGACCTCGGAGGCCGAACCCGTGCCTATGGCTGTCTCTGCGGTGGTGCTGGTCATGTCCGGACTCCAGACATCGGACCGGGCCGTACGGATCCAGTATCAGCTGGTCGGCGCGGCCGGTCGGGGAAGGGAAGCGGGTTCCTCAGGCCTTGCCGGCCAGCTCGAAGCCGGCCTCGTCGACCGCGGCGCGCACGGCCTCGTCGTCCAGCGGGGACTCGGAGACGACGGTCACCTCGCCGGTGGAGGCCACGGCCTTCACCGAGCCGACGCCGGGGAGCTGGGAGATCTCGCCGGAGACCGAGCCCTCGCAGTGGCCGCAGCTCATGCCGGTCACCTTGTAGACGGTGGTGACGGAGCCCGGGGTGTCGGTCTGGACGCTCATGTCGTTCTCCTCGTCGAGGCGTGTGGGGCTGCCGGGGCCCACGAGGGGACCCCATGTTCCTCACACTATACCCCTAGGGGGTATTTCTCCAAGGGGTGCCCCGGCGCGCCAGTGACCGCACCCAGCCGATCCCCGCCAGCGCCACGAGGGCCAGGCCGCCCAGCGAGAACAGTGTGAACAGGTGCTCCTGCGCGGCCCCGGACCGGCCCGGGGCGAACGGCTGCGGCCCGAAGTCCGTGCCGGTCAGACGCGCCACCAGCCGGACCGCGATGCCGTGCGTGGAGTCCCACAGGGTGTGCAGCAGGCAGACGCCCATGCAGGCGGCGATCACCGGCGGGGCGTACCGGAAGCGTCCGTCGGGCCGCCGTAGCGACAGCAGCGCACCGCCCGCGATCGCCGTCCACAGGCCGTGCCCCAGGGGAGCGGGTACCCCGCGCAGCAGCTCCGTCTCCAGCAGGGTCCGCGGATCGTCGCCGGCGGTGGTCAGCGCCGCGTCGAAGGCGTACCCGATGCTCTCCGGGGCCGCGAAGCCGAGGCCGACGGCCGCGCCGAGCACCAGTCCGGCCCGCACCCCGCGGATGCCGGGCTGCCGGCGCAGCGTGAACATCAGCACCCCCAGCTTGGCCGCCTCCTCGAGCAGGGCGAGCCACAGGAACATCCCGAGCCGGGGCCGCAGCAGGTGCGCCTCCGCGAGCACGGCGCCGGCCGCACCGAGCGTGCCGCCGGCCAGGAAGCAGCCGAGGACGGCGCTGACGCCCAGGTCCCGGCCGTGCCGCTCATAGGCCCACAGCACGAAGACGACCGGTACGAGGAAGCCGCCGAGCAGGATCAGCGCCGGCAGCGGTGCGGTGCTCCGCGTCGCGTACACGGCCCCCGCGGTCAGCGCCCAGGCCGCGAGCCCGCCGTACAGTCCGCGCCGCCACAGGCCCGGCCCGATGCGCGGGTACGGCGGCGGGGGCTGCTGCGGGTGGGGGATGCGGGCCCTGGGTGTGCCGGGCGGCGGGAACTGCGTCACGTGGGTCCCTCGGGCTGCTGGACGAACTGGTCCGCACTGGGCGATTCATCCGCACTCTAGGCAGATGTGCCGTGGACCGCAGTCCAGGGGACCCGCCGGGGTCACGTCCGGCCGGGGATGTCGCGGCCGTGCATGAGGGCGCAGGACGACTGGCGGCCGGTGCCGGCCCGCTGACCGGCCGGGGGTGTGACACCGGCGCCCGGCATGGAAGGGTGAGGCGCATGAGAGCCGTGGTGTTCGAGGAGTTCGGACGGCCCGCCGAGGTGCGGCAGGTGCCGGATCCGGAGCCCGCAGAGCACGGAGTCGTCGTGCGGGTCGAGGCGACCGGGCTGTGCCGCAGCGACTGGCACGGCTGGATGGGGCACGACCCCGACATCACGCTGCCGCACGTGCCCGGGCACGAACTCGCCGGTGTGGTCGAGGCGGTGGGGGCGCGGGTCGCCGGGTGGCGGCCCGGCGACCGCGTCACCGTGCCCTTCGTGTGCGCCTGCGGCACCTGCCCGGCCTGTGCCGCAGGCGACCAGCAGGTGTGCGAGCGCCAGACCCAGCCCGGCTTCCACCACTGGGGCTCCTTCGCCGAGTACGTGGCGCTCGACCACGCCGACGTCAACCTCGTCGCCGTCCCGGACGACATGGCCCACGCCACCGCCGCCGGCCTCGGCTGCCGCTTCGCCACCGCCTTCCGTGCCGTGGTGCAGCAGGGCAGGGTCGCGGCGGGGGAGTGGGTCGCCGTGCACGGCTGCGGCGGGGTCGGCCTGTCGGCGGTGATGATCGCGGCGGCCTGCGGGGCCCGGGTGGTCGCCGTCGACATCTCGCGCCGGGCACTCGGCCTGGCCCGGGACTTCGGCGCCGCGGAGTGCCTGGTGGCGACCGGCGCGCCCGGCACCGCCGCCGCCGTCCGCGAGCTGACCGGCGGCGGCGCCCATCTCTCCCTCGACGCCCTCGGCTCGCCCGCGACCTGCGCGGCCTCCGTGGACGGCCTGCGCCGCCGCGGCCGGCACGTCCAGGTCGGCCTGCTGCCCACACCGGACGGCACCACCCCTGTCCCGATGGCCCGCGCCATCGCCCTGGAGCTGGAGATCCTCGGCAGCCACGGCATGGCCGCCCACGCCTATCCGGCCATGCTGGGCCTGGTCCGCTCGGGCATCCTGCGCCCCGACCTGCTGGTGACCTCCACCATCGCCCTCGACGCGACCCCGGCGGCGCTCGCGGCGATGGGCACGGCGCCGGGGGCCGGTGTCACGGTCATCGAGCCGTGGACCCGTACGTGACCACCGTGCCGGGCACGGCCGCGTCCGCCCCGGGGCGCCCCCGGTGCACCGCCCACTCCTGTTCCAGGACCGCCATCACCACGTCGTCCGCCCACACACCGTCCCGCAGCACCGCTTCACGCCGTACGCCCTCGACCACGAAGCCGACCTTCTCGTAGACCCGCCGGGCCCGCGCGTTGTGGCCGTAGACCTCCAGCTCGATGCGGTGCAGACCGAGCTGCTCGAAGCCGTGGCCGACGATCAGCCGGGTCGCCTCGGTGCCGATGCCCCGGCCCCGGCCGCGCGGGCCCAGCAGGGTGCGGAAGGTGCAGCTGCGGGCGTTGCGGTCGACGTCGTGCAGGACGACCTCGCCGAGCAGTTCACCGGTGGCCGGGTCGGTGACGGCGAGGTCCAGCCGGTCGGCCCGGGCGGTGCGCGCGCCGTAATGGGTGCGCAGCAGGTCCAGGGTGAGGCCGGTGCTCGGCTCGAAGGTCCAGCGGACGACCTCGGGGTCACCGATGATCTCCCACATCGCCTCGGCGTCGTCCGCGGTGAAGGGACGCAGCACGGTCCGCTCGCCGGTGAGGACGGGTTTCACGGAGAAGTCCATGACCGGCACTGTGCCCCACACGGGCGGTGGGGCACAGGTGATTTCCGCCGGCGCCGGGCGGACCGGTCGGGGAGGGCCGCGCTCAGTCCGGCCGGCGGCCGCGGTTGCCGGGCCGGGAGGCGACCCAGGCCCGGACGGTGTCGGCGTACCAGTAGGGCTTGCCGCCCTCCACGTGGTCGGGCGCCGGCAGCAGCCCGTGCTTGCGATAGGACCGTACGGTGTCCGGCTGCACCTTGATGTGCGCCGCGATCTCCTTGTAGGACCAGAGCCTTCGGTCGGTCATGAGTTGCACCTCCCTGCGCGCGCCGCGGCGGCGACCTGGGACGGTCGTCGGGGGAGCCGGGCGCTTCGCTGGCGATCACCAAGCCTGCGCCCGGTGAACGACGCAGAGTGACCAGGAGTCAGGGGCTGTCGGCCGGGTGTGACCGAGACCCCGCGTATACGCGACATGTGTGACACGAAGGGGGTGTTTGTGACACGGCCGCCGCAAAGGCCGGCCGCGGCCGGCGGGCGCGGCGCGTTGACTCCGGCGCCCGGAACCGTCAGCGCGGACGTGCCCGCAGACGGCATTCCGTTCGGCTGGTCCGAATGTCTGGACAAAAGATTGACAGGGTGCGCCGTGCGGGACTAGAAAGCCGGGGAGAGCCGTGACGAAGGGAAGCCGATGGCCTACGACCTGATCACCATGGGGCGGATCGGAGTGGACCTCTACCCGCTGCAGACCGGCGTCCCGCTCGCCCGGGTGTCGTCCTTCGGCAAGTTCCTCGGCGGGTCGGCGGCCAACGTCGCGGTCGCGGCGGCCCGGCTCGGCCGGCACACCGCCGTGATCACCCGCACCGGCGACGACCCGTTCGGCGCCTATCTGCACGAGGCGCTGCGCGGCTTCGGCGTGGACGACCGCTGGGTCACCCCCGTTCCCGGGCTGCCGACCCCGGTCACCTTCTGCGAGGTCTTCCCGCCGGACGACTTCCCGCTCTACTTCTACCGGCAGCCCAAGGCACCCGACCTGGAGATCGACGCCCACGACCTGGACCTGGGCGCCGTCCGCGACGCCCGGATCTTCTGGATCACCGGCACCGGCCTGAGCGAGGAGCCCAGCCGTACGGCGACCCTCGCGGCCCTCGCCCACCGGGCGAAGGCGGGCACCACGGTGTTCGACCTCGACTGGCGGCCGATGTTCTGGACCGACCCCGGCTCCGCGCGCCCCTTCTACGCCGAGGCCCTGCGCCACGCCACGGTCGCCGTCGGCAACCTGGACGAGGTGGAGGTCGCCACCGGGGTGCGCGAACCCCACGCGGCCGCCCGCGCGCTGCTGGCCGCCGGGGTGGAGATCGCCGTGGTGAAACAGGGCCCCAAGGGGGTGCTCGCCGTCAGCGCCTCGGGCGAGTGCGCCGAGGTGCCGCCACTGCCCGTCACCGTCCTCAACGGACTCGGTGCCGGGGACGCCTTCGGCGGCTCCCTCTGCCACGGCCTGCTGGCCGGCCGGGACCTGGAGACGGTCATGCGGCACGCCAACGCGGCCGGCGCCATCGTCGCCTCCCGGCTGGAGTGTTCCTCCGCGATGCCGACCCCCGACGAGGTGGCCGCCGCGGTCGATGCCGGAGCGGTGCTGTGAGGGCGGGCAGGGTCGCGGGCACCCACCACGAGGGCGGGGACGCCACCCTGCGGCCCCGCGTGGACGTCGGCGCGCTGGTCGGCATCCGTACCCACCACCCCGAGGCGATCGCCGAGGCCGCCGCCCGCCGCGGGCGCAGGCCGCTGCTGAACCCCAACGGCCGGCTGATGATCGTCGCCGCCGACCACCCCGCCCGCGGCGCCCTAGGTGTCGGCGACCGCAAGCTCGCCATGGCCAACCGGGCCGGCCTGCTCGAACGCCTCTGCCTCGCGCTGTCCCGGCCGGGCGTCGACGGCGTCCTCGCCACCGCCGACATCCTCGACGACCTGCTCCTGCTCGGTGCCCTCGAACACAAGGTCGTCATGGGCTCCATGAACCGCGGCGGCCTGCAGGGAGCGAGCTTCGAGCTGGACGACCGGTTCACCGGACACCGCCCCGAGGACCTCCAGCGCGCCGGCTTCGACGCGGGCAAGCTGCTGCTGCGCGTCGACTACGCCGATCCGGGCTCCCTGACCACCCTGGAGTCCACCGCCCGTGCCATCGACGACATGGCCGCGCGCCGGCTGCCCGTCTTCGTGGAACCGTTCATCAGCCGCCGCACCCCCGACGGGTCACTGCGCAACGACCTGTCCGCCGAGGCGGTCACCAGGTCCATCGCCATCGCCTCCGGACTCGGCGGCTCCTCGGCCTACACCTGGCTGAAGGTGCCGGTCACCGAGAACCCCGACGACATGGCCCGGGTCATGGAGACCTCCACCCTGCCCGCCGTGCTGCTGGGCGGCGACATCGGCGACTCGCCCGAGGACCAGGACGCCGCCTACGAGAAGTGGCGCGGCGCCCTCCAACTGCCGACCGTGCGCGGCCTGGTGGTCGGCCGCTCGCTGCTGTACCCGGCGGACGGCGACGTGGCCGCCGCCGTGGACACCGCCGTCGGACTGCTGTGAGGGCCGCATGACGAGCATCGACCTGCACCTGCGCAAGGGCGCCACCGCGAACGCCCGGTACGCCTTCGACATCGGCCCCGGGCACGCCGCCCTGACCCACGGCAGCCTGCGGATCGTCGAGTTGACACCCGGCGGTACGCATACGTTCACCACCGGGGACGGTGAATGGATCGTGCTTCCGCTGGAAGGCGGATGTACCGTGCGAATCGAGGAAGAAGAGTTCCAACTCCTGGGCCGGGAGAATGTGTTCGCGGACGTCTCCGACTTCGCGTACGCGCCCCGGGACACCCGGGTCCAGATCGCCTCCGGCGCGGGAGGCCGCTTCGCCCTGGCAGGAGCGAAGTGCGAGCGACGACTCCCCGCCCGCTACGGCCCCGCGCCGGAGGTACCGGTCGAACAGCGTGGCAGCGGCACCTGTGCCCGCCGGGTGCGCAACTTCGCCTCCGCGGACGCCTTCGAGTGCGACAAGCTCATCGCCGTCGAGGTGATCACCCCGGGCGGCAACTGGTCCTCCTATCCGCCGCACAAGCACGACGAGCACCGGCCGGGCGAGGAGTCCGAGCTGGAGGAGATCTACTACTTCGAGATCGACGGCCCGAACGGCCTCGGCTACCAGCGCGTGTTCCCGTCGCGCCAGGGCGGGTCCGACGTCCTCGCCGAGGTCCGCTCCGGCGACGCCGTCCTCGTCCCCGACGGCTGGCACGGCCCGTCGATCGCCCAGCCCGGGCACGACATGTACTACCTGAACGTCATGGCGGGACCGGGCGAGACCCGGGAGTGGCGAATCCGCTTCCACCCGGACCACGCAGAAAGCACAGGGGGGTACCGATGACCACCTCGACGACGAGGCTCACGGTCGCGCAGGCACTGGTGCGCTTCCTCGCCGCCCAGTACACCGAGCGGGACGGCGAGCGGCGCCGGCTGATCGGCGCCACCTGGGGCATCTTCGGCCACGGCAACGTCGCCGGGCTCGGCCAGGCGCTGGTCGAGTACGCGGACGTCATGCCGTACCACCAGGGCCGCAACGAGCAGTCCATGGTGCACGCGGCCGTCGGCTACGCCCGCCAGTCGGGCCGGCTGTCCGCGCACGCCGTGACGACCTCGATCGGCCCCGGTGCGACCAACCTGGTCACCGGTGCCGCCCTCGCCACCATCAATCACCTGCCGGTCCTGCTGCTGCCGGGTGACGTCTTCGCCACCCGCCCCGCCGACCCGGTCCTGCAGCAGCTGGAGGTGCCCCACGCGGGCGACCTCTCGGTCAACGACACCCTGCGCCCCGTCTCCCGGTACTTCGACCGCATCACCCGCCCCGAGCAGCTGATCCCGGGCGCGCTGCAGGCCATGCGGGTCCTCACCGACCCGGTGGAGACCGGTGCGGTCACCCTCGCGCTGCCGCAGGACGTGCAGGCGGAGGGCTTCGACTGGCCGGAGGAGTTCTTCGCCGAGCGCGTGTGGACCGTACGCCGGCCGGGCGCGGACCCCACCGAACTGGCCGAGGCGGTCCGGGCGGTCCGCGCGGCGCGCAGGCCGCTCGTCGTCGCGGGCGGCGGAGTCCACCACAGCCGGGCCGAGGAGGGCCTCGCCGAGTTCGCCGGGGCCACCCGGATCCCGGTGGCCTCGACCCAGGCCGGCAAGGGCTCCCTGCGCCACGACCATCCGCAGGACGTCGGCGGCGTCGGCCACACCGGCACCGCCACCGCCGACGAGCTGGCCCGCACCGCGGACCTGGTGATCGGCGTCGGCACCCGGTACACGGACTTCACCACGGCCTCCGGCACCCTCTTCGCGAACCCGGACGTCCGCTTCCTGAACCTCAACATCGCGCCCTACGACGGCCACAAGCTGGCCGGGCTGCCGCTGGTGGCGGACGCCCGCAGCGGCCTGGCCGAGCTGACCGAGGCCCTGACGATGCACGGGCACACGGTCTCCGACGCCTACGTCACCGAGTACACCGAGGACAAGGAGCGCTGGGAGCAGCGCGTCGACGCCTGCTTCGAGGCGGGCGAACCGGACGCCCGGCCGTCCCAGCCGCAGGTCATCGGCGCCCTGGACGCGCTGGTGGACGAGTCCGACATCATCGTCAACGCGGCCGGTTCGCTCCCCGGCGACCTGCACAAGCTGTGGCGGGCGCGCTCCCGCGACCAGTACCACCTGGAGTACGGGTACTCCTGCATGGGCTACGAGATCCCGGCCGCGATCGGAGTCAAGCTCGCCGCGCCCGAGCGGAACGTGTGGGCGCTGGTCGGCGACGGCACCTATCTGATGATGCCCACGGAGATCGTGACCGCCGTCCAGGAGGGCATCGCGATCAAGCTCCTGCTGGTGCAGAACCACGGGTACGCCTCGATCGGCGGCCTCTCGGAGTCGGTGGGCGGGGAGCGGTTCGGCACGGCCTACCGGTATCCGACGGGCGACGGGACCCTCACGGGCGCCCCGCTCCCCGTCGACCTGGCCGCCAACGCGGCCAGCCTCGGCATGCGGGTGCTGCGCGCGAAGACCGTACGCGACCTGCGCGCGGCGCTCGCCGAGGCGCGGGCCGCCGACACTCCCACATGTGTCTACGTGGAGACCGAAACGTCCGACACTGTGTCGGGCGCGCCTCCGGCGCAGGCCTGGTGGGATGTTCCTGTGGCCGAGACCGCGACCCGACCGTCCGCGGTCAAGGCCCGTGAGCTGTACGAACGGCACGTCTCGACCCGACGCCGCCATCTGTAATAAGGAGTCTCTGGGCATGACGAAGATCGTCAACCACTGGATCGGCGGCAAGGCCGTCGAAGGCGCGTCGGGTACGTACGGGCCGGTCACCGACCCGGCGACCGGCGCGGTCACCACGAAGGTCGCGTTCGCCTCGGTCGAGGAGGTCGACGCGGCCGTCGCGGCGGCCAAGGACGCCTTCGCCACCTGGGGCCAGTCCTCGCTGGCCCAGCGCACCACGATCCTGTTCAGGTTCCGGGCCCTGCTGGACGCCAACCGGGACGCCATCGCGGAGCTGATCACCGCCGAGCACGGCAAGGTGCACTCGGACGCACTCGGCGAGGTCGCGCGCGGCCTGGAGATCGTCGACCTGGCCTGCGGCATCAACGTGCAGCTGAAGGGCGAGCTGTCCACGCAGGTCGCGAGCCGCGTGGACGTCTCCTCCATCCGCCAGCCGCTCGGTGTCGTCGCGGGCATCACGCCGTTCAACTTCCCGGCGATGGTCCCGATGTGGATGTTCCCGATCGCCATCGCCACCGGCAACACCTTCATCCTGAAGCCGTCCGAGAAGGACCCGTCGGCCTCTCTCAAGATCGCCGAGCTGCTCTCGGAGGCCGGCCTGCCGGACGGCGTCTTCAACGTCGTGCACGGCGACAAGGTGGCCGTGGACCGGCTGCTGGAGCACCCGGACGTCAAGGCCGTCTCGTTCGTCGGCTCCACCCCGATCGCCCGCTACATCCACACCACCGCCTCCGCCCACGGCAAGCGGGTGCAGGCCCTCGGCGGTGCCAAGAACCACATGCTGGTCCTGCCGGACGCCGACCTGGACGCGGCCGCCGACGCGGCGGTCTCGGCGGCCTACGGCTCCGCGGGCGAGCGCTGCATGGCCATCTCGGCGGTCGTCGCCGTGGGCGCGATCGGCGACACGCTGGTGGAGAAGATCCGCGAGCGCGCCGAGAAGATCAAGATCGGTCCCGGCAACGACCCGTCGAGCGAGATGGGCCCGCTCATCACGAAGGTCCACCGGGACAAGGTGGCCTCCTACGTCGAGGGTGCCGCGGCCGAGGGCGCCGAGGTCGTGCTGGACGGCACCGGCTTCACGGTCGAGGGCTTCGAGGACGGCCACTGGATCGGCATCTCGCTGCTCGACAAGGTGCCGACCGGCGCCAAGGCCTACCAGGACGAGATCTTCGGCCCGGTGCTGTGCGTGCTGCGGGTGGACACCTACGACGAGGGCGTGGCGCTCATCAACGCCTCGCCGTTCGGCAACGGCACCGCGATCTTCACCCGGGACGGCGGCGCGGCCCGCCGCTTCCAGCTGGAGATCGAGGCCGGCATGGTCGGCGTGAACGTCCCGATCCCGGTGCCGGTGGGCTACCACTCCTTCGGCGGCTGGAAGGACTCGCTCTTCGGCGACCACCACGTCTACGGCAACGACGGCACGCACTTCTACACCCGCGGCAAGGTCGTCACCACCCGCTGGCCCGACCCGGCCGACGCCCCGGCGGGCGTGGACCTGGGCTTCCCGCGCAACCACTGAGTCCCGCCGCACCCCCTGTCAGGCCGTCCGGATTCCGGACGGCCTGACATTTTTTTGACATGTGGGCTGCGGTTCCCGTTCACGGCGGACGAATCGGGTGACGAAGGGGTTGCCGCGAGATGACCTTTGAAAGCAAGGTCACATTCGCCAAAGGCTTACTGGATGCCCTTATGAGGTCTCAAGACCTAGGAAAGTGATGCGGCGAGAGATCGTCCGCAACTGCGGATTCCGAAGGTAAACGGCCATTGACGTGGCGGTTTTCGTCGGGGTTCTCTATGCAGCCGGGAGCGGACGAAACGAACGTACGACGATCCGCCGGAGGCGATAGCGCTCCCGCCCCCACCCTCAGTCGCACGAGTCGATCGGAACCCGCCGCATGACCGACACGCTCCGCCCTGTCGAGACAGCCGTCACAGCAGCTTCTGTGGCCCCTGACAGCCCTCAGAAGCTCAAGCGTTCCATCGGCGTGGTCGGCGGCACCCTGCTGACGCTCTCCTGCGTCACCCCCGCCTCGACGCTCTTCGTCGTCGTCCCGGACCTGTTCGGCTCCCTCGGCACCGCCACCGCCCTGACGATCGCCATCGGCTCCCTCCTCTGTATCGCCGTGGCGTTCTGCTACTCCGAACTGGGCACCCTCATCCCCAGCGCGGGCGGCGAGTACGCGATGGTGTCGACCATGGCCGGACGGCTCGCCGGCTGGCTGGTCTTCGTGCTCTCCCTGCTGGTCGTCATGATCGTGCCGCCGGTCATCGCGATGGGCACCGCGGACTACCTCGCCCCGATCGTGCACCTCGACCCCGCGATGACCGGCGCCGGCGTGATGCTGCTCGCCACCCTCGCCGGCCTGCTCGACCTGCGCGCCAACGCCTGGATCACCGGCATCTTCCTGGTCCTGGAGGTCATCGCCGCCGGTGTCGTCGCCCTGCTGGGCTTCACCCACGGCCACCGCGGCATGGGCAGCCTGGTCTCCATGCAGGTGGCCGGCGAGCACGGCCACACGGACACCGTGACGGCCATGCTCGTCGTATCCGGACTCGCCATCGCCCTCTTCGTCACCCAGGGCTTCTCGACCGCCGTCTACCTCTCCGAGGAGCTGGAGCACCCCCGCCGCAACGTCGCCCGCACGGTCCTCGCCACCCTGGCCATCTCCACCGTGATCATCCTGGTCCCGGTCGCCGCCATCACCCTGGGCGCCGACGACCTCCAGGAGCTGACCGGCGGCGACATCAGCTCCATGGTCACCGCCTGGTCCAACTCCGCGGTCGGCACCTTCGTCAGCCTCTGCGTCGCCCTCGCCATCATCAACGCGGGCATCGTCATGGTCATCCAGAACTCCCGCGTCCTGTTCGCCTCGGCCCGCGACAAGGCCTGGCCCGGCCCGGTCAACAACCTCTTCTCCAAGCTCGGCCGCTTCGGCTCCCCGTGGGTGGCCACGCTCGCCGTCGGCGTCCCCGGCGCGCTGCTCTGCTTCGTCAACCTGGACACCCTGTACGGCGTCACCGGCGTCTCGGTGACCGGCATGTACCTGCTGGTCGCGGTCGCCGCGCTGCTGGCCCGCCGCGGCGCCCACCAGCACACCGCCGCCTGGCGGATGCCCCTGTGGCCCGCGGTGCCGGTCCTGCTGATCGCCGTTCTCGCGTACATCCTCACCCAGCAGGAGACGAGCTACCTGCTGTGGACCGGCGGCATCACCGCCGTCGCCACCCTGTACTGGGCGTTCTACCTCCGCCCGCGCCGCGAGACCCGCTGGCTGGTGTCGATCCCCGAGGACGCGGAGCTGCCGCAGGACTAGCCGGAGTCCCCGGCGGCAGCCGCGGCACCGCCCGGGGACCCGGACGGCTGCCGCGGTGCCCGGCAGCCGTCGCGGGACCGCCCGGAGTCCCCGGCAGCACCCGCGGGGTGGGCGCCGGCGGCCCCGGTGCCCGTACCGCGTACCACGCCTGGCGTACCCCGGCCCCGTCCCGTACTCCCCGAGGAGGGCCCGGGGTTCAGCCCGGAGGCCGCATCGGTTGTCGGTGCCGCCCCGTACCGTTGAACCATGGATCTTCGACTGCCCGCGTTGCGGGGGCTGCCGCGGCGGCCGCGCCGGCTCCTCGCCGCCGCGGCCGCCGTCGTGGTGCTCGCCGGTGCCGGGACGTGGACGGCGGCCGTCGCCTCCGACGACCCGCGGCCGGTGCGCGTCAGCGACCGGATCATGGCGGTCGACGGGGTGCGCCTGGACACCTCGTTCTTCGCCCCGGCCGACACCGGCCGCCACCCCGCCGTCCTGCTGGCGCACGGCTTCGGCGGCAGCAAGGACGACGTGCGGCAGCAGGCCGAGGACCTCGCCCGGCACGGGTACGCGGTCCTGACCTGGTCCGCGCGCGGCTTCGGCCGGTCCACCGGGAAGATCGGCCTGAACGACCCGGGCGGCGAGGTCACCGACGTCTCCCGGCTCATCGACTGGCTGGCGAAACAGCCCCAGGTCCGCCTCGACCGGCCCGGCGACCCGCGCGTGGGCATGGCCGGCGGTTCCTACGGCGGCGCGATCTCCCTGCTCGCCGCCGGACACGACCACCGCGTCGACGCCATCGCCCCGGCCATCACCTACTGGAACCTCGCGGACGCCCTGTTCCCGGACGGCGTGTTCAAGAAGCTGTGGACCGGCGTCTTCTTCAACACCGGCGGCGGCTGCGCCCGCTTCGAGCCCGCGCTGTGCCGGATGTACGACCGGGTCGCCGAGTCCGGCACGCCGGACCCGGCCGCCCGCGCGCTCCTGGAGCAACGCTCGCCGTCCGCCGTCGGCGACCGCATCAAGGTGCCCACCCTGCTGATGCAGGGCCAGACGGACTCCCTGTTCACGCTCGGCCAGTCCGACGCCGCCGCGAAGGCGATCCGCGCGAACGGCGCCCCCGTCGACGTCGACTGGATCGCCGGCGGGCACGACGGCGGGGACATGGAGACCGGCCGGGTGCAGGCCCGCGTGCAGGCCTGGTTCGACCGGTATCTGAAGGGTGACCGGAGCGCCGGCACCGGCCCCGCCTTCCGGACCACCCGCACCGGCGGGCTCGACTCCACCGACGGCACCGCCCGGTTGCGCGGCGCGAGCGCCACCGCCTACCCCGGGCTGCACGGCCACCGCCGCGCCGTCGCCCTCACCGGCGGCGAGCAGCACGTCGTCAACCCACCCGGCGCCAGTCCGCCCGGCGTCTCCGCGCTCCCCGGCCTCGGCGGCTCCGGCGGCCTCACCCAGCTGTCCGCACTCGGCGTCGGCGTGTCCCTCGACTTCCCCGGCCAGTTCGCGCGGTTCGACTCGGCACCGCTCACCCGCGACCTGCGGATCACCGGCGCACCGACCGCCACCGTCCACATCACCTCCACCCGCGACGAAGCCGTCCTGTTCGGCAAGGTCTACGACGTCGGCCCCGACGGCACCCGGCAGGTCCTGCCCGCCCAACTGGTCGCGCCCTTCCGGGTGACCGGCGCCCGGGCGGGCAAGGACGTCACCGTCACCCTCCCGGCGATCGACCACGAGGTGCGGAAGAGCCACCGGCTCCGGCTGGTCCTCGCCTCCACCGACCTCGGCTACGCCTCCCCGGCCGCCCCCGCGACCTACACCGTCGCCCTGAAGGGGGACCTCGGCGTACCGACGGCCCCCGCCGTCACGACCGCCGCGGCACCGCTGCCCGCCTGGGTCTGGTGGCTGCCCGTGGCCGGCGCGCTGCTCGCACTCGCCCTGCTGCTCACCGGCCGCCGCCGTACGGCCGCCCCCGCCCCCGACCCCGGGCTGGCCGAAGTGCCGCTGGTCATCGAGGGCCTGAGCAAGCGCTACGCCCGCTCCACCGACCGGTACGCGGTGCAGGAGCTGTCCTTCCGCGTCGAGAAGGGCCAGGTTCTCGGCCTGCTCGGACCCAACGGCGCGGGCAAGACCACCACCCTGCGCATGCTGATGGGCCTGATCAAGCCGGACGACGGCGAGATCCGCGTCTTCGGGCACGCCGTCCGGCCCGGCGCCCCGGTGCTGTCCCGGGTCGGCGCGTTCGTGGAGGGCGCCGGCTTCCTGCCCCACCTCTCCGGCCGGGAGAACCTGCAGCTGTACTGGCGGGCCACCGGCCGCCCGCCGGAGGACGCCCACCTGGACGAGGCGCTGCGGATCGCCGGACTCGGCGACGCGCTCGCCCGCGCGGTGCGCACCTACTCCCAGGGCATGCGCCAGCGCCTCGCCATCGCGCAGGCCATGCTCGGCCTGCCCGACCTGCTGATCCTCGACGAGCCGACCAACGGCCTCGACCCGCCCCAGATCCGCGAGATGCGCGAGGTGATGATCCGCTACGCGGCCGGCGGCCGTACGGTGATCGTCTCCAGCCATCTCCTCGCCGAGGTCGAGCAGTCCTGCACCCATCTGGTGGTGATGGACCGCGGCCGCCTCGTCCAGGCCGGCCCCGTGCGGGAGATCGTCGGCTCCGGCGACACCCTGCTGGTCGGCACCGCGACACCGGTGGAGGAAGCGGTGACGGAGAAGGTGGCCGCCCTGCCCGGCGTCGCCTCCGCCGTGCGCACCGACGACGGTCTGCTGGTCCGGCTCGAACCCGGCGGCACCGCCGAGCGGCTGGTCGTGGAGCTGGTGCGCCTCGCGGTGCCGGTCGCCTCGGTCGGCCCGCACCGCCGCCTGGAGGACGCCTTCCTCACCCTGATCGGAGGTTCCGCATGAGCACGCTCACCGAGCGCACCGAGACGGCGACCGGCTACCACGCGGGCCGAACGCTGCCGCTGCGCGTGGAGCTGGCCCGTCAGCTCAAGCGGCGCCGCACCCTGGTCATGGGCGCGGTCCTGGCCGTGCTGCCGTTCGTGCTGCTGATCGCCTTCGCCGTCGGCGGCACCCCGGGCGGCCGGAACAACCAGGTCACGCTGATGGACACGGCCACCGCGTCCGGCGCCAACTTCGCCGCCGTGAACCTGTTCGTCTCGGCGGGCTTCCTGCTGGTGGTCCCGGTCGCCCTGTTCTGCGGGGACACCGTGGCCTCGGAGGCGAGCTGGTCCTCCCTGCGCTATCTGCTGGCCGCGCCCGTGCCCCGGGCCCGGCTGCTGTGGTCCAAGCTGGCCGTCGCGCTCGGGCTGAGCCTCGCCGCGATGGTGCTGCTGCCGGTCGTGGCCCTCGCCGCCGGCACCGCCGCCTACGGCTGGGGCCCGCTGCAGATCCCCACCGGCGGCGCGCTCGACACCGGTACGGCGGCGCAGCGGCTCGCGGTGGTCGTGGCGTACATCTTCGTGTCCCAGCTCGTCACCGCCGCACTGGCGTTCTGGCTCTCGACCAGGACGGACGCGCCGCTCGGCGCGGTCGGCGGCGCGGTCGGCCTGACCATCGTCGGCAATGTGCTGGACGCCGTCACCGCCCTCGGGCACTGGCGCGACTTCCTGCCGGCCCACTGGCAGTTCGCCTGGGCCGACGCCGTGCAGCCGCACCTCGAATGGCCGGGCATGATCCAGGGCGCGGCGATCTCGGTGACGTACGCCCTCGTGCTGTTCGCCCTCGCGTTCCGGGGGTTCGCCCGCAAGGACGTCGTCTCCTAGGCCGGCCGGCGTTCGCTGCACAGCCCGTTGACCTTCCCTTACTTACGAGTAAGTTGACGCACCGGTAAGGACCTTCGCAGGGCACGAGCCGCATCCGGGAGCCGTCATGGGCGTACGCAGGGATCTGAAACGGGCACGGCAGCGTGCCGACCTGGCGGCCCGGGGGTCGGTGGAACTGGTCAGGGACGCGACGGGCACCGTGCGCGAGGTCCGCGCGGCACCCCTGGCACCCCCGCTCACCACCGGCTCCCTGGCGGACCTGCCGTTCACGCACGCCGCCGAGACCCCGGCCGCGGTGCTGCTGCGCCGCCGCGCGCAGGGCGCCTGGCACCCGGTCACCGCGGCGGCCTTCGCCGCCGAGGTCGCCGCGGTCGCGAGGGGACTGGTCGCCGCCGGACTGGAAGCGGGCGACCGGGTCGCCGTGATGTCCCGCACCCGCTACGAGTGGACCGTCCTGGACTTCGCGATCTGGGCGGCCGGCGGCCAGTCCGTGCCCATCTACCCCACCTCCTCCGCCGAGCAGGTGGAGTGGATCGTCCGCGACTCCGGCGCCCGGTTCGCCGTCACCGAGACCGCCGAGAACGCGGCCACGGTCACCACCGGCACGGCGGGCCACGCCCGCCCCCCGCGCCTGTGGCAACTCGAGGAGGGCGCCCTCGCCGCCCTCACCGGCCTCGGCCGCGACATCCCCGACGACGAACTCGTCAAGCGGCGCGGCGCGTTGACCCCGGGCACCATCGCCACCCTCTGCTACACCTCCGGCACGACGGGCCGGCCCAAGGGATGCGTCCTCACCCACGCCAACCTGCACGCCGAGGCCGCCAGCACCGTCGAGCTGCTGCACCCGGTGTTCCAGGCCGTCACCGGCCAGGCCGCCTCCACCCTGCTCTTCCTGCCGCTCGCCCACATCCTCGGCCGCACCCTGCAACTCGCCTGTCTGCTGGCCCGCATCGAGACCGGCCACTTCCCGAGCGTCCGCCCCGACGAACTGCGCCCCGTGCTCCGGGAGTTCCGGCCCACCTTCCTGGTCGGGGTGCCGTACCTCTTCGAGAAGATCCACGACACCGGGCGCGCCACCGCCGAGAAGATCGGCCGCGCCGCCTCCTTCGACCGGGCCGAGCGGATCGCCGTCCGCTTCGGCGAGGCGTACCTGCACCGGTTCCTCGGCACCGGCAAGGGCCCCGGCCCCGGCCTCTACGCCGGCTGGGCCCTGTACGACCTGCTGGTCTACCGGCGCATCCGCAGGGAACTCGGCGGCCGCATGCGCTACGCCATCAGCGGCGGCTCCCCACTGGACCGCAACCTCAACCTGTTCTTCCACGCCGCGGGCATCATCGTCTACGAGGGCTACGGCCTGACCGAGACGTCCGCCGCCGCCACCATCGTGCCCCCGCTCGCCCCCCGCCCCGGCACGGTCGGCCTGCCCATCCCGGGAGTCCGCGTACGGATCGCCGACGACGGCGAGGTGCTGGTCAAGGGCGGAGTGGTGTTCGGCTCGTACTGGAACGACCCGGAGGCCACGGACGCCGTGCTCGCCGACGACTGGTTCGCCACCGGCGACCTCGGCTCCCTGGACCAGGACGGCTATCTCACCATCACCGGTCGGAAGAAGGACATCCTCGTCACCTCCGGCGGCAAGAACGTCGCGCCGGCCGTCCTGGAGGACCGGCTGCGCAGCCGGTCGCCGGTCGGGCAGTGCGTGGTCGTCGGCGACAACCGGCCCTTCGTCGCCGCCCTGATCACTCTCGACCCGGAGGCACTCGCGCACTGGCTGACGGTCCGGGGGCTGGCGCCCGACACCCCCCTCGCCGAGCTGGCGCGCGACGAACGGCTGCGGGCGGAGGTGCAGAAGGCGGTCGACTACGCCAACGAGGCGGTCTCGCGCGCCGAGTCCATCCGCGCCTTCGCCCTTGTCGAGGGGGAGTTCACCGAGGAGAACGGGCTGCTCACCCCCTCGCTGAAGGTGAGACGGCACGCGGTGACGGCCGCCTACGCGGAGCGGATCGAGGCGCTGTACCGCCGCTGACACGACGGAGCGGGGGGGGGGGGGGGGGGGGGGGGGGGGGGGGCGGGGGGGCGCCGGGGCGGGGGGGGCGGGGGGGGGGGGGGCGCCCCCCCGGCGGCCCGCCGCGGCCGCCCCCCCCCCCGGGCGGCGGGCGGGCGCGCCCCCCCGCCCCCCCCCCCCCCCCCCCGCCCCCCCCCCCCCCCCCCCCCCCCCCCCCGCTCCGGTGACGCGAAATCAGTTACCGGCCTCGGAGTTCGAGGACAGCACCGACACGTCCTCCAGCAGGTGCGCCAGCGCGCCGTCGCGCTTGGCGTTCGTGGAGTTCTCGGTGCACTGCTGCTGCATGTGGTCCGACAGGATCGGAAGGTCCTGGACGTTGACGCCGATGAGGGCGCCGACGCCGACCGGAATGTCGTTCACCGCGATGCACGGCTTGTTGAAGGAGCCCTGGATCAGCGCGATCTGGGGGCTCATGTTCCCGTACGTGGCCGAGTTGCCGAAGCTCTGCCACGAGCCGTTGCCGTTGGCGGCGGTGGGCCCGCTGTCGTTCCCGATCGCCAGCGCCTGCGGTGCCGCGGCCGCGGAGGCGCCGATGGCGGAAGCGGCGACGGCCGCAGTGGCAACAATCTTCCTGATCATTGGCCAGTCCTTTCTGAGAAAACCCCGTCCACCGGAGCGTTCTGGTCAACTCCAGGGACCCCGTGTGGTTTCTCCCGTTCACTCCGTCGGACGACGACTGGGCTGGTCGTGCGTTTTTCGGACTTCGTGATTTCCGGCCTTCCGCCGGGGCCGTGCGGGCCAACCGGGTGAATAGGCGCAACCATTCCCGATGCGTCGGGTTGATGTGGCCGTAGGACATACGTCGCTACGAGGAAAGGAACGCGAAGTGCTCAAGAAGGCAATGGTCGCCGCTGCGGCCGCCGCTTCTGTCGTGGGAATGGCGGTGGCGGCCGCGCCGCAGGCGCTTGCCATCGGCAACGACGACGGGCCGACCGTCGCGAATGGCAACGGCGCCGTGTCGTCGTTCGGCAACTCGGCCACGCGGGGCGACATGAGCCCGCAGCTGTCGCTGGTGCAGGGCACGCTGAACAAGCCGTGTGTCGGCGTCCAGGACGTCGATGTCGCGGTCGACGCCCTCATCGGCGTGACGGCCCAGGACATCCCGGTCCTGTCCGACCACCTGCAGCAGCAGTGTGACGACAACTCCACGAACACCAAGCGGGACGGTGCGGTCTCGCACGTCCTGGAGGACCTGTCGGTCCTCTCGGCCAACACCGAGAGCTGAGTCGTTCGAGCCGGCCCGGGCCGTCCGCTGCATTCGCCTGCGGATTGCCCGGGCTTTTTTCCACGAATTTTCGGTCGAGGACCAAACGTGGTCGAGGGGCAAACGCATGAGAAAGGCGGTGCGAAAGAGTGATTATCGCTCAGTTCGAGTTCCGCCGTTCACCGTTGCGTCTATCCCTCGTTCCGTGCCACGACCGTCCACGTCGTGCTCATGCGGTTCTGGCCGTCATCGGGGCATGACCCCAGAGAAGGGAACTTTCATGAAGAAGAGCGTTGCTGCCGTCGCGGGCGCCCTCCTGGCGCTGGGCCTGGCCGGGCCCGCCTTCGCCGACGCCGGTGCCGGGGCTGCCGCCGTCGGTTCGCCGGGCGTCCTGTCCGGCAACGTCGTGCAGGTGCCGATCCACGCCCCGATCAACGTCTGTGGCAACACGGTCGACGTCATCGCCCTGCTGAACCCCGCGTTCGCCAACGCCTGCGTCAACGACTGAGGCGCAGCACAACGCACCAGCCCCGGCTGCGTCATGGCCGGTCTCGGATCGTCGAACCTTGATTCCTCGTTCCGGGACCGGCCTTTTGCACTCCTTCGAGCAGGAAGACACGAGATTGCGACAGACTCTCAGCAAAGGCATGGTCGTGGCCGCCGCAGCGGCCGGCATGCTGTCCCTGTACGGCAGCTCAGCGCTCGCCGACTCGGAAACACACGGCGCCGCCCAGGGCTCGGCCGGCGTACTGTCCGGCAACAACGTCCAGGCCCCGGTACACATCCCGGTCGACATCTGCGGCGACTCCGTCGACGCGGCCGCCGCACTGAACCCGGCGTTCGCCAACCGGTGTGCCGACGACCACGGTCCGAGCGCCGACACGGTCGACAAGCCGCGGCGCGACGCCCAGGAGGAGGACGGCTACGGCGACTCCGACGGCTACGGCGACCGCATCACCCCAACGCCCACCGCCGACCACGTCACCCCACCGGCGTACGGCGAGGAGGACCACACCACTCCCCCCGCGTACGGCGAGGAGGACCGGACGACCCCGCCGGCGTACGGCGAGGAGGACCGGACGACCCCGCCGGCGTACGGCGAGGAGGACCGGACGACCCCGCCGGCGTACGGCGACGAGGACCGCACCACTCCCCCCGCGTACGGCAAGGAGGACCACGCCACCCCACCGGCGTACGGCAAGGAAGACCGCACCACTCCCCCCGCGTACGGCGACGAGGACCACACCACCCCACCCCCGTACGGGAGTGACGACCACACGACTCCGCCTGCGTACGGTGGTGACGACCACACGACTCCGCCTGCGTACGGTGGTGACGACCACTCCACCCCGCCTCCGTACGGTGGTGACGACCACACCACCCCGCCTCCCTATGGCGGGGAAGAGACGCCTCCACCCGGTGGGGAGACCACTCCGCCGCCGCCCCCGGGCGGCGAGGAGCACCACCCGGGGCCTCCGCCCTCCCTTCCGCACACCGGTGGTGACGGCCGGGCCATGCTCGCGACCTCTGCCGCCAGTGCCGCGCTGATCGCGGCCGGAACGATTCTGTACCGGCGCGGCCGGGCCACCACCCGCAGGTAGCGCGCGGGTGCCGGACCGAGCGGCCGGCACCCCCGCAGCTGCAGCGCACCCCCGTACCTCCCAGGGGCCGGCGCAGGCCGCGGCCTTCAGCGCCGTACCGCCTCCGGCAGGCCGCCACGCCGGCCGGCCGGGATCCGCCAGCCGGCCGGACCCGAGCGCAGCCGCCGCCGCACCCCGCGGACCAACGTGCCCGCCGTGAAGGTCGCGCCGTGCACGAACCGCATCGCCGGACCGAAGCCCGCCGCCGTGACGAGACCGGCCAGGAACAGGCCGGGGTACGACGACTCGAACTCCAGGCCCACCTCCGGCGCCCCGTCCGTGCCCGTCGCCAGCAGCGCCCGCAGCTCGGGGCAGAGCGGGCGCAGCCGGTCGAGGCCGGCGCGGAACCCGGTCGCCGCGATGACGTGCTCGGTCTCCAGCACACCGGCACCGCCCCGGCGGCCCACCGTCTCCAGGCGCAGCCCGTCCGGCACTTCCCTGGCCGTCACGACCTCCCGGCCGAGCAGCACCTCCACCCGGCGCTCCACCCGCTCGCGAACCCACCAGGCGCCCGCCGGGCCGAGCGCGCAGGCCGCGATCCGGGTCCGCGTACGCTCGGGCAGCCGCCGGTACAGGCCCGGCCGCTCGGCGTAGAACCAGTTCCGCCAGCCGGGGCCGAGGCCGCTGTGCGGGCAGTGGGCCGACCGCCACCAGGGACGCTCCCACGGCGGCGGCACGTCGTCCCAGCGCAGCCGGTCCGCCCGGGCCAGCACCCGGACCCGGGTGCCCTGTTCGGCGAGGAGCGCTGCCGTCTCCAGGGCCGCCTGGCCGCCGCCGATCACCGTGACGTCCCGGTCGCGGAAGCGGTCGAGGCCGGCGTGGTCGCTGCTGTGCGACACCAGGGCCGGGGGCAGGCCGTGCAGGGCCGCCGGGACCTCGGTGAACGGCAGCACGCCCACGGCCAGCGCGACCGTCCGCGCGGTCAGCGTCTCCCGGTCCTCGGTGACGACCTCGAAGCCGCCGGTGCGCGGTGTCACCCGGAGCACGTTCCGTTCGTCGAGACCGGGCACGGCGTTGCGGGCGAACCACAGGCCGTACTCGGCGAACACCTCCAGCGGGATCGGCTCGGCGTGCCGGGTCGTCATGCCCCGGAAGGCGCAGAAGACGTCGAGCCGCCAGCGGCCCTCCGGGTCGGACAGGTTGGACGCCCAGGGCTCCGACTTCAGGAACATGCCGCGGGGCATGTGGTCGCGCCACGATTCCATGGGCCGTCCGAAGACACGGACGGCGAGCCCGGCGGCCGCGGCGTGCGACGCGATCGACAGGCCGTACGGGCCCGCGCCCACCACCAGCAGGTCGTACATCAGCGGCTGCTCGCCTTCTCCTCGTCGCGGATGCCGGCGGTGCGGCCGGCCGGGAGTCCCGGCCGGTCGCCCGCCCGGTGCGGCAGGTCACCCGGCCGGTCCCGTGCCGGGCGCACGGCGCCCGGTGTGCCGTGGTGTAAGGGATCGCGGTCGATGCGCGGCAGAACTGCGGGGACCCGAATGTCCGGCAGCGACATGGGTGTACTTCCCTTCTGGTCCGTTCGCCCGTGCGGGGGGTTCGGGTCCACCTGAAAGCCGTAACCCCGCCGACGGAATTCATATTGATGTGACTATGTGTCAATAACAGGAATTAGAAGCAGTGGAAATGCAGTCGCGTGGAGGGAGGAGCAGGCATGGCTCCACAGCAGCGAGGGGACCGCTTCCGCCGGCTGACCGTGGTCGCGGTGGCGGTCGCCGCGTCGGCCACCGTGGCGGCCGGGCCCGGTTTCGCGGCAGGGGTGGTGCGGTTCACCGATCCGCCCGCACCGGCGCCGACGAGCCCGACCGGTCCGGCCAGCCCAATGACTCCGGCGACTCCAATGACTCCGGCGACTCCAATGACTCCGGCGACTCCGGCGGCCACGGCGAGCGCCAAGGCCGTCCCGCCCTTCGGCGCCTTCCTCGACTCCGGGCCCAGCGGTGTGGCGCGCATGGCCGAGCTGGGCCACTGGCTCGGCGGGACCGAGCTGAAAGTGGCGCACACCTATCTGCCCGGCGGCCGCTGGGAGGACATCGAGGGGCCGCCCGGCTTCCTGGACGTGTGGGCCCACTGGCGGGTCCAGAAGGCCGACCGGATGCTCGTGCTCAACGTGCCGATGCAGGAGCGCAACGAGGAGAACGTCTCCGACACCGACGTGCGGTGGCTGCTGCGGCAGGCCGCGGCCGGCGCGTTCGACCACCATTTCAAGGCCCTGGCCGAGCGGCTGGTGCGGCTGAAGGTGCCGGACACGGTGATCGTGCTCGGCTGGGAGATGAACGGCATCACCTACACCCACCGGTGCGGGCCGGACCCGCAGGCCTGGAAGACGTACTGGAACCGCATCGTCACCACCATGCGGTCGGTGCCGGGCCAGCGGTTCCGGTTCGATTTCACGCCGAGCCGCGGCCGGGACGCCGTGCCCTGGACCGAGTGCTATCCGGGCGACGACACGGTCGACATCATCGGCATGGATTCCTACGACCAGCCGACCGGAATGTCGTTCGACGAACAGGTGAAGGAGCCGTACGGCCTCCAGCAGCAGGTGGATTTCGCGAAATCCCACGGCAAGCCCATCTCCTATCCGGAATGGGGGCTCTTCCGCAACGGTGACAACGCGGAGTACATGCGGCGCATGCTCGCCTGGATCGACGAGCACGAACCGCTGTACAACACGCTGACCGACTACTGCCCGCACGGCGTATGGCAGTGCTCGGCGAACCCCCGGGCGTCCCGGCTCTACCGGGCGGCCCTGTACGGCCGCACCGACCAGCCGGCCCCCACCCCCACCCCCACCCCGACGCCGACGCCGATCCCGACCCCAACGCCGACGCCGATCCCGACACCCGTGCCCGCGACCGAGCCGGCCCCGACGCCCACTCCGAAGCCCCCGGCCGACTGCTCGCCGATGGAACTCGGCGACTGGATCGAGCACTGGCTCGGCGGCAAGCTCTGCCTCCGGCTCGACTGGTGGTCGCGCAACCGCTAGTCCTGGCCGCGTTCCCGCCACCGGAGCAGCACCTCCTTGCCCCGCTGCCGGGCGGCCGCGTCGCACAGCGCGGCCGACAGCAGCGGGGCGGTGCGCCGCCGGGCCAGCAGCAGCCGCCGGCTGACGACCGGTTCGGGACGCCAGTGGTGCTTGTACGGCTCGTCGCCGCGCAGCAGGCTCAGCGTGCCGCGCCCGCCCACGGCGGCCTGCTCGGCACAGGCGTCGAGCAGCATCACCGCCACGTCCACCTTGCGTTCCCGCAGACCGGGGTGGGCCCCGTAGAGGTAACCGCCGGCCAGGCCGGACGAGAGCAGGGTCAGATCCACGGCCACCACCTCGCCGTCGATCCGGAACTCGGTGACCACCGCGTTCCCGGAGCGCACCATGGGGCCGACCGCACGCACCAGGTGCGCCCGGAACCGGGGACTGAGATGCTCGGACGTCACCTTTCGCCCCTGCCACTGCAGCCGGTGCAGCTCCAGCAGCCTGCCGAGCGCCGCGTCCACCTCCTCGGGGCCGACCGTCCGCCGCCGCACGCCGAGCGCGGTCAGCTTGCGCAGCTTGGCCCGCACCCGCTGGGCCTTGTTCGACGGCAGCCGGGCCACCAGCCCGTCCATGGGAACGGCCGGCAGCTCCAGGCACAGGGAGTCCGGGAGCGCACGGCGCGGACCGGGCCAGCGGTCGTAGACCCGCTCCGCCGTGCCGCCCGGCCGCACCTCACGCAAGTCGATCAGCGCCGTACGGGCCGCGTCCGCCAGCGTCTCGGTGAGCGCGCCGGCCGCGCCCCCGGAATCGCCGTCGTCCAGCAGCAGATCCGCGTAGTCGGAGATCGGGCCGCCGAGCGGCACCAGGGCGGGCAGCGGCCGGCGGACCAGCATCAGCGGTGCGGCGGCCACCAGTTCCTCACCGGAGCGCACCAGCAGCAGCCTGAGCCGGCCATGCCCGCCGTAGGACAGCCACCACGAGTGCAGCCAGGCGTGGCTCTGGAACGGGGTCGCGGCGGCGCACCGCCCGAACAGCCGGTCCCAGGCCGGCGCCAGTCGCGCGAAGGCGGCCCCGTCGGTGACGAGTTCGGCGGCGAGGGCCGGGCGGGCGGCACGCCCGGTGCAGGTCGCCGTCATGGCCGGCCGTGCGCGTCGGCGGCGACGGCCGGACCGGGCACCGAGGCCGCCGGCGCGGTCTCCTCGGCCGGGCGGCGCCCCGGCCGCGTCAGCAGCACGAGACCGCCGAGCAGGCCGCCCGCGCTCGCACCGACCAGACCGGTCACCCCGGGCGACGCCGAGGCCGGTGCGGTGGGCTTCACCGCCTTGGAGAACCACAGGAGTTCGACGTGTGTGCCGGCCTTGACGCCGTCGGCGTGCCGGGTGAGCGCGCCGGCGACCGCGTCGGCCATGGCGGCGGCCCGGGCCGGGCGGGTGGAGGTGGCGGAGACGGCGACCATCGGGGCGTCCGGGGAGGTGGCGGTGCGCACGCTGTCGCGCAGGGTGGCCAGCGGGACCCCGGCCGACTTCCCGGCGTCGCCGAGCACCGCGAGCTGCGTGGCGACCCGCCCGTAGGCCTGCGCGAAACCGAGTGCGGTGGCGGTGTCGGACCGCTCGGTGGGCACGGCGATGACATAGCTGGTCGCCGTGTACGTCGGCGTCTTCAGTACACCGTAGGCGCCGCCCAGCAGCCCCCCCGCGAGGACACCGGCCGCCACCAGCGACCAGGACGGCAGTGCACGGGGGAGGCGGGAGGTGCGGGTGTGCCGGGTGTGGATCTCGGTCATGACGTGCTTGCTCCCTGCTGGATCGGGACGTGGAGGGACGTGCGGGCGAGCGCGGCCGCGTACACGTCCATGAGCCGGGTGGCGCTGCGGGTGATGCAGTAGTGGCGGGCCGCCTCGGGGGCGGCGCGCGGGCCGGGCCCGGCGGCCCGGACACCGGCGAGCGCGCGGGCGTAGGCGCCCGCGTCGCACGGGACGCGCACCGCGTACGGCGCGGCCTCGGGCGGCAGGTCCTCCAGGGCCGGGCAGGACGTGTACCGCACCGGCAGGCCGGCCGCGAGCGCCTCCACGACCGCGAGCCCGAACGCCTCCTCGGGGGACGGCGCGGCGAGCACGTCCATCGCCGAGGCCAGCGCGGGCAGGTCCGGGCCGGGCGAGCCGTCCGCGACGTACGGCCGCTCGCCCGCGAACAGGACCCGGCCGTCGACCCCCGCCCGCCCCGCGGCCCGGCGCAGGGCGCCCTCCTCCGCGCCCCCGCCGACCAGCAGCAGCCGGCAGTCGGTTGGCAGCCGGGCGAAGGCCTCGATCAGCACGTCGAAGCGTTTGCCGGGGGCGAGGCGGCCGACGCCGCCGACGACGAACGCGTCGGCGGGCAGACCGAGGCGTTCGCGGGTGCGGCGGCGGGCCACCGGGTCGAAGGCGAACCGCGCCAGCTCGATACCGTTGGGGACCACCGTGATGCGCCGCTCGGCCACCCCCCAGCGGACGAGCCGTTCGGCGACCGTGGGGGAGACTGCGACGGTGGACCGGCCCAGCCGCTCGCCCAGCAGGTACAGGCCGCGCACCCCCGCCGTGAGCGGCCGGCCCTCCAGCTGCGAGTCGCCGAGAGAGTGCTCGGTGGCCACGACGGCGCGGACCCCGGCCAGCCGGGCGGCGATCCGGCCGTACAGGCAGGCCCGGTACAGATGGGTGTGCACGAGGTCGTAGCCGCCGTCGCGGATCAGCCGGACCAGTCGCGGCAGCACGGCCAGATCGCGGTTGCCGGCCATGCCGAGGTGCTCCACCCGCACCCCGTCGGCCATCAGCCCCGCGGCCACCGCGCCGGGTTCGGTCAGCGTCACCACGTCGCACGCCACCGGCAAGTGCCGCAACAGCAGTCGCAGTTGCTGCTCGGCCCCGCCGACTCCGAGCCCCGTGATGATGTGCAGGGCCCTCACCGCAGGCCCTCGACGGGCCGCCGGCGCAACCGGTGCAGCCGGTACTTGAGGAACAGGCGTACGGCGGTGTCGTTCTGCCCGATGTGCACGCGCGGCAGGACGTACGGGCCGCTCAGCTCGCCGGGGTCGATGGCACAGGCGTAGCCGTAACCGGCCTGCCGTACGGCGTCCACGGCGCGTCGGTCGACCGTGCCGTACGGGTAGCAGAAGCCGGTGACCGGCACCCCGGTCAGCTCGCGCAGCAGCGTGCGGCTGCCGGCGGTCTCGGCGGTCAGCAGGGCGTCGTCGGTGCGTGTGAGGTCGACATGGCTGAGGCCGTGCGAACCGATCTCCACGCCGGCGTCGGCTGCGCGCCGGATGCCCTCGGCGGTGAGCAGCGGCTTGCGCGGGCCCTGCGGGTCCCAGGCGTTGTCGCCGCCGGTCCGGCCGGGCAGCACGAACAAGGTGGCCGTGCACTTGTGGCGGGCCAGCACGGGCAGGGCGTTGTCCAGGAAGTCGGCGTAGCCGTCGTCGAAGGTGAGGCCCACCAGATCCTGGCCCTCGCCCCCGGCGCGGGCGGCGAGCAGTTCGGCCACCGAGACCCCGCGCAGCCCGTGCTCGCGCAGCCAGCGCAGCTGCCGGTCCAGCCGCTCGGGCGTGACCGTGATGCGGTACGGGTCGTCGGAGCAGTCGCCGACCGAGTGGTACATCGCGATCCACGGGACACGGCATGTTCTGGCCGCCCGCCCGGGGACGGCGGTCTCAACGGAGGAGAGCATCAGCGAGCCTTCGGGTTCGGGTGCGTACGAAACGGAGTGCGGGTGCCACGTCCTGGACGCCCAGGGCCCAGCCGAGCAGGGCGAACACGACGGTCACGGTGATGCCGCCGGCGGCGAGTCCGGCGAGCGGCGACGCGGGCAGCCGGGCGGCGAGGCCGCCGGCCGGGGCGGCGACCGCCGCCGCCCCGATCGGCCGGCTCAGCTGGTGCAGCACCCGCCGGGTCCGGACGGGCACACTGCGGTGCCGCATGCCGGCGAGCAGCAGGCCGGCGGTGAGGGTGATGCCGGCGGCGTTCGCGGCGGCGATCCCGGTGACCCCCCAGGTGTCCACGGTCCGGACGCCGATCCAGAAGGTGGCGGCGATCCCGGCGGTCATCGCCGCCACCGGGTACCAGGTGGCGCGGCCGGCCGAGAAATAGGAGCGGACCAGGACGCCGGTCAGGGTCTGCCCGAGCAGCCCGAGCGCGTAGACACGCATCACCCCGGCGGTGGCCGCGGTGTCCCCGGCCGTGAACGCGCCCCGCTGGAACAGCAGATGGATCAGCTGCGGGGCGCAGGCCACCACACCCGCCGTGCCGAGCAGCACCAGTGCGGCGGCCACCGCGAGATCCCGTTCCACCCGGACCCGGGCCCCCTCGGCGTCACCCTCGGCCAGCGCCCGTGCCACCACCGGGAAGGTGACCGTGCACAGCATCGTCGACAGGGTCATCGGGATCTGCGCGACCTTCTGGGCGTAGTTCAGATGCGAGATGGCCCCGGCGGGCAGGCCGGAGGCGAGGAACCGTTCGATGAGCACCTGCGACTGCCGGCACAGCGCGAACAGCAGCACGGTGGCCAGCAGCGGCCCGGCCATCGGCGGCGCCCCGGTGGCGGCCCCCTTCGCGGGAGGTGCCCCGCTGTGCCGGTGGCGGCGCAACTCCCGCAGCAGCGAGGGCAGCTGGGCCAGCACCATCAGGCAGCCGCCGGCCGCCACGCCGAACGCGGCCGAGCGCACGCCCCAGCGGCCGCCCAGGGTGTACATCGCCGTGACGATTCCCACGTTGTAGGCGATGTAGATCGCGGCCGGGGCCAGAAAGCGGCCGTGGGCCCGGAGCACGGCGCTGCAGTATCCGGCGAGGCCGAAGCTGAGCACGCACGTCGAGGCGAGCCGGGTGCAGTCGACGGCGAGACCCGGATCGGGCAGACCGGGCGCCAGCGCGCCGACGAACTGCGGTGCCGTCAGCGCGAGCAGCGCGCCCGCCGCCGCGAACGCGAGGGACAGCCGGGGCAGGGTGCCGGCGACCAGCGAGCGGACCGGGTCTCCGGATCCACCCTGAGCACGCCGGGCCAGGGCCATGCTGAACGCGGGTACCAGCGCGAAGGCCAGCCCGTCCTCGATGAGCAGGGTGGCCGCGAACTCCGGCACGGTCCAGGCGACCAGGAAGGCGTCGGTGTCCCGCCCGGCGCCGAACAACCGGGCCAGCGACTGGTCCCGCAACAGCCCCAGCAGCGCCGCCGCGACCGAGAGGGAGGCGGTGAGCAGCGTGGCCCTGGCGAGAAAGCGGCCGCTGGACGCGACCCGTCCGCCCCCTCCAGCCTCCCGAGCGGCTCCCGAACCGGCGGCTACCGGAGGGTCCGTGGGCCGGTGCGGGGTGGAGGCGGCGGAGGGGGTGGCCGGCCGTGGAGGGCCGAGATCGCCGGGGTGGTCCGCGCCGGGGGTGAGGGAGGGGGGCGCGGGGTGGTCCGCGCCGGGGGTGAGGGAGGGGGGCGCGGGGTGGTCCGCGCCGGGGGTGAGGGAGGGGGGCGTCGGCTGTGGGGCGCCGGGGCGGGTCGTCGCCTGGTCCGCGCCGGGGGTGGAGGCGGCGATCACCGGTTGCCGGGGGCTGTGGATGTCGGGGCGGGGCGTGGGCTGTCCGGCGCCGGGGCCGGTGAGGGGGAACGGCCGCTGTCCGACGACGGTGGTGGTGGAGGGGAACGGCCGTTGTCCGGCGCCGGGGAGGCTGGAGGGGATCGCCGGCCGTGGCGCTCCCGGGACCGTGGGGGGAGCCGGCGGATGTTCCGCTCCGGGGGTTTCGGGGCCCGCCGGCCGTTCCGTCCCGGCGGTGGCGGAGCGGGCCACCGGGAGGGTGGCCGGGGTGGCGTCGGCGGCGGCTCGCGGCCGGCCGCCGCCCCGCCAGGCGAGCCGGGGCCGGGTCCGGCGGCCGCCCGGGTGCGGGGACACCGCGTCCGCAGCGGGTCCGCCGACCGCGCCTCCCGCCGGCCCGAGCGCCGCGTCCGCGGCCGGCCCGAGCGCCGCGCCTCCCACCGGCCCACGCGCCGTGTCCCCCGCCGGCCCACGCGCCGCGCCGGCCTCCGCTCCGGTCGCCGGACCCGGTGCCTCGCCTGTCTCGGGACCCGACGCCTCGCCGGTCCTGGGGCCGGTCATCGCAGCGCCGCCTCGCCTGCCGGCGTCGTCTGTTCGCCTCGTACGGCGGTGCCGTCGCGTGGGGTGATCCCGTCGGCTCCCGCCAGCGCCCACCAGGAGACCAGCCCGAAGCACACCGCCGTCAGCACGGTCGAAGGGCCGCCGATGTCGGCGTACGCGAAGTCCACGAGCTGCCAGACCAGCAGCCCGCAGGCGACCAGCGCGCACTCCAGGCCCCGGCCACCGGCCGCCCGGGACCGCCACAGGCCGCGCAGGGCGCACACCAGCAGCGCCAGCCAGCCGCCCGCGAGGCACGACAGTCCGATCAGGCCCTGTTCGCCGAGGACCAGCAGGTACATGTTGTGCGGCGAGAGCAGCGGCTGCCGGCGGAAGGCGGCCCCCGCCCCCTCGGTGTCGCTGCCGGAGGACAGCGCGAGGGAGGCGTGTCCGTCGCGGTACTCCGGGAAGCCCTTCAGCCCCACCCCGGTCAGCGGACGCCCGCGCCACATGTCGACGGCCGCCGCCCACATCGTGTACCGGTCGGTGACCGACTGGTCGGGCGCGTCGGTGACCTGGGTGATGCTGTCGATCCGCTCCTGCAGCATCGCCGTACCGACCCCGAACCCGCCCACCAGGACCACACACGCGGCCACCACGACCGCCCCGGCCTTCAGCGCCCGGCGCACCCCGGCCAGCAGCAGCTGCACGGTGAGGGTGACGACGGTGGCGATCCAGGCGCCCCGGCTGAAGGACAGGGCGAGGGGCAGGAGCAGCGCGAGGGCGCAGCCGGCGGCGATCCCCCGTTCCCGTGCCGACGAGCGGCCGAGGGCCAGGCCCACCGCGCACACCAGCCCGAACGACACCGCCGCCGCCATGCCCATCACGTCCGTCGCCCCGAAGGTGCCGACCGCCCGGATGTCCTCGCCCTGGTACGAGGCGCCGGTCCCGGTGAGGTACTGGTGCACGCCGATCCCGCCCTGCCACCCCGCCAGGGCCACCAACGACCAGGCCAGCAGCCGGAAGTCGGCCCGGTCGCGGACGAGGAGCAGGACGGCGGCCGGGACCAGCACGAAGATCTGCAGGTAGCGGCCGAGGCCGGTGATGCCGTCGCCGGGCGAGAGCGCGTTCATCGCCGCGAGCGACAGACCGGCCACCGGCAGCCCGAGGACCAGGGCGGCGGTCCGGGACAGGGGACGACGGCGTTCGCGCAGCAGGCGTACCACGCAGTACCCGACGACCAGCGCGGACAGCGCGTCCGCGGGGCCCGCGCCGCCCTCACCGCCGGGCGTGAGCGGCACGGCGAGCAGCGCGAGCACGGCCACCACGGGCAGCGCCGGGGAGAGCCGCAAGGGGCGGCGGAGAGGCAGGTCCAGGGCCATCGGTCAGCTCCCCGTCGAGCGCACGAGCGCGGCCGCTGTGCGCAGCATGATGCAGATGTCCTGCCACAGCGACCAGTTGTCGATGTAGGCGTTGTCGAACCGGGCCCGGTCCTCGATGGAGGTGTCCCCGCGCAACCCGTTGACCTGGGCGAGGCCGGTGATGCCGGTCTGCATGCGGTGGCGGGCCGCGTAGCCGGGGTGGGTGCGGCTGAACTGGGAGACGAAGTAGGGCCGTTCCGGGCGCGGGCCGACCAGGCTCATGTCACCGCGGAAGACGTTCCACAGCTGGAGCAGCTCGTCCAGCGAGGTCTGTCGCAGGAAGCGGCAGAAGGGGCTCATCCGGCGCTCGCCGGCCACGCTCCACCGGGTGGCCGCCTCGTGCTCGTCGACCGGGCGCAGGGTGCGGAACTTCAGCAGCGTGAACGGGCGGCCGTCCTTGCCGATGCGCTCCTGCCGGAAGACCACACCGGGCCCTTCGGTGAGCCGCAGCACGACCGCGCACACCAGCAGCAGCGGGCTGACCGGCACCAGCAGGACCCCGGACACCAGCACGTCCAGCAGCCGCTTGGCCGCGCTCGTGCGCCGCCGTGAGCCCAGGTGCAGCCGGTGCACGGCGAACCCGGCGAGCTGCTCGCGCATCTCGTACGCCGGGCTGTCCGCGTCCACCTCCCACACCGTGCACCCCGACTCGGTGAGCGCCCGCAGCAGCGGCCCCTGCCGGGTGCGTACGGCCGGGGCGACGGTGAGCACCACCCGTACGCCGTTCTGGATGAGCGCCCGCTCCACCTGCTCGCCGCTGGTGAGCACCGGCAATCCGTCGCCTCCGTCAGGGTGGTCCGTCACGACGCCGACCGGCCGCACCCCGCAGCGGGGGTGCCGCAGCAGTGCGGCGGCCACGCGCTGCGCGGTGGCGGCGGGCCCGATCACCAGCGCGGTGCGCGGCCGGCGCAGCAGCACCGTCCGGCGCCGCCAGTGCACGACGGCCCGGCCCGCACAGGCCGCCGCCGCGTGCAGTGCCCAGCCGGCCAGCAGGGTCCGGGCGGACAGGGCGCGCTGGGGATCGAGGGCGGCGAGCAGGGCCGCGAGGCCCAGCCAGGCCACCGCGATCCGCCCGCACACCGCCGGCAGCTCGTCGAGTACGCCGGGCACCGGCCGCACGGAGTGCGGGCGCAGCAGCAGCGCACCGCCCAGCAGGGCCGTGACCGGCAGCGGACGGTGGGCGGCCTCGTCCAGGGCGATCGCGCCCACCAGCGCGGCCAGCAGATCCGTGGTCAGCAATGACAGCGGTGACGCGGGCCGCGCGGGCGGGCGCCGCAGCGGGAACCGGAAACCGCCGGCCGTGCGGGACGGCAGGACGGACACGGGTGAGAGTCCGCGGTCCCATGGCTGCGCGCCGGGGGAGGGGACGGTACTTTCCGCAGTCACGAGTGGATGGACTCCCTGCACTCGGGGGACACGGGCGGCCGCTCGCCGAGGAGTTCGCGGTAGAGCGCCGCGACCTGTTCGGCGGTGTGCCGCACGTCGTGCGTGGACAGGACGTGCCGGCGTCCCTGGTCACCGAGCGCCGCGCGCAGTGGCGGGTCGGTCAGCAGCCCGGCGATCGCCCCGGCCAGCGCCACGGGGTCCTCCGGCGGGACCAGGCAGCGCGCGGCGAGGGCGGACGGCAGGCTCTCCCGGGCGCCGTCGACGTCGGTGAGCACGACGGTCCGGGCACAGGCCAGTGCCTCCAGCGGGGCGAGTGCCATGCCCTCCCAGCGCGAGGGCAGCACCACGAGGTCGGCGGCCCGGTAGAAGGGCACCGCGTCGGCGACCGCGCCGGTGAACAGCACCGACGGGTGGGCTCGTTGCCGTAGACCGGCGCCGTCGGGCCCGTCGCCGACGAGCACCAGCCGGGCCTGCGGCACCGCGCCGAGGACGTCCTCCCAGGCCCGCAGCAGCACGTCCTGGCCCTTCTGCCGGCACAACCGCCCGACGCAGACCACCAGGGGGGCGCTGGGACCGAGACCCGGCAGCACAGCGGCCCGGGCGGCAGCGGACGCCGTGGCGTGAGCGGTGCGGGGGGCTGCCTCGGACGCCGTGGCGTGAACCGCGTGGGGGGCCGTGTCGGACGCCGTGGTGGTGGGGAGGCATCCCGGGTCGGGCCGGAAGCGGTCGAGGTCGATCCCGTTCGGAATGACGGTGCAAGTGGCGCGTACGCCGGCGCGCATTCCCGTCGCGCGCTCCGCCTCGCTCACGCACACCACCCGGTCGGCCCACCGCGCCCCCCACCGCTCCCAGCGCAGCGCGAGCGCGGCGGTGAGACCGCCGACCGCCTCGAACGACCATGCGTGCGGCTGGTACACGGTCGGCACGCGCCCGCGGACGGCGAGCCGGCCGGCCAGACCGGCCTTGGCGCTGTGCGCGTGCACCAGTTCGGGCCGTACCTCGGCGATCAGCCGTACGAGCCGCCGTACCTCGCCCGGCAGACCCGGGCCCGGCGACCGGCCGGCCCGCCAGTGCCGTACCTCCGCGCCCAGCTCGCGCAGCCCTGCGGCCAGTTGGCCACCGGGGCAGGCCACGGTGACCTGCAGTCCCGCCGCGAGCTGGGCCCGCGCCAGGTCCGTCACGACCCGGGCGACACCGCCGTCGACGGGCTGCGCGAGGTGCAGGACCCGGGTCCCGGGCTCGGGTGCTGACTGGTGCATTCGCGGGTTTCCTCGCTCACGGGGGCGCTCGGGACTGCGGTCGGGAACGCGCCTCACTGCCGGACGTCCACGGCGGCGAAGAGCCCACCGGCCCACGCCGCGTCCCACTGGGAAACGAGCCGGGAGCCCGCCGGGTCACCGCCCCGGCGCAGAGCCGCGCCGAGATCGAACACGCCACGGTCGCAGCCCGGCGGGCGGGCGTAGGCCGGGACCCGCCTGGCCTGTACGTCATCCGGTCGGCCGGTCGTGGAGTCCGGTACGCCGTCCGGTGGACCGGTGGCGTCGCGCAGTGCGACCGGCGTACGCCCGGGGCGGGAGTGCGCTTCGCGGGCGGGCGCCCGTGGCGAGCGATGGTCGGGGGAAGAGCCGGCCGTGCGGACGAACCCGCCGAGCCGCACGGCGTGGTGGCGCTGCGGGAACTTGCGCATGACCGGCGGTGCCCTTTCGCACGTGCTGGAGAAGTTTGCAACTCTAGTCGCCATCGGCATCAATACGGTCAAATCGGGCAAGTGTGTCGGAATCGTGAAGGCGTTCCCGCGTGGTTCCGCGGCGTCTCCGATGTGGATCACCCCATTGGCGGCACAACCAGGGAGGGTGCCGCGCGTTGACACAGCGCCGGGAATCCGCCCGGATGTCGTGTCGATCCCAAGGAGCACCTCTCCATGTCGCGTATCGCGAAGGGCCTGGTCCTGACCTCTGCCGCCGTCGCGGCCGTCGCCGGTGGTGCCGGCGTGGCCTCCGCCGACGCCGGCGCCACCGGCGTCTCGGCCAACTCCCCGGGCGTACTGTCCGGCAACGTCGTCCAGATCCCGGTCCACGTGCCGATCAACGTCTGCGGCAACACCGTCGACGTCATCGGTCTGCTGAACCCCGCCTTCGCCAACACCTGCGTCAACGACTGACGTCCGCACGCCCCTTCGGCCGGCCGCCCGCCCCGTGAAATCCTCGCGGGGCGGGCGGCCGGTTTCGCTCCCCCGGATGGGGCACGCCCGGTGTCCGAGCGGTTGCGGCGGGCGATCGGTGAACGGACGGTGGGCTCAGGTCCCGATGTTCACCGAAAGGAACACCCACCATGCGTGGTCTGCCGCCCCGGCGTCTCGCGTCCACTGTCCTCTGCGCTGCCGTCCTGGTCGGCATCACCGGCCCCGCCGTCGTCGCCGCGGACTCGGCGCACGAACGCACCCCTGGCGCCTCCCCGATGGCCGTTCCCGGCGGCGAGAGGCTGCTGACCCAGGTCAGAGCCCTCCGCGACTCGGGCGCCGTCCTCGACCCGGTCGCCGACCTGCTCGAGCAGTCCCTGACGAAGGGCCGGCTGCCCGCCGGCCAGGCCAAGCGGCTCGGTGACGCGGCGAAGAAGGCCATCGCCAGGGTCGCCGCCGCCCCGGCGCCGCCGGTGGCGTCCACGCCGCCCGCGACTTCGACGGCGCCCACCGCCCCCACCGCGCCGACGAGTCCCCTCGTCCCCGCGGCGCTCACCACCCCGGCCGGCTCGACGACCCCCGCGGCCCCGTCGGCCTCGACGACGCCCGCGGCTCCGTCGGCCTCGATGACGCCCGCGGCTCCGTCGGCCTCGATGACGCCCGCCGCCCCGAGTCTGCCCGCGACGCCGGACGTGGCGGCCAGCGCGTCGCAGTCCGCGGCGGCGGCCCAGCCGGTCGCGGCCCAGCCGGTCGCCGCGCAGCAGAGCGACGACGGCGAGCGGCCCCTGGCCCGCGACGCCGTGGACGACCTGCTCGCCACGCTGAACCAGGCGATCGACAACCTGGTCGGAGCCCTCACCTCCAAGCTCAACGATGTGCTGTCCTCGGCCACCGGTGTGCTGGACGACCTCCTCGGCCTGCTCGGCTCGACCCTGGGCGGCGTCACCTCCGCCGCACCCTCCCTCCCCGCCCTTCCTTCGCTGAGCCTGCCCCCGGCACCGTCGCTGCCGGCCGTGTGACGCGGGCGAAACCCCGGCCCTCGGCCGCCGGACCCACCGTCCGGCGGCCGAGCGCCGTCCTGCGGAGTGCTTCTCGGGGATCTCATATGTCTTGTGGGCGCAGGGTTTCCGGCCCGGCCGGACATCGTTAGGCACGGCACCGGAATCCCCTGGGGTGACGTGAGTCGCCGAAGAAAGGAACACGATGAAGTCCCTGAAGGCCGCCGTCGTCGTCGCCGGTTCCTTGGCCCTCGCCGGCGCCGCCGCGCCCGCGTTCGCCTACGACGCCGGCCACCTGCCGCCCATGAGCCTCAACGGCGCGGTGGACACGCTCGGCAAGAACCCCCCGACCGTGAAAGACCTGATGCCGCTGCAGCACCAGTCGGACGCGCTCGACACCGAGAACAAGGACTCCGTGCTGAGCACGTTCAACGACACCTCCGACACCCTCAACCGGGGACTGCTCGGCGGCCGGCCCCTGGGAAGGTGACCTCACGCGCCACCGACGTCCTCGGGCGCCCGGGCCGGAACCGCACTCGCGGGGCCGGCCCGCGCCGTGTCCGGGGCACCGTCCCTCGATCGTGTGGAGCGTCCCCGGGCGTTGCTCCGGAAGGGTGAGAGGCCACCCGGGAGCGCCGCGGCCCGTCTGTATGGTCGCGCGGTGACCTCAGCCCCCAGCGAACTCCGTCCCTTCCGCGCCGTCGACGTCGGCACCTTCGTCCTGCTGGCCTGGATGGCCAGGAACGAGGAGGGCGACGGCAGGACGCCCTGCCTCCTCGCCTGCTCCCTGGGTGACGGACCGGACGGCCCGGAGGCCGCGTCGGCCGCCGTCGAGCGGCTCATCGGCGACCTCGGCCTGCACATCGGCGGCGAGCCCGTCGACGGCACCACCCGGCCGAGCCTGAAGGTCGGCATGCTCGTCGCGGCCGGGCAGATCGTCCTGCAGATGCCGCAGATCAGCAGCCAGGTCACGCCGCCGGCCGACTGGCTGCGGGCGGTCGAGAAGCTCGGCTACACCTACTTCATGCTGACCACCCGCGTCTGCCCCTCGACGGGCCCCCGCCGGCCGGTCGACGGCGAGGCCCTGGCCGCGTTCGCGGGCTCCCCGGAGACCACGAACGCCGCCGCGCACGCCTACCTCCCGGCCCGCGGTCTGCGGGTCTGATGCACCGGTACGCGGGTGGCGGCCGCGCCCTCGCCCTGCTCATCGCGCTCGCGGGGGCGGCCGGCCTGCTCGCGTCCTGGGTCATCACCCTCGACGAGTTCAAGCTGCTCCGGGACCCCGCCTTCGTGCCCGGGTGCAGCCTGAACCCGGTGGTGTCCTGCGGCAGCGTGATGAAGAGCGCGCAGGCCTCGGTGTTCGGGTTCCCCAACCCGATGCTGGGCCTGGTCGCCTACGGCGTCGTCGTCTGCGTGGGCATCGGCCTGCTGGCCGGCGCCCGCTTCCCCGCCTGGTACTGGCTGCTCTTCGAAGCGGGCTGCCTCTTCGGCGTCGGCTTCGTCTCCTGGCTGCAGTTCGAGTCGCTCTACCGGATCGACGCGCTGTGCCTGTGGTGCTGCCTGGCCTGGGTCGCGACGATCCTGCTCTTCTGGTACGTGACATCCCTTTGCGTGCGCCACGGTTTCCTGCCCGCGCCCGAATGGCTGAAGGCCTTCCTCGCCGAATTCACCTGGGTGCTTCCGCTGCTGCACGTCGGCGTGATCGCCATGCTGGTGCTGACCCGTTGGTGGGACTTCTGGACGAGCTGACTATTACGGCACCCGGGGGAATTGTGAACTGATGCCGTTTTCCGGCTCGTTACGCGGTACGGACGTCGAACCCCCGCATCCTGAAAGGGACCGTACCTGACATGAAGTCGACCACCCGAGGAACCCTCGCCGCCGTCGTCACGGGCATCGCGGCCACCGTCGGGGCCGCCGGTCCCGCCGCCGCGGCCGGTACGGTCCCCGTGACCGTGCCCCTGGGCGGCGTCTCCAAGGCCCTCGACATGGAGGTGCCCCACGTCGGTGCGGAGCTGCCGCTGGTGAGGCCGGGCGCCCCCGACGGGCCGCGGTACGTCACGGGCCGGCTGCTGCCGGAGCGGACCCTGCCCCAGCTGCCGGTCAACAGTGCCCTGCCCGGCCTGGACGCCAGGTCCCCGCTGCCCCACGTCCTCGGCGACGGCTTCGACCACGTCGACGTCGACGCGCCCGCCTCCGACCTGCGCGCCCTCACCCCCGGCCTGTCCCTGGACGCGCCGCTGACCGCGCCCAGGGCGGACAACTCCGGTCTCCCGCAGACCAAGCTCCCCGAGGTCGGCGTCCTCGCGCCGGTCCTCCAGACGGTCCCCGACGCGAACCTGACCACGGGCCCCGGCCTGTAGGTCCCCGCCCCCACGACACGGGCCGTCGCGCACCGCCCCCGGCCCCCGTACTCCTCGGATGGCCCTCGGGCGGTGACCCCGCCCGCCCTCCGGCGGTTACCGGTACGGACATGATCTGGAACCCGGACGAGGAGTGCGCGATGGTCATCGGTGCCGGCGGACTGGCGGTGGGCGCGGAGCAGCAGGTCACGAGGGCGGTGCGCAGACCGTCCCGGAGAGAGGTGGCGCGGGGGCTGCTGGCCTCCGCCGCCGCCCTGGCGCTGGCCCCGGTCGTCGCCGCGTCCCGGCCCGTGCCGCCGGCCGGGGGCTCCGACGGCCGCTCCTTCGACGAGGCCTACCGAGGCCGCCGCATCCAGGGCGTCCTGGTTCCGGACGCGGGGCGCAGGGCGCTCGACGGCGCCTGGCAGATCACCATCGACGGCCGCCCGCTGCATTTGATGCGCCGGGCCGACGGCACCTGGCTCAGCATGGCCGACCACTACACGTCGTACCCGACCCCGCTGGAGGCGACGCGGGCGGCCGTGGACCAGATCGGCCCCGGGCAGCGGCTGCGCGATCTGGCACCGGGCCCGATGGGCGGCGAACACGCCGGGGACCACACGCACACGGGGGGACAGCATGGCGTACGTGCGTAAGGACGTCCGCAAGCTCACCCCGAACGAGCGACGGCGGTTCGTCAACGCGCTGCTGGAGCTGAAACGGCGCGGCGAGTACGACGAGTTCGTGCGCATGCACATCGACTTCTACACCGCGGACGGCGAGGACGGCCTGCGCACCGCCCACATGACCCCCTCCTTCCTGCCCTGGCACCGCAGGTTCCTGCTGGAACTGGAGCGGGCGCTGCGCCGGGTGGACTCCTCGGTGACGGTGCCGTACTGGGACTGGACCCGGGACCGTACGACGACCTCCGTGCCCTGGACGAAGGACCTGCTCGGCGGGAACGGGCGGCGCTCCGACCGGCAGGTCATGTCGGGTCCGTTCGCCTATTCCGCGGGTCACTGGACCATCAAGGAGGGCATCACGGACGGCCGGTTCCTCACCCGGGACCTGGGCCGCTCCGCCGCCCCCATCCAGCTGCCCACCAGGAGCGAGCTGAAGTGGGCGCTCGACGACCCGGTCTACGACGCGTGGCCATGGGACTCGACCGTCCGCAGGGGCTTTCGCAACAAGCTCGAGGGCTGGGGGACCGGTACCGGCAGCGCGTCCTGGCACAACCACAACCGGGTGCACCGCTGGGTCGGCGGTGCGATGCTCGGCGGCGCCTCGGTCAACGATCCGGTGTTCTGGCTGCACCACGCCTTCCTGGACCTGCAGTGGTACCGCTGGCAGCGCGCCCACCGCCAACACCGCTATCTGCCCGCCGAACCGCCCGGCGCCACGGACAAGCAGCACCACCGGGTCGTGAGCCGGCACCAGAAACTCCCACCGTGGCAAGAGACACCGGACCAGCTGGAGGACGCGAGCCGGTTCTACCGGTACGCGTGAGCCGGTTCCACCGGTACGCGTGAGCGGGCCGCCGGCCGACGGTCGTCCGGCGGCCGATGGCCGTCCGCCGGTGGGTGTCCGCCGGCAGGGGGAAGGGCCCCGGCGCTCGGAGTGCCGGGGCCCTTCCCTGTTCGTACGGTCGGATCGGTCGGATCAGTTGCCGTAGCTGCCCGGGCCGGGAGTACCGGGGGTGTCACCGCCGATGTTGGCGCAGGCGTTGCCGAACGCGGGGTTCAGCAGGGCGATGACGTCGACCGTGTTCCCGCAGACGTTGACCGGGATGTTGACCGGAACCTGGACCAGGTTGCCGGACAGCACGCCGGGCGAGTCGGCGGCCGCGCCCTGGGCGCCCGCGTCGGCCAGGGCCAGTCCGGCCCCGCTGATCATCACGGCGCCGGTACCGAGGACGACAGCAGCCGCCTTCGCGATGCGAGCCATCACGTTCTCCTTCTGTTGCTCGGAAAGGCGCAGCGGCAGGCCAGCCGCCGCACTTCCCGTTCAACGGTGCCGCCCGGACCTGGTCACGGTGGAAGGTGGCGGATCACCCTTCGAGACATTGCTCCGGCGATATCCAGGGGCGCCGGGCGGTGGTGGTCGTCTAGCCTGCGGCCATGGACACCGACACACTCTCCGGCGCGGCCGAGCGGCCCCGGCGACTGATCGGGCTGCTCGCCGAGGAGCGCCGGCTGCGCGCCTTCGCCGCCGTCGTGCTGGGGGCGGACGGCCCCGAGAAGGTCGCCGAGGCGGCCGGCCTCACCGCGAAGGACACGGCCCTCGCGCTGCTCAGGCTGCGTGAGCAGGGCGCGGTGACGGACGGCGCGGACGGCGGGTTCACCGTCTCCTACGACCTCCTGCGCGAGCTGGCCCGCGGGGAGCGGCCCGCGCGGCCGGCCGGGGACGACGTACTGGACACCTTCGTACGGGAAGGCCGGCTGGTACGGCTGCCGGCCCGCTGGACACGCAAGCGACTGGTGCTGCGGCACATTGCCGAGCAGACCTTCGAGCCGGGCGTCGAGTACCCGGAACGCGTGGTGAACGAGCGGCTGCGGGCCTGGTGCGAGGACTCCGACGAGATCGACCATGTGACGCTCCGGCGCTACCTGGTGGACCTGCACGAACTGCGCCGGAGCGAGGGGATCTACGTCCGGGTGACGCCGGAGGCGACGGCCGCCTGAGGCCGGAGGCCACGACCGGCGTGGCAGCCTCCGGCCGGCCTCCGACAGGTGGGGGTCAGGGCAGTCGTCGTACCGGGGAGCCGGCCAGGTAGGCCTGGATGTTCTCCACCGCCTGGCGGTAGTACGTCGTGTAGTTGGCGTGCGAGACGTAGCCGAGGTGGGGCGTGGCGAGGAGGCGGGGGGCCGTGCGCATCGGATGGCCGGCGGGCAGCGGCTCGACGTCGAAGACGTCGACGCCGGCACCCGCGATCCGCCCCGCGTGCAGCGCGGCCAGCAGGGCGTCCTGGTCCACGATGGCCGCGCGGGAGGTGTTGATCAGATAGGCGCTCGGCCTCATCAGCGCCAGTTCGGCGGCACCGACGAGGCCCCGGGTGCGGTCGCCGAGCGCCAGGTGGACGGAGAAGAAGTCGCTCTCGGAGAGCAACTCCTCTTTGGAAGAGGCGAGTTCGACGCCCACTTCCTCGGCGCGCTCCTTGGTGAGGTGCCGGCTCCAGGCGCTCACCCGCATGCCGAAGGCGAGTCCCACCCTGGCCACGCTGCCGCCGATCCTGCCCAGTCCGAGCAGCCCCAGCCGGCTGCCGTGCAGGTCGGCGCCGACCGTGGACTGCCAGGGCCCGCCGGCCCGCAGCGTGTTGCTCTCCTGGACGATCCCGCGGGCCAGGCCCAGCAGCAGCGCCCAGGTCAGCTCGACCGGCGGCGTGCCCGAACTCGCCGTACCGCACACGGTGACCCCGTGCGCCTCGGCGGCGGCGAGGTCGATGACGCTGTTGCGCATGCCGGAGGCGATGAGCAGCCGCAGACGGGGGAGGCGGGCGATCAAGGAGCCGGGGAAGGGGACGCGTTCGCGCAGGGTGACGACGATGTCGTAGTCGGCGAGGGCCGCGGCGAGTGCGTCCTCGCCGTCCAGGTGCTCGCGCAGTGCGACGACCTCGACCTCGTCCTCGATCACCGACCAGTCGGCCATCGTGGTGGCCACGCCCTGGAAGTCGTCCAGCACCACACAGCGAAGTCGCACGCGGTCTCTCCCCCCACGCCGGTTCCGGCGGTTTCGACAAGACTGTAATGCCGCTCCGCACGCGTCCGCGCTGCTCGCCGAGGACGTACCCACTCGCTTCCGGCCGAGTGAGGACGAACAGACACCCGAAGGCCGCCGGCGAGGCCGGGAACCGGAGGCCGCCGGTGGGGGCTGGGAACCGGAGGCCGCCGGTGGAGGCTGGGACCAGAGGCCGCCGGTGGAGGCTGGGACCAGAGGCCGCCGGTGGAGGCTGGGACATCGGCGTGACGCTTTTCGCGGTCATCTTCGCCTACCAGCGACGGTCGGCATGGACACCCGGCATCCGGTCGGTGTACGCCCGCCGTCTGGTCGCCTCCGCTCGACGGCCGGACTGGCGAACCTGACCGGCCGGGACAGCGCCGCTCTGGCGTACGCGCAGAAGGGCCCCGCACCCCACCGCCCGGCGCCCGACCCGGCGAACGCGAACGGGTGACAGCCCGCGCACCGCAGCCCTGGGCGCGGCAGCTCGCCGACCATCGCAGGATGAATCCGGTCCTGGGCATGGCCCAGAATCTTCGGGGTCCGGCATCCCGCGGATGTCGAGAACGTGCCACCGGCTCCGTCCCAGGGACGTCAGCGGCCACCACCGGCCGCGCGAGGAAGAAGGAGAGACCAGCATGGCGATTCAGCGGATGGACAACGTCGGCATCGTCGTCGAGGACATGGATGCCGCCATCGCGTTCTTCGTGGAACTCGGCATGGAGCTGGAGGGCAGGGGGGAGGTCGAGGGCCTCTTCGCCGACCAGTGCACCGGCCTCGACGGCGTCCGCTGTGACATCGCGATGGTCCGGACCCCGGACGGCCACAGCCGGCTGGAGCTGGCGAAGTACCGCAGCCCCGCGGTGATCAGCGCCGGGCCGCGCAACCGGCCGCACAACATCGTGGGCACGCACCGCGTCATGTTCGCCGTCGACGACATCGAGGACACCGTTGCCCGCCTGCGCCCTCATGGCGCCGAACTCGTCGGCGAGATCGCCCGGTTCGAGGACAGCTATCTGCTCTGCTACCTCCGCGGCCCGGAGGGCATCATCGTCGGACTGGCCGAGCAACTGCGCTGAGAAGCGGGAACCGGAGCACGCGGCCGAACGGAAGCCATGAGACGGACCTCGGAGGGGGGCGGCTCGCCACCTCCGAAGTCGCCTGCCGGCGTGGAAGGCCCAACGACGCCATCCCGCCCGCCCAGTTGGCGGAGCGGCCCGTCACCAAGGGGGTGCCCGGGGCTGAGCCGTGTCGCCTCCGCCTGCGCTGACCGGTCCTGGGTATCCGTCAGAGCATGCATGCTCTCGTTGCCTACCGCTCGTATCACGGCGCCGTCACGGTGTGGGCCTTCGTGGTCAGCATCCTCATCGTGCTGGTGGCGGGTTGGTACATCCGGCGCCGCAGGTAGGCCGACACGTACGGCCTGGTGCTGCCGCGAGACGGCAACGGCGGCCGGTACGCGATGGCTGCGCCGAGCCGGCGTCGTCCACGTCTCCGGGGTGGTACCTCAACGCGTAAGGACCTGTCGGGACGGGGCCAGACGGGGCTCCCCCCACATCAGCCTCTCGAACCACCCATCACGCTGTGGTCCCTGTCTCCCGGAGCCGAAGGCCCTGCCGGCGGCATGATGGCATCATGGCGAAACAAACCGCTGGCGAGTGGCTCGAAGTGCAGAGTGCAGCACTCAAGTACATCGCTGATAACCGCAAGAAACTTGCCGCACAGGCAGAGGCCCGTTGCCCTCACGATGGACGGTTGCTTGCTGCGATCTACCCCGTAAGGGGGAAATCCTGGGAATGGCGAGTAGGGGAGCACCTGACACGTGAGCAAGTGGTCAGGGAACGTCTCGCCATGGCGGCAATGGAGTACGAGGCCCTGGTCGAAAGCGGCACACACGGTGAAGAGGCCTGGGAGGGGACTCTGGGACTGGTCGGCACCCACGGCCCAGGGGATCGCGTGCCTACCCCGCCCCCGAGGGTTACGGGACCGTACACGCTTTCACCAAGGGAACACGACCCAGCTGAACTGGCGAGACTACGTGACGACCTCCCACGAGGGGACTTCGCGAGCTGCGGCAAATGTCGGCGCACCTTCATGATCCAGACTCCGGTGATGATCTACGCCGCTGGATACGGCCTCATGAGGCGCACTGGAAAGCCGATCATCGTCCATCCTGGCCGGGTGAATCCCGTCCGCCCTGATGACCGTGTTCCTGAGGGTGTCGAGGTGTACGGATTCGAACCGCCCTGGTATCCATCACCCTGGCGGATCATCGGTCTCCCGGACGGGTAGCTTATGTATCATGGCTCCCCGGAAAACCTCAGATTCGCGCGTACGTGGCTCGTCGAACCTGTCCGTGATGTAGCGCACCCGGACCGCACCCGGAAGGGGTCGGTTTCGCGTGCCCACAGTAGCGTTTGTGGCGACTGCACTAGCAGGCGGAGTTATTGTCGGGATCTTGGTTCTGGTCTACGCGACGGTTAGACGGGTTACTCCCGAGTCATTCAAGATCAGCGCCAGCATCGCCCGGTGTGCCTCGTTCTCGGTCGAGATCAAGGCGGCCAGAGGTTCACGTCGTTGAGCTATGTAGCCGGCCGGCCGGGGCGGGACCGGCCCGGAGAGGCCGCACGCACGGCTCGGCCGACGGATCCGCCCGCGGAGCAGGCGACTTGACGGCCGGAGCCAGGACGCGGGAGTTGATGACGCGGTCGGGGCACAGCAGCCCCCGGGCCGCGCTGATCCACCAGCACACGACCAGCGACCGACCGGATGGCCGTGGTCATTCCGTGCTGCAAGGGTGCCTGGAAGACCACGTACACCGAGCAGTGGACCGACACGGGGGAGATTCGCGAACGGCGCGACCTGAAAGGCCGTGCCGAGGGAGAGACGCGTACGGTGCCGGGTCATCCCGCTTCGACGCGCATCCTGTGGCGGCACATCCTCGACGAGCAGCTCCAACCGGGTGATCTTCTCTTTCGAGGCGAGACCGGCGGAATCCTGGCCGGCTCCGTCATCCGCCGGGCTTGGCGCAGGGCCCGCAAGGCCGTGTTGCCGTCGCACGTCTTCGAGTCGCCGACCGGGCGGCGTGTGTACGGCAACCGAACACGCGGTCGACGAAGTGGCTCAACGGCGGGTTTCCGCCCGCTCAGGTGGCGGAGTGGGCCGGGAGCAGTGTCGCGGTGCTCCTGGCCACTTACGAGCGGTGCGTCGACGGCCAGCCGCCCGATCTCAGGCGGCGGCTGGAAGCTGCCGGGGACCTCCACGAGCCCGCCGGCGGTGGCTGATCCGCCCGGCCGGCCCCCGGTAACTTCGACACCTATGCGGCACGGCCACCCGCGAAAACCCGGTGACAGCCGGACGGCCCCGGATCGCTCACTTGATCAGCAAGGCGGTGCCCAGGGCTGGGCCGTGTCGAGTGAAACCGCCTCTGACCAGCAAAAAGCCCTCCCGAAGGGGAGGGCTGGGTGTGGGCGCCCCCGGCAGGACTCGAACCTGCGGCCAAGCGCTTAGAAGGCGCCTGCTCTATCCACTGAGCTACGGGGGCCTGGTGGCCGGCTTCGTACCCGGTGCCCTGGACGGGCTGATCCGTGACGCTGCCGGGGACAAGGATAGGGCTCCCTGTTCCTTGCCCCTGTCGCTTCGCCTCCGTGGCTCGATGTGGAGGTTCGGTGAAGCGGTCCTGATAATCGCAGGCAGGTACGAATCGTGCATCGCTTTTGACGCCTGGCGCACCGGGTGTTGTGCACTTGTTATGCCTGGACTGGGCCCGTGTCCCGGTCGTCCCTTCTGCCTGATCTGACCCGTCGGCACGCAGACATATCTATATGCTTCAGAATTCCCCTAAAATTGGGCATTCTTCGCATGTGGTGACCTTGGACGTACGGCCTCAGCTGCTCGACACACTTTCCGCTCTGCGCGACCGTGTCGCCGCCGCACGCTTTCCGCTGCCCCTGGCCGGGGCCCCACGCGCGCGTGCCAACCGCGACGAACTCCTCGCACAGCTCGACGACTACCTGCTACCCCGGCTGCGACACCCCGAGGCGCCGCTGCTGGCCGTCATCGGCGGCTCCACCGGCGCCGGCAAGTCGACGCTGGTCAACTCCGTCGTCGGCCGGCGGGTGAGCGAGGCGGGCGTGCTCCGGCCGACGACCCGGACCCCGGTCCTCGTCTGCCATCCGGAGGATCATCACTGGTTCAGCGGCGTGCGCGTGCTACCCGATCTCACGCGCGTGTGGACACCCCACCAGGACCCGGTGGACGACCTCATGGTCCCCGGCGACACCCACGGGCGGGTGCTGCGCGTGGAGACCGCCGACTCCGTCCCGCGCGGGCTCGCCCTGCTGGACGCCCCCGACATCGACTCCCTGATCGCCGACAACCGTGTCCTCGCCGCCGAACTGATCTGCGCCGCGGACATCTGGGTGATGGTCACGACGGCCGCCCGCTACGCCGACGCCGTGCCCTGGCATCTGCTGCGCACCGCCAAGGAGTACGACGTCACCCTCGTCACCGTCCTGGACCGGGTCCCCCACCAGGTCGTCTCCGAGGTCTCCCGGCAGTACGGCGCCCTGCTCACCAAGGCCGGGCTCGGCGACGTACCGCGCTTCACCGTGCCCGAGCTGCCCGAGTCGGCCTGGGGCGCCGGCCTGTTGCCCAGCACCGCCGTCGCGGCCCTGCGCAGCTGGCTCGTGCACCACGCCCAGGACACCGGTGCCCGGCAGCAGGTCATCGCCCGCACGGCCCATGGGGTCCTCAATTCGCTCAAGGCCCGGATGCCCGAGCTGGCGGCTGCCGCGGCCGCCCAGTACGCGGCCGCACTCCGGCTCACCTCCGCCGTGGAGTCCGCCTACGACGCCGAACACGCGCGCGTGCGCGGCCGCCTCCAATCCGGTGCCGTCCTCGCCGGGGACGCCCTGAAGCGTTGGCGTGCCTTCCCGCTGGACTGCACCGCCGGCGAGCTGCTCGACGCCCTCGTGGAGAGCCTGGCCGCGCTGCTGCTGTGCTCCGTCACCGCGGCCGACGAACGGGTCGACGAGATCTGGCGGCGCGAGCCCGCCGCGGCAGCCCCGCAGCTCGCCGGTCGTGGGGCCTCCCTGGAGAGCGCCGAGCACCGCATCGGTCTCGCCGTACGGCGCTGGCGGCGCGAGCTGGAGGAGTACGCCGAGGACGAGGTGCGCGTCCTGGAGCGTACGGCCGCGCCCGACTCCGAGGCCGTCTCGGCTCTGGTCGCCACCGCGCTGCTGGGCGGGCGCCGGGCCCGCAACGCGGGTGAGGGCCTCGCCGAACGGCTCAGCGCCCACGGCGCACTCAGGTTGCGGGACCGGGCCGGACGGCTGCTCAACGAGCACGTGGACCGCGTGATGCTCGCCGAACGCGAGCGGCGCCTCGCCCCGCTCGATGCCCTGGACGTCCACCCCGAGCCCCAGGCCGAACTCATCGCGGCGCTGTCGCTACTGCAGAAGGAGAGGTGACCGGTGACCGCCGTCACTGACCAGGACCACACGGATCACATCGACCACATGGGACGCAGAGAGCGCGGCAGCGAAACCGACCACTCGGGGCGCAGAGAGCGCGGCAGCGACATCGACCACATGGGACGCATGGAGCAGGGCGGCGACAGAGGGCCCGGGCGGCCCGCGCAGCTTGCCGAACACCTCGGCCCGGGGCTCACGGGACCCGGCGAGCAGGCCGACGGCTCACGGGGGCCGCGCGTGGAGGCCGCCGGTGCCGGTGACGGCGTGGGTACGGGCGACAACGTGCAGCGGGTACGGCACGCGCGCGCGAGGGACGTGACCGACGAGGGCGCGGACAGTGGACCGGGGGTTCGGGTGTCGGAGTCGCGAGGAGACGAGTCGCTGGGCGCGGACGCGGAGCATGCCCACGAGCGGCACGCGCGCGTGGGTGACGAGGGGCCCACGCGCGCAGACGGGAAGCTCGCCCGCGAGGACGAGAGGCACGCGTGCGTGCGGGGCGAGAAGCCGCTGCGCGCAGGGGACGAGCAGCACGTACCCGTGCCGGACGGGAGTGTGCATCAGGGCTGGCCGGAGCGAGGCCTGAGCGGCGACGCCGGTATGAGCGCGCGCCTTCACACGCCGAAGCCCCGCAACACCGAGGACACGCAGAAACCGCCCCAGGCCGAGGACGCGCTGGCGCTCCGTCCCTTCGAGGACACGCGGAAGGCCCGTCCCGCCGACAACGTGCTGAGGTCCCGCTCGCTCGAGGACCTGCTGCGGGACCTGCCCGCCGAGGACGAATTGAGATTCCGCCCCCGCCCCGACAGCCTGATGGGAACACCCCGCCCCGACAGCCTCACGGGGGCGCCCCGCCCCGACAGCCTCACGGGGACGCCCCGCCCCGACAGCCTCACGGGAACGCCTCGCCCCGACAGCCTCGGCGTGACGACGTCTCCCCCCGAACACCTCACGGGGACGCCCAGCCCCGAGGGCTCCACGGGAATGCCGGTCCCCGACGACCTCACACGAGCGCCACGCCCCGTCGAGGACGCGTCGAGCCCCGTGCCCGTCGAGGACGGGTGGACGCGCGGTGCCGTCGAGGACGCGCGGAAGCCCGGTCCGGTCGAGGAGGCGCCGGCGGCGGATGCCGTGGAGGACCCGTTGGTGCCCGGCAAACCCGTCGAGCTGCTGAAGCCCCGCCTCACCGAGGACGCCCCGCAGCCCCGCCTCGTCGAGGAGGTGATGAAGCCTCGTCCCGTCGAGGAGGTACCGGAGTCTCGTCCGGTCGAAGACGTGCTCAGGTCTCGTTCCGTCGACGACGTACCGAGGCTTCTGCCCGCCGAGGGTGCGCCGGAGCCCCGTCCCGACGAGGACGCGGGTGAGCCTGGTCGCGCGGAGGACACGCGGAAGCCGGGCCCGGTCGAGGAGGCGCCGGCGGCGGGTGCCGTGGAGGACCCGTTGGTGCCCGGCAAACCCGTCGAGCTGCTGAAGCGCCGCCCCACCGGAGACGTGCCGGAGTCCCACCTCACCGAGGACGCACAGAAGTCCCGGCCCACCGAGGACACACACAAGTCCCGGCCCACCGAGGACGCATCGATGTCGCGCCCAGCCGAGACAGCGCCGAAGGCCCGCCCCGCCAACGAGGCACCGAAGGCCCGCTCTGCCGAGGAGCCGTCGAAGTCGCGCCCTGCTGAGGCGGCGCCGAAGTCGCGTGCGGAGGCGTCACCGAAGCCCCGCGCGGTCGAGGAGTCGCCGACGTCCCGGGCCGCCGAGGAGTCGCCGAAGACCCGGCCCGCCGAGGAGGCGTCGAAGGCGCGGCCTTCCGAAGACGTGGCGAAATCGCGTTCCGGGGACGGCGAGGCGAACGAAGTGGACCCTGAATCCGCGGAGTCCTGGGACGACGGCCTGATCGCCCGGCGCATGACGGAGGCCGCCGCCGCCGCGCTCGCCGCCGAACGCACCACCGCCCTGGAGGCCCCGAACCGCGGTGCGGGCAGCCACAATCCCGCCCCGCTGGCGTACGACGGCTCGCTGAGGTCCCGGCTGGACGCCCTGCGCGAACTCGTCGGGCTCTCCCGCACCCGCCTGGAGAGCCGCACCCTCGCCGAGGCGGGCCGTGTCCTGGACGAGGCGGCCGCCCGCCGCAAGCTCTCCGGCAAGCACACCGTCGTAGCCATCGCGGGCGCGACCGGTAGCGGCAAGTCGCAGCTGTTCAACTCCCTCGCGGGCGTGGCCATCTCGGAGACCGGCGTCCGGCGCCCCACCACGGCCGCCCCCATCGCGTGCAGCTGGAGCGACGGCGCGGCGGGCCTCATCGACCGGCTGGGCATCCCCGGCCGGCTGCGCCGTCGCCCGCTGCAGAGTCCCGAGGCCGAGGCGCAGCTGCGCGGGCTCGTCCTGATCGACCTGCCCGACCACGACTCCGCCGCCGTGCAGCACCGCGAACAGGTCGACCGGATCCTCAAGCTGGTCGACGCGGTGATCTGGGTGGTGGACCCCGAGAAGTACGCCGACGCCGTGCTGCACGAGCGCTACCTGCGGCCCATGGCCGGGCACGCGGAGGTCATGTTCGTCGTCCTCAACCAGGTCGACCGGCTGCCCGGGGAAGCCGCCGACCAGGTCCTGGACGATCTGCGGCGGCTGCTGGACGAGGACGGCGTCGCCCTCGGCGAGTTCGGCGAGCCGGGCGCCACCGTGCTGGCCCTGTCCGCGCTCACCGGTGACGGCGTGGCCGACCTGCGCGAGGCGCTCGGTGAATTCGTGGCCGAACGTGGCGCCGCGGCCCGTCGGGTCGGGGCCGACCTGGACGCCGCCGCGGCCGAGCTGCAGCCCGTCTACGCCACCGGGCGGCGGGTCGGCCTCAGCGAGGAGGCCCGCGAGGAGTTCGCCGCGCGGCTCGCGGACGCGGTGGGCGCCACGGCGGCCGGCGAGGCGGCCGAGCGTGCCTGGCTGCGCAACGCAAACCGGGCCTGCGGCACTCCGTGGCTACGGCTGTGGCGCTGGTACCAGGGCCGCGGCGAACGCCCCACGGGCCGCATCGCGGTGCGCACCCAGGCCGATGAGGAGGCAACGGCCCGCCAGCGTGTGGAACAGGCGGTCCGTACGGTCGCCGACCGGGCCTCGGCCGGGCTGCCCGCCCCGTGGGCGCTTGCGGTGCGCGAGGCGGCCGTACGCGGCTCGCACGGGTTGTCGGAGGCGCTGGACGAACTGGCGGCGCGGGCCGGACTGCCGCCGGGCCGTCCGCCCCGGCCGAGCTGGTGGCCGATGGCGGTGCTGGTCCAGGCGTCCATGACGCTGCTGCAGATCGTGGGCGGGGCCTGGCTCGCGGGCCAGATCGCCGGTGTCATGGCCCCCAACCTGGGTGTCCCGGTGCTGCTGATGATCTGCGGGATCGTCGGCGGCCCGCTGGTGGAGTGGGGCTGCCGGATGGCGGCGCGGGGGCCCGCCCGGCGCTACGGCCAGGATGCGGAACGGCGGCTCCGGGAGGCGGCCGGGAGCTGCGGCCGGGCCCGGGTCCTCGATCCGCTGGCGGCCGAGCTGCTGAGGTACCGGGAGGTGCGCGAGCAGTACGGGCGTGTCGTACGGAGCGGAGCCGGGGTGGGGTGAGGCGGGCCGCCGTGGCTGGGGCGGCGTGGGGTGGGTGAGGCGGCACGGGCAGGGGCGTCACTCGTGCGGGTGGCGGAGTTTTCCACAGATGGCATGGACGTCCACAGCTTTCAGCGGGCCCGGCCCGGCGGAGGCAGTCTGTGACCACGTCGAACGCACGGCGGGTCCGCCCGGAAGAGGGGCGGGTGTGCGGCGGTCGGCGGGGTGTGCGGGCGCGTACGGCAGTCGTACGCGCCGGCACGGCAGACGCAGCCGTACGGGAAGGGCCCGTACGTGTGTCCGCCCGGCCGGCCGGGACCGGCCGGGGGAGGGGAGCGAGGGCATGAACGAGACCATCGTCTGTGTGGTGGGCAACGTGGCGACCCCGCCGGTGTACCGGGAGTCGCCGGCGGGCCCGTCGGCACGGTTCCGGCTGGCGGTCACCGCTCGCTACTGGGACCGGGAGAAGAGCGCCTGGACGGACGGGCACACCAACTTCTTCACGGTGTGGGCCAACCGCCAGCTGGCTGTGAACGTGTCGGCGTCGGTGGAGGTGGGCCAGCCCGTGGTGGTCCAGGGCCGGCTGAAGGTGCGCACGGAAGCGCGCGAGGGCCAGCAGCAGTGGGCGTCGGCCGACATCGACGCCGTGGCGATCGGCCATGACCTGGCCCGCGGCACGGCCGTATTCCACCGCGCGGCCAAACCGGAGACACCACCGACGGCGACCCGCCCGGAGCCGAACTGGGAGACACCCGCGACGGCCCGCCCGGATCCCAACTGGGAGACACCGCGGCCCGGTGACACGCCGGACGGCCGCCCGGCCCAACCGAGTCCGGAGCCAGCGGCGATGACGTGACGTCAGGGCGGCCGTCCACTTCGATCCGAGGGGCGCAGGCGGGGACGCGGCGAGGGAATACGACCCGTGCCCGAGCCCGTGCCCGCAGCCTTGGCTGTGCAACCCGTGCCCGTAGCCGCGGCCTTGGCTGTGCAACCCGTGCTGTCCGTGACCGGAGCTTGCAGACCGTGCCCGTGCCCGTACCCGTGTGGGCACGTGCCCGAGGCTTGCAACCCGTGGCCGTTCCCGGCCTGGTGTGCCGGTGACTCCGCCTCGAACTTCTCGGACCCCTCGGACCCCTCGGACCCCTCGGACCCCTCGGACCCCTCGGAGGGCCGCTGGGACCTGGGACCCCTCGGACTCCTTGAACTCCGCGAACCCCTCGAACACCCCGTGCGCTCGGTGGATTTGTCGATACACCCAGCTCACGAACGGCTCTCGCGATAACGATTACGGATCGGATCGGCCGTCGGATGATCCGACCGGCCGGTCTGGCTCCGCCGGATCCATAGGATGCCGGGCGTGCCCCTTGGGGCCGCTGATTCTGCTGGTGGGACCGTCCCCCACGTCCAACGGGTCCTGCTCGAAGGGGAATTCTGTGTTTGCTGCGCTCTCTGGATTGCGTCGGTCCGCCGGAGCGGCCCGCCTGGCCGCCGTCGCCGCGGTGGGCCTCGCGGCGGCCGGTGTGCTGTCCGGCGCCGGTACAGCCGTGGCCGACGGGACGTCGCAGACCCAGGGCGGCGCGACGGCCACGACCAACGGCCTGAAGACCTACGGCGAGGCCGTGATCCATGGGGACGGCGGCGATCAGAGAGTCTCCGCGGGGCTGTTCGAGATGTCGGTGGACGGCGGCGGCACGCTGCAGACGTACTGCGTGGACCTCCACAGTCCCACCCAGCGCGACGCCCGGTACCAGGAGACGTCCTGGAGGGGCACGTCGCTGGGCGCCAACGAAAACGCCGGCAAGATCCGTTGGATCCTGCAGAACTCCTACCCCCAGGTCAACGACCTCGCCACACTCGCCCGGCGGGCGGGCGCGGGCACCCTCACCGAGCAGGACGCGGCGGCCGGCACCCAGGTGGCCATCTGGCGCTACTCGGACGGTGCGAAGGTCGACGCCGCCGATCCGCAGGCCGAGAAGCTCGCGGACTACCTGCAGAAGAGCGCCCGGAACCTCGGCGAGCCCCAGGCCTCGCTCACCCTGGATCCGCCCGCGGTCTCCGGCCGGTCGGGAGACCTGCTCGGGCCGGTGACCGTGCACACCAACGCGGGGGCCGTCACGGTGGCTCCGCCGGCGGACGCGGCCGGCGGCGGGGTGCGGATCACCGACAGGACAGGCAAGGTGCTCACCTCCGCCAAGGACGGCAGCCGCCTGTACTTCGACGTCCCCGAGACCGCGGCGGCGGGCACCGCCCAGCTGACGCTGCAGGGTTCGACCACGGTGCCCGTGGGCCGTGCCTTCGTCTCCGACAGCCGTAGCCAGACCCAGATCCTCGCCGGTTCCAGCGAGTCGACGGTCTCCGCCACTGCGACGGCCACCTGGGCGGCCGAGGGCGCCATACCGGCGGTGTCGGCGCGGAAGAACTGCGTCAAGGGCGGAGTGGACGTCGTCGCGGCGAACAAGGGCGACGAGCCGTTCACCTTCGAGTTGCTGGGCACCGAGCAGGTGATTGCCGCGGGCGCCTCCCGCACGGTGACCGTTCCGCTCCAGGAGGACCAGGCGTACGACTTCACGATCACCGGCCCGAACGGCTTCAGCCACCGCTTCACCGGTGTCCTCGACTGCAAGACGCAGGGTGCGATCGCGACCGAGACCACCCGGATCCACACCCAGCCCAGCCCGGCCACGGTGGGCGGCGTCGCCGCCGCGGACACCACCGACCTGGCCGAGACCGGTGGCTCCGCGATCACCCCGCTGATCGCGGGCGTGGCGATCGGCCTGGTCGTCATCGGCGGCGCGGTCCTGGTGCTGCTCCGCAACCGCGAACAGACGGACGCCTGACGACGACGCGGACGCCCTCCTGTGTGAGTGCAGGGATGAGGGCGAAGCCCAGGCGCTCACCCAGCGGGCGCGCACACCGCGGGCAACGCTCCCCGCGCGCGTTCGTGAGAGTGATCGTCATACAGAGGACGATGATCGGATCCGAGGGTGGGCTGTCCCCGTCTCGTCGGGGGAAACCTGCTCTCGCCGGAAAGGTCGTGAGCCGTCGGCCGTTCGGGATCTTCCTGTGGAGAGAAGGTGTGCCCGATGCCATGGGCTGGCTGAGATCACAGCCGTGCCGCTCGGGATGGAGCTGCCGGCCCTCGGGGCCACCGTCACGGGCGTCGTCCACTGGCTCGACGCACGCAACCATCAGGTAAGGGTCCGGCTCGATGAGTGGCAGACGGAGGACGAGTGATCGTTCCTGGGCCGTCTCTGGGCCGTGCGAGGGTGCCCGAGGGCGGCCGATGGCGACCGGCAGTGACAGGTGAGACGGAGTCCGCAGCGGCGAAGCCCCAGGTCAGAGCCCCCGGACCAAACGGGTTAACACCCAAGGCTGGCGGTCAGGCAAGATGGGGTGTATCTGCCCACTGCCAGATTTCAAGCTGCCGGACGGTTTCTCTTGGCTGAGTTCATTTACACCATGCGCAAGGCGCGCAAAGCGCACGGCGACAAGGTGATCCTCGACGACGTCACCCTGAGCTTCCTGCCGGGGGCGAAGATCGGCGTCGTCGGTCCGAACGGCGCCGGTAAGTCGACCGTGCTGAAGATCATGGCGGGCTTGGAGCAGCCGTCCAACGGTGACGCCTTCCTCTCGCCCGGTTACAGCGTCGGCATCCTGCTCCAGGAGCCCCCGCTGAACGAGGAGAAGACCGTCCTGGAGAACGTCCAGGAGGGTGTCGCCGAGGTCAAGGGCAAGCTCGACCGGTTCAACGAGATCGCCGAGCTGATGGCGACCGACTACTCCGACGCGCTGCTCGACGAGATGGGCAAGCTGCAGGAGGAGCTGGACCACGCCAACGCCTGGGACCTCGACGCCCAGCTGGAGCAGGCCATGGACGCGCTGGGCTGCCCGCCCGGCGACTGGCCCGTCGTCAACCTCTCCGGTGGCGAGAAGCGCCGCGTCGCGCTCTGCAAGCTGCTGCTGGAGCAGCCCGACCTGCTGCTCCTCGACGAGCCCACCAACCACCTCGACGCCGAGTCGGTGAACTGGCTGGAGCAGCACCTGGCCAAGTACCCGGGCACCGTCGTCGCCGTCACCCACGACCGGTACTTCCTGGACAACGTCGCCGGCTGGATCTGCGAGGTCGACCGCGGCCGCCTGCACGGCTACGAGGGCAACTACTCCAAGTACCTGGAGAGCAAGGCCAGCCGTCTGAAGGTCGAGGGCCAGAAGGACGCCAAGCGGCAGAAGCGGCTCAAGGAAGAGCTGGAGTGGGTCCGCTCCAACGCCAAGGGGCGCCAGGCCAAGTCCAAGGCCCGCCTCGCGCGGTACGAGGAGATGGCCGCCGAGGCCGACAAGATGCGGAAGCTGGACTTCGAGGAGATCCAGATCCCGCCGGGCCCGCGCCTGGGCAGCGTCGTCGTCGAGGTCGACAAGCTGAACAAGGCCTTCGGCGAGAAGGTCCTGGTCGACGGCCTCAGCTTCACGCTGCCGCGCAACGGCATCGTCGGCGTGATCGGCCCGAACGGCGCCGGCAAGACCACGCTGTTCAAGATGATCCAGGGCCTGGAGACGCCGGACTCCGGCGACATCAAGGTCGGCGAGACCGTCAAGATCTCCTACGTCGACCAGACCCGCGCCAACCTCGACCCCAAGAAGACGCTGTGGGAGGTCGTGTCCGACGGGCTCGACTACATCAACGTCGGCCAGGTCGAGATGCCGAGCCGGGCGTACGTGTCCGCCTTCGGCTTCAAGGGCCCGGACCAGCAGAAGCCGACCGGCGTCCTCTCCGGCGGTGAGCGCAACCGCCTCAACCTGGCGCTGACCCTGAAGCAGGGCGGCAACCTGCTGCTCCTCGACGAGCCCACCAACGACCTGGACGTCGAGACCCTGTCGTCGCTGGAGAACGCGCTGCTGGACTTCCCCGGCTGCGCCGTCGTCGTCTCCCACGACCGGTGGTTCCTGGACCGGGTCGCCACGCACATCCTCGCCTACGAGGGCGAGTCGCGGTGGTTCTGGTTCGAGGGCAACTTCGAGTCGTACGAGAAGAACAAGGTCGAGCGGCTCGGCGCGGACGCCGCGCGTCCGCACCGCGCCACCTACAAGAAGCTGACCCGGGGCTGATCGATCTTGCGGCACCTCTACCGCTGTCCACTGCGCTGGTCGGACATGGACGCGTACGGCCATGTCAACAACGCGATCTTCCTCCGCTATCTGGAGGAGGCGCGCATCGATTTCCTGTCCCTGCGGGGCAAGGAATCCAAGCAGGGGTCCGTGGTGGCACGCCATGAGATCGACTACAGGCGGCAGCTCGTCCACCGGCCCACGCCCGTGGACATCGAGCTGTGGGTCAGGGAGATCAAGGCCGCGTCCTTCATCGTCTCCTACGAGGTGAAGGACGACGACCACGTCTACGTGCGGGCCTCGACGGTCGTCGTCCCGTTCGACTTCGAGACTCAGCGGCCGCGCCGGATCACACCGGAGGAGCGGGAGTTCCTCGGGAAGTACGGGGACGACGCCGAGGGGCAGGCCGGCGCCGTATGACGGTGCTGCACCTCGGCGACGAGACGGAGGCGGCGGACCTCGCCGCCTTCCTGTCCAGGCTGCTCCACTACGACCGTGGAGCGGCGGTGCGCCTGCAGGCGGCCGGCACGGCACTCGCCGTCTTCGGACGGCCGCCGTCCTTCGAGGTGCTGGCCATCCGCGCGGTGCGGCTGGCGAAGCCGTACGAGCACGGGCTCGACCTCACCCTGGACGTCACCGTCTCCGCCGGTGAGTTCCTGGAGTCCGTGGACGAGCAGGCGGCCACCGCCGCCGTGCCGGGTCCGGTCACCGGTCCGCCGTGGGCCGGTGTGCTGCCGCCGCGCGGCGGCTGGCGGCCCGAGCCCGGGCTTCCGGCCCCGGACGCGCTGCGGGCGACCGTGGCCGCCGCGGTCACCGAGTTCCGCTCGCGCACGGAGGAGCTGGCGCCCGAGCGGCGCGGCCGGGCGGAGCTGGACCGGATCGGCCGGGACATCTGGTCCCGGGAGATCGGGCGGACCCGGCTTCCGGTGCGGGCCGTGCACGCGGCACAGACCCTGGGTTTCCTGCGACCGGGCACCGAGCCGGCCGACACCGGGCTCTTCTCCTCGGGCGCGTGGCTCAGGCTGCGTACGCCGTACGGATCCGTCGCCGTCCGGCGTTCCGGGCTCGGGGCCCTCGGGATCAGCGTGCGCTGACGGCTCGTCCACGCCGGGTGCTCACCGCCGGGTGATTCCGCGGTGCCCGGCCGGCGGTGCCGGAACCCCGGTCGGCGGTCGGCGGTTCGTCAGTCGGCGGTGTTCACCATCGAAGCGGCCGCGTACGTCAGGTAGTTCCACAGCGTCCGCTCGTGCTCCTCGGACAGGCCGAGCTCGTCGACGGCCGCCCGCATGTGCTTCAGCCAGGCGTCGTGCGCCGCCCGGTCCACGGTGAACGGGGCGTGCCGCATGCGCAGCCGGGGGTGGCCGCGGTTGTCGCTGTAGGTGGTGGGGCCGCCCCAGTACTGGATGAGGAACAGCGTCAGCCGCTCCTCGGCCGGACCGAGGTCCTCCTCCGGGTACATCGGCTTCAGGATCGGGTCCCCGGCCACTCCCTCGTAGAAACGGTGGACGAGCCGGCGGAAGGTCTCCTCCCCGCCGACCTGCTCGTAGAAGGTCTGCTCCTGAAGCGTGCCGCGCCGAATCTCATTCACCTGTACATGGTCTCAGACCGGGTGACCGAGGACCGAAGGCGTAGGACCCGCATACGGCGGCCCGCCCCTACTGTGGACCCATGGGCGCCTACGACACCGAGATCGACGACCTGGCCGCCGCGGCGCGGGCCGGGCTCGTACGGGAGATCGACGCCGACGGGGTCTGGGCGGCGGAACCGGTCTGGCGGGACGCGTTCGCGACGGTGCCCCGGCACCTGTTCGTGCCGTACTACTACGTCTCGGGGCGGGGCGGCTACGAGCGCCGCTGGCGCGAGAGCCCGGCTCCCGAGGCCCGGGAACGCTGGGTGCGCGGCGCCTACGAGGACATGCCGCTGGCCACCCGGCTGCGCGACGGCGAACTGCTCTCCTCCAGCAGCCAGCCCTCCTTGATGGCGCAGATGCTGGTCGCCCTGCGGGTCGGGGAGGGCGACCGGATCCTGGAGGTCGGCGCCGGCACGGGATACAACGCGGCCCTGCTGGCGCACCGGCTCGGCGACGACGACCTCGTCACCACCGTCGACCTGGAACCGGAGATCACCGAATCGGCCCGGCAGCACCTGACCGCGGCCGGGTACCAGCCGGTCGTCGTCACCGGCGACGGTGCGCGCGGGGTGCCCGAACGCGCCCCCTTCGACCGGATCATCGCCACCTGCGCGCTGCCCAGGGTGCCGCGCGCCTGGCTCGCCCAGTGCCGCCCCGGCGCCCGCGTCCTGACCCCGCTGGCCACCGGACTGCTGGCGCTCACCGTGCGGGACGCGGAGCACGCCGAGGGCCGCTTCCTGTCGACGCCCGCCTACTTCGTACCGCTGCGCGGCGAGGGCCGGGCGGAGCCGGAGGACGTGTCCCTGGCCGGGCTGCCGGACCGGGCCCGGGAGCAGGACCTGTTCCGCTTCATGCTCGCCCTGGTCCGGGGCACCCTCGAACCGCGGGCGGCCTACGCGCTGTGGGAACGCGAGGGCGAGCCGGCCCGAGCACGGTACGGCGTCACGGTGGCCGGAGAGCGGGCGTGGGCCTGGCTGGACGACCCGGAGGGGCCCTACCTCTGGCCCCTCCCCTGATCGGCCCTGCCTGACCGGCCCTCTCCGGCCGGCCGTCTCCGGCCGGCCGTCTCTGATCGGCCCTTTCCGGGCCGGCCCGCTGTCCTGTCGTTCTCAGCCCTGGTGGACGGTGATCGTCGTCCAGGCGCCCACGTGCACCCGGTCGCCGTCCCGCAGCGGCACCGGAACGAAGGGCTGGATCGGTTCGTCCGAGCCGTTGACGGTGGTGCCGTTGGTCGAGTTCTGGTCGACGACCGCCCAGGTGCCGTCCGGCTGCTGCACCAGCACGGCGTGCTGGTGCGAGACGCCCGGGTCCTCCGGCGGCACCGCCAGGTCGATGTCCGGGGTGTCGCCGGTGGAGTGCCGGCGGCGGCCGATGGTGATCTGGTTGCCGGTGAGCGTGCGCTGCTGCTCGGGCGAGTACGCGGGCAGGTTCAGGCCCGCGGCCTCGGGGCCGGAACGCTGCATCATCGCCATGAAGTAGTCGCGGTCCGGGCCGATGGTCGCGGTCCAGGTGGCCGGCTGCTGCGGGGCCTGCGGGAAGCCGGCGCCGTGCGGGGCCTGGCCGGCACCGGGCTGCGGGTAGCCGTACCCGCCGCCCTGACCGCCGGGGCCCTGCCCCGGTCCCTGGCCGGGCCCGGAGGGGCCGGTGGACGACGGCGGGGAGATCACCCAGTCGTCGTCACCGCCACCGAAGGACGGGCCACCGAAGGAGGGTCCGCCGGGGCCGCCGGCCGGGGGCCGGCCGGTCTCCCGCGGGAAGGCGGGGGGAGCGGACGGTCCGGCCTGCTGGAACGCCTGCGGGGCTCCACCGGGACCCTGGGACGGGCCGGGCTGAGCCGGGCCCCCGGGACCCGACGGCTCCCGGCCGAACGGCGGCTGCGCCGAAGGCCCACCGGCCCCCTGCCCCGGCCCACCACCGAAACCGGGCCGTTGACCAGGCCCCTGACCGGGCCCCTGACCGGGGCCCTGGCCCGGCCCACCGCCGAAGCCGGAGGGGCCACCGGAGCCCGGCCCCTGACCCGGTCCCCGGCCTTCGCCGAAGCCGGAGGGGCCGCCGGAACCGGGGCCCTGCCCCTGACCGGGACCCTGGCCTGGCCCACCGCCGAAGCCGGAGGGGCCGCCGGAACCGGGGCCTTGCCCCTGACCGGGACCCTGACCCGGACCGCCGCCGAAGCCGGACGGGCCGCCGGAACCGGGGCCTTGCCCCTGACCGGGACCGCCGCCGAAGCCGGAAGGGCCACCGGCACCCGGACCCTGACCCGGACCGGGCCCCTGCCCCTGACCGAAGCCGGAAGGGCCGCCGGAACCGGGGCCCTGCCCCTGACCGGGACCCTGACCCGGACCGCCGCCGAAGCCGGACGGGCCGCCGGAGCCGGGGTTCTGGCCCTGGCCGGGGACCTGGCCGCCGAAGCCGGAGGGGGCGCCGCCGGGGCCCTGGTTCTGGCCCGGGGCGGTGCCGAAGGCGGGGGGTGGCGGGGGCGAGGGGCGTCGTTCGCCGCCGAAGGCGGAGGGGCCCGGGCCCGGTGAGGTGGGCGGGCCGGACGGGCCGCGGTCGCCGCCGAACGGCGTCGGCCCGGACGGCTCGCTGCCGAAGGACGGGATCGGCTCGGCGGGCCGGTTCACCTGCGAGGGCCGCGAGCCCTGGTACTCGTACGAGTCACCGCTGCCGTACGTCGCGCTCGGCGGCTCGAAGCGGGGCTGCCGCGGACGCGGAGCGGCCGGCGTGTAGGAGGTGGCCGTGTTGGTGAGGAAGTTCCACCGGCACTCCTCGCAGAACGGCGCGCCGCCCTCCCTGGGCGTACGGCACTGCGGGCACAGCTCCGCCTCGGGCGCACCCGGCGCCTGCGGGCGGCCGCCGGGCTGGTTGCCCTGCGGCGGCGGGAAGCCGTAGCCGCCGGCGGGCGGTGGCGGGGGCGGCGGAGGCACGGCACCGGCCATGCGGTGACCGCAGACCTCGCACCAGTCGTCGGAACCCGACTGGTGTCCGTTCGGGCAGGTCGGCATGTCGGTGCTTCCCCTTCTCCTAAGGGTCCGGCTGGATGCGCCGCCGTGTGGCAGCGTCACTTCTTCACTCGAACAGTCTTCGTGGACCGGGTCTCCAGAGTCATCTCATCGGCCTCCGCGACCCTCGTCTTCAACCGCACAGTACCTGTCGCCGCGTCGACCACGTCCACCACCTTCGCAAGCAGTTTCGCAGTATCCGCGTTCCCCGAGGCGCTCGCGAGCTGAACCGCGCGCCCCAGTTTGGCCGTTGCTCCATCGAAATCGCCCACTTTACGAAGATCGAGACCTTGCTGGATGGCTTGCGCCAGTTCGGCCTGCCCCGTGTAGTGCGCGACTTGGGGATTGATCGAGGTGGAGGCCGCCATGTCGTCGGTCCAGACGGCCCGTACCAGGCCCTGGGCGCCCAGGTTGCGCACCGTGCCGTCCGGCTGCGGGACGACGAGGGAGACGCGGGCGGCGAGCATCTCCTGGCCGAGCCCGGCCGGCGGAACCTCCACGCACAGGTGGTAGTCGCGGGACTCGTCGCCCCAGGACCCGGTGGGATAGTCCCCGGCGCGCGGTCCGGCCTCGGTGCGCCGGCCGGTCAAGTCGGCCACGGCCGGGGCGACTTGCTTGACGAATCTGATGGTGCTGCCGACCGGCGTCCACACTCTGAGGGTGACGTCGGCGACCTCCTTGCCCATCGCCGACTCCATCATCCGTGTGAAGTCCGCGGCCAGGCCCGCCGGGTCGGCGACGATGTCGGCGGTGCCGAGCAGCGCGGAGGCGATCCCTGTGACTTCTTTCACTTCCCAGTCGGTGCCCACGCCCCGGGCGTCGCAGGTGAACCGGCCGGCACACGCGTCCAGCGCGGCCCGCAGGTCCCCCGGCGACTCGTGTTCGTTGCGGCCGTCGGTCAGCAGGATGCCGTGCCGGATGGTGACGTCCGCCGAGGACAGCAGCCGGTCGGCGAGCCGCAGCCAGGTGCCGATGGCCGTGCCTCCGCCCGCGGTGAGCCGGCGCAGCGCCTGCTTGGCCTGCTCCCGGGTGGTGGCGTCGGCCACCGCGAGGCGTCCGCCGCCCGGGTAGACCTCCTTGGCCACGTGCGTGCCGCCGATCACCGCGAAGAGGGTGCCGTCGCGCAGGGTGTCGACGGCGGCGGCCGTGGCGTCCCGGGCGTTGCGCATCTTGGCCGGCGGGTAGTCCATGGACCCCGAGCAGTCGACCATGACCGCCACCGCGGCGGAGGCCGGCTGTCCCGGTGCGTGCACGGGTGCGGCGGCGCTGCCGACGGTGCCCCCGCCCCTCGACGACACCGTCACGATGGCGTCGACCTCACGGCCGCCGTCCGGCAGGTACTCGTTCTGGTAGACGTCCACCGAGAACTGCGGCACGTCCGACTTCACGAAATTGGCCATGCTTGCTCGACTCCCCCTAGAAAGCACCCCGCTGACGCGAGGCGGTGGATGTGGGCGGACCGGTCCCCTCCGGCCCGCCACTGCTTCCCGTCGCTCCGGCGTTATGTACGGCCTCAGGCCGATACTGCCCCCTGCGGCGGCGCCGGGAACGGCAGGACCGCCACTGTTACGTTGTCGTGGCCCCCGCCGTCCAGGGCGTGACCGACCAGCACGCGGGCGCTGTGCAGCGGGCGCACGGCCGCGTCCGCGGGTACCACCTCGGACATCTCCCCGGCCGTCTCGGCGTAGTTCCACAGGCCGTCGGTGCACACCACCACGACACCCGGCCGGTCCGGTTTGAACGACGCGGTGTGCGGCTCCAGTTCGTAGGCGTCCGCGCCGAGCCACCCGGTGATCGCGTGGGCGCGCTCGTCGGCGTACGCCTCGGCCTCGCTCATCAGCCCGGCGGCGACCATCTGCGCGGCCCAGGAGTCGTCCTCGGTCAGCCGGGCCGGGGGCGTGGCGCGGTCGGCGGGCACCCAGTAGACGCGGCTGTCGCCGACCCAGCCGACGACCAGCAGCCCGGCGGTGACGACCGCGCCGACGATCGTGCACGCGGGGGAGTTCTGGTGCGGGGCGTGCTCGCGGGCCGTGGCGGGTTCCTCGGCGAGCGCGTTGACGGCCTGCGCGGCGGCGACGATCGCCTCGTGCATGGCCTGCTGCGGGTGGGTGCCGCGCGGCAGGGCGGCCAGCAGGACGTCACCGGCCGCCCGGGAGGCGGCCAGCGAGGCCTCGTCGGGCCGGGTCGCCGAGGAGACGCCGTCGCACACGACGGCGAGCGCGACGGGGCCGCCGTCGGGCAGGGTGGTGTGACCGACGGTGAAGGCGTCCTCGTTGCGGTGATGGCGCAGGCCCCGGTCGCTGACGGCGGCGACCGGGCCCGACTCCTCCTCCATGTGGTCGCGTTCGCGGGGCTGCGCGTGCCCGCAGTTCTCGCAGTACCCGTCGTCGTCCACCCGGCCCGCCCGGCAGGCCACACAGACCTGTGCCGGATCGGCGGCCGGACCGTCCGGTGCGGCCGCGGCGGCGTCGGCGGCCGCGCGCGGGTCCGGTGCCTGCAGCGGGTACTCGTCGGGCTCGTCGGGCCGGTCGAAGCGGACACCGGGAGCGGCCGGTTCCCCCGGTTCCCCGGCCTGCAGCGGCCTGCCGCCCGAGTCCGTGCCCGGCAGGTCGGTCGGCAGGTGCGCCGCGGGCGGGGTGCCGCCGGAACCCGGTGGCTCGGCGGCCGGCCAGCCCGTGCCCTCCCCGGGGGCGGCCGGGCCGGTCGTGGTGAGGGCCGGATGGTCCTGCGAAGAGGCGGGCACCACCGAAAGGTCGTAACCGCACGCTCCGCAGAAGAGGTCACCCGGCTCGACGGGCTCCGCGCAGCTCGGGCACTTCGGCAGTGCGGTCTGCTGGGGCATCTGCGACATCAACTACACCCACGTCCGGGGGCGGTAACGGTTGGCCCGTTCCACCAGTTCGATCCTCTCCTCGCCGCCGGGCGCCAGCCGGGCCAGCGTGCGGTAGGCCCGCTCCAGTCCGAAGCGTAGGCCCCGCTCGTCCAGACCGGTGCCCAGCAGCACCTGCCCACCGGGGGCCGGCCGGGCGGTGCCCTGGCCTCCGGAGAGTATCCAGTCCAGCGCACAGCCGAGCACCTCGGCCGACAACCGCCCACGCCGGACCGGGTCCAGACCGTACGCGTCCAGCGCCTCGACCTGCCCGGCGGCGGCGGTCAGGTCGTCCAGGAACGGTACGTCACCGGCGGTCGCCGTGCGCTGTCTGAGCCGCGCCCGGACGGCGGCGACCCGGGCGGCCGTGTAGTGGATGGACGACTCCGGAACCGACTCCAGCGTCGTCACCGCGCCGCGCCGGTCACCGGCCGCGAGCTGCACCCGGGCGAGACCGAAGGCCGCGCTCACATAGCTCGGGTCGGTCGCCCACACCAGCCGGTAGTACTCGGCGGCGTTGTCCAGCTGGCCCAGCACCTCCGCGCACAGGGCCAGGGCCAGCTTGGGCGCGGCCTCACCGGGGAAGGCGTCGTAGATCGCGTCGAAGCCGAGGGCGGCGCCCTCGAAGTCGCCGGTGACCAGGGCGGCCACGCCCCGGTACCAGACCACCCGCCAGTCGTCGGGCCGCTCCTCGTCCAGCTCGGTCAGGCTCGCCAGCGCGGACCGGTGGTCGCCGCTCTCCAGCCGGGCGCGGACCTGCCGCAGCCGGCTCTCCACGGTCCGGGCGGGTGCCGCGTCCAGTGCGCTGATCAGCTCGGCCGGCGCGGAGGCCATGAGGCCCGCCAGGAAACCGGCGTTGGGGTCGTTCGGGTCGACCAGCGGCACCGGCAGGGCCTGCGCGGCGGCCGGGGTCTCGACCGGTCTGACGAGGGACGGCGGGGGCAGGGCGGGACCGGCCGCGGCCCGCCGGACCGGCCGGGCGCCCAGCCGGGACACCTCGCCGTCCAGGTGCGGGAACAACTCCCTGTCGACGACGCGTACTTCGGGCCCGAACAGGGTCGACAGCGCGGGCCTCGCCCGCCCGCTCTGCAGTGCGACGACCTCGCGCAGCACCCCGGTCAGCTGTTCGGACATCTCCTGCGCGGAGGCGAACCGGCGGGCCGGGTCGGGGTCGGTGGCGCGCACGAGGAGCCGGTAGAAGGATTCGTAGCGGCGGAAGACCTCGATGGTGTCGGGGTCGGGCAGGGAGTCCACGAAGACGTTCGTGTAGCCCTGGAAGTCGAAGGTGAGCACCGCGAGGGTGCGGCCCACCGTGTACAGGTCGCTCGCCACCGAGGGGCCGACCTCGGCGACCTCGGGCGCCTGGTAGCCCACCGTGCCGTAGATCGCCGACTCCTCGTCGTCCATGCGGCGCACCGCGCCCATGTCTATGAGCTTGAGCTGGTCCTCGGTCTGGATGGCGTTGTCGACCTTGAAGTCGCAGTAGAGCAGGTTGCGGCTGTGCAGGTGGCCGAGGGCCTCCAGGGCCTCGATGCCGTAGGCGCAGGCCTGTTCCACCGGCAGCGGATCCCGCCTGCCGTCGGCCGTGCGGCGGCCGTTGGCGATCTCCTTGAGCGACCTGCCGCCGACGTACTCCATGACGATGTAGCCGTCGAGGGAGCCGGTGCGCTGGTCCAGGTGCTCCACGAAGTTGTAGATCCGCACGATGTTGGCGTGCTCGATCTCCGCCAGGAAGCGCCGCTCGGAGATGGCGGCGGCCATCGCGTCCTGGTCGCCGGTGTCCAGCAGGCCCTTGAGCACCACCCACCGGTCGGAGACGGCCCGGTCCACGGCGAGGTAGATCCAGCCGAGCCCCCCGTGCGCGAGGCAGCCGGCGACCTCGTACTGGCCGTGCACGATGTCCCCGGCCTTCAGCTTGGGCACGAAGGAGTACGGGTGTCCGCACTTGGTGCAGAAACCCTCCGTCCGCCCGGGGCGCTCCCCGCGGGCCCGGCCGACCGGCGCCCCGCAGTCCGAGCGGGAGCAGAATCGCTTCCGCTCGGGCACCTCCGGATTGTCCAGCACCATGGCGCGCGGGTCGGGCCGCGGCACCTGCGGCACGCTCACCAGCCCGGCGCCCAGCCGCCCACGCGTCGACGTCCCCGAGGACGAACCGGAGCTGCGCACCGACACCGACCGGCCGGTGGACGTTCCCGACAGGGACCGGGAGAGCCGCCCGGACACCGAGCGGCGCGACTTCGACGACTGGGAGGACGTGCGGGAGCTGCGCGAGCTGCGGGAACTGCCGCTCTGTGCCGAGGCCCTGGTGACTCCGGTGGGCGGCGAGCCCACCATGCCGCCCGCCGCGACGACCGGCGCGAGACCGCAGGTGTCGCAGTACAGCTCGCCGCCCCCGACGTCCTCGTACGTCCCCTCGCAGCCCGGCCGCTGACAGGTCTGCCCCGGCTGGCTCATGACTGGTCCCCCTCACGGTCCTGCGGCGCTCCGGCGCTGCCGAGCTGTTCGGCAGCCGACCGCTGGTAGCGCAGCACGGCCTGTTCCGCCACGCGCAGATCGCAGGGCGCGCTCCACAGCATCCGCCGGGCCGCGTCGTAGCGCTCGATCAGCAGCGGATCCTCGGCGAGGCCGTGCCGGGCGACCTTCGCCCGGTAGGCGTCCAGCCGGCCCCGCAGCTCGGCGCGGACCGCGAGCGGCGCGGTGACCGCCGTCAACGACTCGCGGGCGCGCAGCAGTTCGTCCTCCGCCTTCCGCTCCAGCGACTCCAGCAGCGGCGACAGCCGGTGCCACCGCGCCTGCCGGCGGTACTCGGCGGCCGTGGCCAGCTGCTCCTGCAGCACGGTCGGCGGCCCGCTGACGACCGGCACCTCGGTGGCGGCGATCTTCGCCAGCACCTCGCCGCGCGCCGTGCGGGCCTCGGCGAGGGTGCGATCCGCCCGCGAGAGCAGGTCCCGCAGCCGGATCAGCCGCGCCTCCGCGTCCTGCCGGACCGTGAGCACGGCGTCGATCTCCCGCCGCACGTCCTCCAGGGCGCGCGCCTCACGGTCGTACACCGCGGTGTCCGGGCGGCCCCCGCCGGGCGCCGAACTGCCCTCGGCCGGCACCCAGTACGCCAGCGGGTCGGAGACGACCTCCTCGCGCAGCCTGGTCAGCGTGCGGGTGATCCGCTCCAGGTCGTCACCGGCCGGATGCTCGCCCGGCCGGACCCCGACGGAGTGGGCGAGCTTGCGGGTGCGCTGGAGCTCGGCGGCGAGTAAATCGATGCGCGCGGGCAGCGCCGACCAGACGGCGTCGGCGGCGACGACCAGGTCCAGGCTCGTCGCGTACAGCTCGTTCATCCGGTCCACCAGGGCGGTCAGCGAGAACGTCTCGCTGAGCGTGCCGTTCCCGGCGACGGTGACGGCCTCACCGCGCAGCAGCCCGGTCAGCTCGACCAGGTCCTCGCGGCTGGACCAGCGGCGCCTGGCGCGGATCTCGCGGGCGGAGCGCAACGCGGCCGCGTAGGCGTCGAAGTACCCCCACAACAGGGTGATCCGGGCCTCAGTGGCCTGCCAGCGTTCCCTGGTCACACCGGTCAGCTCGGCGCCCTCGAGGAGTCTGCGGCCCGCGTGGTCCTGCAGGGCCAGCAGCGAGGTCTCGATCGCCTCGTGCTCCTGGCCGAGCCGCGCCAGCGCACGGTCCACCTCGTCCCGGTCCATCACCGGCCCGGCGGGGTCCGTGACGCCCATCGATCACCTCTCGCTGCTGTCTGGTCGGCCTGTCGGGGTAAGCGGGGTTCAGCTGTCGCGCAGATACCGGGGCGCGGGCGGCTCGGAGGCCGCCGAGTCCCTCCCCAGTGTCGCCGACAGCCACTTGTCGTACGACGCCTGCCAGCCGTGCGCGCGGTAGTCGGTCAGGATGCGGTTGACCCGGCGTACCAGATCGGTGGCGTCCTTCTTCATCGCCACGCCGTAGTACTCGGTGGTGAACGCCTCGCCCTTGAGTTCGACGGCGGGGTCCTGCGCGGCCTGGCTCGCGGCGAGCGCGCCGTCGGTCACCACCGCGTCCACCTCGCCGAGTTGCAGCCGGACCAGGCAGTCCAGCTGGTTCGGGACGGTGGCGGCGATGTCGGTGGAGGCGGGCAGCTCGCCGGCCTTCCGGTCGGCGGCCAGCTTGGTGGAGGCGGTCGAACCGGCCGCCGTGCACACCTTCTTGTGTGCGAGGGAGTCGTCGTAGCCCGTCACGGCTGACGACTTGGGCGCGAGCACCTGCTGACCGGTCTTGAAGTAGGGGGTGGAGAAGGCCACCTGGGCCAGCCGGTCGCAGGTGATCGTCATCGTCCGCACGACCATGTCCACCCGGCCGTCCTGGATCGCCGGTATGCGCCGGCTGGTCGGGATCGCCTTGAACTGCACGGCGTCCGGGTCCCCCAGGATGTCCTGTGCGATCCGGTGCACCAGGTCGATGTCGAAGCCCTCCAGCTCCGCGCCCTCGGTGTTCGGGTTCCGGTAGCCCCAGTGGTAGCTGTTCTGGTCGACGCCGACGATCAGCTTGCGCTTGGCGCCCGTCCGGGCCTTGATGGCGTCGATCGTCGGACCGTCCGCGCCGGACGGGGCGAGGGTCTGCTTCTGCGCCTCGGAGTCGGTGCAGCCGCCGGCGCGTGCCTGGCGGCCGGTGGCCACCCGCTGCCCGGCGGAGCCGCCCTCGGGGGGCGCCTGGGTGCGCGGCAGCAACAGTGCGAACGCCAGCGCCAGCGCGCACAGCACCGCCATCGCGCCGACCCCGCCCCAGCCCCGCAGGGAGGCCCGAGCACGTGTCCCGTACATCGCCCTGCCCCCTGTCACCGGTACTCCGAAAGCCTGCGCCCGATGCCGGCCACGGCACCGGCCGCGCCCAGCACCGCGAGGACGGCCGCGCCGACCGGCAGCCCGGTCATGGCGTCCCGCCCGTCCCCGGCGGCCTGCTGGAACTCGCTCTGCTCGTGGTCGATGGCCCGGGCGAGGCTGGCGTCGACGCCGTCGAAGCACTCACCGGTCGCACCCTTGGCGCCGATCACCTTGTCCAGTGCCTGCTGGTAGTTGCCGTTCTCGTCCTCCGCGCGCGCCGCGGCGTGACGCTGCTTCCACACCGCCATGTCGCCCTCGGCCGCCTTGACCGGCGTGCTGCCGGCCCCGTCGTCGGCGAGCGTGCCGGCCTCGGTCAGCCGCTTGCCGAGCACGCCCATCTCCTTGTCGAAGTCGTAGTAGTAGGCGTCGTACGGCTTGCCGTCGACCGTGATGGTCTCGGCGCCGCGCGCCACCAGGCTCAGGTTCTCGTTCCCGCGCGCCTTCAGGGAGGCGATCCGGGCGTCGTGCAGGACGCTGAGCGAACGGATGCTGTGGTCGTAGGAGCCGTCCAGGCCCGACCGGGCGACCATGTGCCCGACGACCAGCCACAGCAGTACGGCCGTGGTGGCGGCGGTTCCGGCGACCAGGCCGTGGTTCAGGACGCGGTGGGTGCGCCGGTACGAGCGGTGCTGGGCCCAGCCGAGCGCGGCGAGCGCGACGGCGCCGAGCGCGATGGCGGCCCAGGGGTAGGGCGTGGCGTCCGCGTAGTCGGCGTCGAGCCGCTGGTTCTCCTTGGTGTAGAGGTCCTCCGCCGCCGGGAGCATGTCCTTCTGCATCTTCTCGTTGGCGTAGCGCAGATAGGCGCCGCCCACCGGATAGCCCTGCCGGTTGTAGGTCCGGGCCCGCTCGATGAGGCCCTTGTACTCGGGCAGCAGCCGGTTCAGCCGGATGATGGCCGCCTCCGCGGCCGAGCCGGGCTCGGCGCTGGACGCTGCGGTCACCAGCCCGGCGGCGGCACCGCGGATGTCCTTCTCGTACCGGTCCCGGGTGCCGGCGGTCTCCTGGCCGCCCGCGAGGAAGCCGCTGGACGCCGCCGTGTTGGCGTCCGCCAGCGAACGGTAGATCCCGGCCGCGCCGGAACTGAGCGGCTGGCTGCGGCGCAGCACGTCGTCGGCGGCGGCCGCCCGTTCGCTGGTCTGCCAGGCGGTGACGGCCCCGAACGCGACGACCAGCAGCGCGAGGACGGCCCCGATGATCCGCAGCCGGCCGGGCTCGGTCGTCGCGGCGGCCCGCACCCGCTCCACACCCTCCGCGAAGGCCGTACGGCGGTCCGGGGCCGCGGGCGGCACCGGGGGAGCCGGCCGGCCGGGCCGCTGCGGGGGCACACCGGGGGCGGCGCCGGGCGCCGCGGCCTCCGGCAGAGGTGGCGCCGCGCTGCTCTTCGGCGGGTGTGTCACTCGACCTCCCCCATGGTCATCCGTTCGCCGCCCAGTATCACCGCCCGGACCGGCCCGCGCACCGGCCTTCACTGGATCTTGATCGGATCGCAGCGTGCTCGGGGGAGCGCGCGCGCCGGGCACACCACCCCCTGTTGATGAACACGCGGGAGGCGCCGGATCGGTTCCGCTGCGGGGCTCGCCCTTCCGGCCTCACACCTTTCCCGACTCCCAGTACCCGCGGGCCCTTTCGCCCGCCTCCGCCCCCGCCCCCAGGCGGTCCAGCCCCAGCAGGGCCGCGCCCAGGACCGGGCTGGCCGTGACCACACGCGGGCGGGCCTCGGGGGCGCGGGCGGACAGCAGGTCGCGGATGGCGTCGTCCAGCTGGGGATGGCCCGCGGTCAGGACGCTGCCGCCCAGCAGCACCGGTGTCTCCTCCGCCAGCAGGTCCAGGCGGGTCAGGGCCACCGTGGCCATCACCGTGACCTCCTGCGCGAGCCGGGTGACCAGGGAGCGGGCCACGGGGTCCCCGTCCGCGGCCGTCGCGAAGAGCACCGGGGCCAGCTCGTGGCGGCGGTCGTGCTCGACGTGCTCCAGGTGCAGGGCCTCGATGAGGGCGTACATGGTCGGCAGGCCGAAGTGCGCGGGCAGGGTGCGGGCCAGGGCCGTCGGTTCACCCCGGCCGTCCTCGGCGCGCGCGGCGTGCCAGAGGGCCTCCTCGGCCAGGCCCCAGCCGCCGCCCCAGTCCCCGGAGATACGGCCGATGGCCGGGAAGCGGGCGGTGCGGCCGTCGGGGCGCATCCCGACGCAGTTGATGCCCGCCCCGCAGACCACCGCGACGCCGCGCGGCTCGGCCACGCCCGCCCGCAGGATCGCGAAGGTGTCGTTGCGGACCTCCACCGACCGCCCCCACGCGCGCCCCCGCAGGGCGGTCGCCAACTGCTCCTCCTCGACCGGCAGGTCGGCGTTGGCCAGACAGGCCGACACATGGGCGACCGAGGGCACACCGGCCTCGGCGAAGGCCCGCGCGACCGGTTCGGCCAGCGCGTCCAGTGCCGCCGTCAGGCCCACCGCGGGCGGCCGGAAGCCGCCGCCGCGGGCCGTGGCCAGGACCTCCCCGGCGGCGGTGACCACGGCCACGTCGGTCTTGCTGTTGCCCGCGTCGATGGCGAGGACGCTCGCACCCCCGGGGGCGGCGGCACCCCTCGGCCCCGGGGCGGTGCGGCGCGCGGTCTCAGGTGCGGTCAGGCCCACGCCAGGTGCTCCCGGTTGTGTGCGATCAGCTGGTCGGTGAGGGTCTCGGCGTACTCGTACTGGCCGATCAGGGGGTGGGCGAGCAGGGCGCGGAAGACCCGGTCGCGGCCGCCGCGCAGCGCCGCCTCCAGGGCCAGGTCCTCGTACGCGGTCACGTTCGCGACGAGGCCCGCGAAGAGGGGGTCCAGGTCGGGCACCGGCAGCGGCGCGGGGCCGCTCGGGCCGACCGCCGCCTGGACCTCGATCACCGCGTCGTCGGGGAGGAAGGGCAGCGTGCCCTTGTTGAGCGCGTTCACCACCTGGTACGGGCTGCCGCCGCCGCCCAGCAGGGCCGCGGCGAGGTCCACGGCCGCCTCCGAGTAGTAGGCGCCGCCCCGCTTGGCGAGCAGCGCCGGTTTCTCGTCCAGGGCGGGATCGCCGTACATCGCCAGCAGTTCGCGTTCCATGGCCGCCACCTCCGCCGCCCGGGACGGCTTGCCGCGCAGGCCGCGTACGACCTCGTCGTGGGCGTAGAAGTAGCGCAGGTAGTAGGAGGGGACGACACCCAGGCGGTCGAGCAGCGGCCGGGGCAGGCGCAGGTCGTCGGCGATCGCGTCACCGTGCTCGGCGAGCAGCTTGGGCAGGACGTTCTCGCCCTCCGGGCCGCCCAGCCGGACCCCGGTCTCCCAGGTGAGGTGGTTGAGGCCGGCGTGGGTGAGGTGGACGTCCGCCGGGGCCACGCCCAGCAGCCCGGCGAACTTGCGCTGGAAGCCGATCGCCACGTTGCACAGGCCGATCGCCCGGTGGCCGGCCTGGAGCAGAGCGCGGGTGACGATGCCGACCGGGTTGGTGAAGTCGATGATCCAGGCCCGCGGGTTGGTGCGGCGGACGCGCTCGGCGATGTCCAGGACCACCGGGACCGTGCGCAGCGCCTTGGCGAGGCCGCCCGCACCGGTCGTCTCCTGGCCGATGCAGCCGCATTCCAGCGGCCAGGTCTCGTCCTCCTGCCGGGCCGCCTGCCCGCCGACGCGCAGCTGGATCAGGACCGCGTCGGCGCCCTCGACACCGGCGTCCAGGTCGCCGGTGGTGACGATCCGGCCGTCGTGGCCCTGCTTGGCGAAGATGCGGCGGGCCAGGCCGCCCACCAGCTCCAGGCGGTCCGCGGCCGGATCAACGAGGACGAGTTCCTCGACGGGCAGGGTGTCCCTGAGGCGTGCGAAGCCGTCGACGAGTTCGGGGGTGTAGGTCGAGCCGCCGCCGACCACGGTGAGTTTCATACGTGGTTAACCCTTCACTCCGGTGAGCGTGACGCCCTCGACGAACGCCTTCTGGGCGAAGAAGAACACGAGGATCACGGGGGCCATGACCAGCACCGTCGCGGCCATGGTGAGGTTCCAGTCGGTGTGGTGGGCGCCCTTGAACGACTCCAGGCCGTAGCTCAGGGTCCAGGCGCCGGGATTCTCGGACGCGTAGATCTGGGGGCCGAAGTAGTCGTTCCAGGCGTAGAAGAACTGGAAGAGGGCCACGGCGGCGATGCCCGGCCTGGCCATGGGCAGGACGACCTTCAGCAGGGTGCGCAGCTCTCCGCAGCCGTCGACGCGCGCCGCGTCCAGGTACTCGTTCGGGATCGTCAGCAGGAACTGGCGCAGCAGGAAGATCGAGAACGCGTCCCCGAACGCCATCGGGACGATCAGCGGCCACAGGGTGCCGGAGAGGTCCAGCTGCTTCGCCCAGAACAGGTACATCGGGATGATGATCACCTGTGGAGGCAGCATCATCATCGAGATCACCAGCATGAGTGACAGATTGCGGCCCCGGAAGCGGAACTTGGCGAGCGCGTAGGCCACCGGTGTCGAGGACACCACCGTCAGGACCGTGCCGAGGCCGGCGTAGAACAGCGTGTTCTTCCACCAGGTCAGGAAGCCGGGGGTGTCGAACACCTTGCGGTAGTTGCCCCACTCCCAGGTGTGCGGGACCAGGTCGCGGCTGAGGGCCTGGCTGTCGCTCATCAGCGAGGTCAGGAACACGAACACGAAGGGCAGCACGAAGAACAGGGCCGCGGCGACCCCCAGGGCGTGGACCGCGATCCACTCCAGCAGGGCGCGGCGCCGGGCCGTGCGTTCGGCGCCGTACGACACCGGGGGCGTCTGCTTCACCGGCTGGTCCAGTACGTGGGTCATGGTCAGTCACCTGCCTGCATGAGACCGCCGCGGCGCCGCATCAGCAGTGCGGTGAACGCCATCGACAGGGCGAAGAGCACGAGGGCGACGACGCACGCCGAGCCGTAGTCGAAGCGCTGGAAGCCGAGGTTGTAGACGAGCTGGGGGAGGGTGAGCGTCGACTTGTCCGGGTAGCCGGGCTCGAACTGGGTGCCGGCCCCCTGGATCACGCCCGAGGCGACCTTCCCCGCGATCAGTGGCTGGGTGTAGTACTGCATGGTCTGGATCACGCCGGTCACGACGGCGAACATCACGATCGGGGAGATGTTCGGAAGGGTGACGTAGCGGAAGCGCTGCCAGGCCGAGGCGCCGTCCAGGGAGGCCGCCTCGTACTGCTCCGCCGGCACGTCGAGCAGCGCGGCCATGAAGATGACCATCAGGTCGCCGACGCCCCACAGCGCCAGCAGGGTCAGGGCCGGCTTGGACCAGGTGGGGTCGTTGAACCAGCCCGGAGCCGGGATCCCCACCTTCTCCAGGAGCGAGTCGACCGGTCCCGTGCCGGGGTTGAGCAGGAACGCGAAGGCCATGGTCGCCGCGACCGGCGGGGCCAGGTACGGCAGGTAGAACAGGGTGCGGAAGACGCCCGTACCCGTCTTGATCCTGGTGATGAGCAGGCCGACGCCCAGTCCGAAGACCACGCGCAGCGTCACCATGATCAGCACCAGCCACAGGGTGTTGCGCAGGGCGGGCCAGAACAGCGGATAGTGCTCGAAGACGTAGGCCCAGTTCCTCCCGCCGCTCCACGTCGGCGGCCGGAAACCGTCGTAGTGCATGAACGAGAAGTAGACCGTCGAGAACAGCGGGTACGCGAAGAAGACCGCGAAACCGATCAGCCAGGGCGACATGAAGGCGAGGGTCCGCAGCGCCGACCGGCGGCGCTTGGATGCCAGAGTGACCGTACTCATCGGCTACTTCGCCTGCGCGATATCCGTGTCGATCTGCGCGGCCGTCTTCTTCAGGCCGGCCTTCAGATCGGTGACCTTGCCGCTCTCGTAGTCATAGCCGAACTGCTGGATCGTCACCAGGTACACGCCGCCGTTGACCGACGCGGGTGAGGTGGTGGAATCCGGGTTGCCGGCGATGTCCAGGAACGTCTTGAAACGCGGGTCGTACGTGAGCTTCGGGGACTTCAGCGCCGCGAGCGTGGAGGGCACGTTGTGGATGGCGTTGGCGAAACCGACCACCGCGTCGGTGTCCGTCGTCATGTACTTCACCAGTTCCCAGGCGGCGTTCTGCTTGTGGCTGGTGGCGGCTATGCCGGTGATGGTGCCGGTGATGTAGCCCTTGCCGTACTGCGCGGCCCGGTCGTCCGGCACCGGCAGCGGGGCGACGCCGATCTCGAACTTCGGCTTGGCCTCCTCGGCCATCCCGAGCCGCCACTCGCCGTCGAGCTGCATGGCCACCTGACCGGTGTGGAAGGGGTGCCGGGGGCCCCACTCGTCGCCGAGTGTCGCCCTGAACCTCTCCAGCCTCTGGAAACCGCCCAGTTCGTCCACGAGCTTCTTCTGCAGGGTGAAGCCCTTTTCGAAGGCCGGGTCGGCGGCGATGTTCGACTTGCCGTCCTTGTCGAAATAGGACGGTGAGAACTGCCCGAAATAGTGCTCGGTGGTGGACTCCCAGCCGTGGTAGTTCGGCATGAAGCCGAGCTGGCGGTAGCCGTTGCCCTGGGTGATGGTCAGCTTCCTGGCGTCGGCCTCGAACTCGGACCAGGTCCTGGGCGGATTCGCGATGCCCGCCTTCTCGAACGCCGTCTTGTTGTAGTAGAGCCCGTACGCGTCACCGAGCAGGGGAGCCGTGCAGCGGTTCCCGTCGAACTGGGTGTATTCGTTCATCGGCTTCGGGAAGGTCGTCTCCGGATCGATGCCCGACTTCTCGAAGAAGGGGTTCAGATCCACCAGCGCGCCCGAGGAGCAGAACTTGCCCACGTTGTTGGTGGTGAAGGAGGAGATCACGTCCGGCGCCTTGCCGCCGCCGGAGCGCAGTGCCTGGTTGATCTTGTCGTCGGTCATGTTGCCGACGATGTTCACGTGGATGTTCGGGTGCGCCTTCTCGAAGCCGGCGACCAGCGACCTGACCGCCTTCACCTCGTTCGGCGCGCTCCAGGCGTGCCAGAAGTTGATCGTCGTGTCCTTCGACACGTCGTCCGTGGCACCCGAGCCGGACTGGCCGGTACAGGCGGTGGTGAGCAGGGCCAGCGACGCGGTCAGGGCAAAAGCCGTCTTTCGGACGACTGAGGATGCGACTTCGGGCATGGCGAGGTCTCCCGGGGGCGGAATGGGTGAGAGGGGGAGGTGCTACCTGGGTACTGCTCGGGTGCTGCCGGGTGGCGCGGAGACGGTGCTGGGGCGGTGCTCCGGAGGGCCGGGGTCCGGCCGGTTCGGTAGGGCTCAGCGCGAGGTGTCGAAGACCTCGTCGCGCGTGGTGGCGAGCGCGGACTCCAACGCGCCGCGCAGTACGGGGTGTTCACGGACGTCCCCGACGACCAGCCGGGGCCGGGCCGCCGCCAACTCCTCCAGTTCGGCCTGGACGAGGGCGCGCAGCACCTCGCCGCCGGCCGTCAGGGCGGAGCCGCTGAGAATGACGAGTTCGGGGTCGAGGACGGAGACGAGCGAGGCCAGACCGGTGGCCAGCCGGGTCGCGTAGGTCTGGAGCAGCTCCCGGTGCGGGCCGCTCGCGTGGTCGGCGGCGCGGGCCACCAGCTCCGCCGCGGCCTCGGTGTACGGCCCCGACGGCACGTCCGCGATACCGAGTTCGCGGGCCAGCCGGGGTACCGCCTGGGAGCCGGCCAGCTCCTGATAGCCACCGCTGTTGGCCCTGGTCACCTGGCGCACCAAGGGCGTGCCCGGTACCGGCAGGAAGCCGACCTCGCCGGCGCCGCCGGTCCAGCCGCGGTGCAGCCGGCCGCCGAGGACCAGTGCGGCGCCGAGTCCCTCCTGGTTCCACAGCAGCACGAAGTCCGTATGACCGCGGGCCGCGCCGAGCCGCTGTTCGGCTATGGCGACGAGGTTGACGTCGTTCTCGTACTCCACCGGCATCGGCAGCGCCGCCGCGAGTTCGTCGAGCAGCGCGGGGGAGTGCCAGCCGGGCAGGTGGGAGGCGTAGCGCAGGCGCCCGGTGCCCGGGTCGAAAGCGCCGGGGGTGCCGATGACCAGCCGGTGCACGTCGGACCGGGCGAGCCCGGCGGCCTTCACCGCGCCGTCTAGGGCGTCGGTGACCTGGCGTACGACGGGTTGCGCCGGGCGCCGGCCGGGGGTGGGCAGCTCGTGCTCGCCGACCGTGCGGCCGGTGATGTCGGCGACCGCGGCGCGGATGCGGTCCGGTGTGACGTCGAGTCCGGCGGCGTACGCGGCACCGGGATCGACCGCGTACAGCTGGGCGTTGGGACCCGGCCGGCCCTCGCTGGTGCCGGTCGCCCGGACCAGCCCGGCCGCCTCCAGGCGGGCCAGCAGCTGCGAGGCGGTCGGCTTGGACAGGCCGGTGAGCTTGCCGATCCGGGTGCGCGACAGCGGCCCGTGCTCCAGCAGGAGGTCCAGGGCGGCACGGTCGTTCATGGCGCGCAGGACGCGCGGGGTGCCCGGCGTACCGGCGGTTCCTGCCATGGGGTCGACACCTGCCTTTCCAGCCGCCCAGGTTCTCAGTGATCCGAGCGCGGAGTCCAGTCTCGATCATCGGTCCGCGGAGATCATTGTTAGGAAACTTTCCTATTGGGGTGGGAGGAACGTAAGCCCAGGACGAAGGGGGCGTCAATAGACAACGCCCCCGAGGCAACGGAGTCGTTACCTCGAGGGCGCGAAGATGCGGGGCCGCGCGGGGCGCCGGTGGTGCGGGTCCGGCGGAGCGGGGCCGCGCGGGGCGCCGGGGGCAGGGGGTGCGGGGCGGGGGCCCGTGGCGCGGGGGTGCGGGTCGGGGCGCCGGCGGAGCGGGGCCGCGCGGGGCGCCGGGGGCGCGGGGCCGCGCGGGGCGCCGGTGGTGCGGGGGTGGGGGTCGGGGCGCCGGGGGCGCGGGGGTGCGGGTCGGGGCGCGGGTGGCGCGGGGGCGAGGCTGCCTGTCCGTACGGGGCAGGTCCTCCCGCAGGCGGGCGGGGTGTCCGGGCCCGGTCGTCGCCGACCGGCCGGAGCGAGCCGCGGTGCAGCGTCACCGGCCGACGAGCCGGGCGCCCCCGCGGAACGACGGGGCACCCCGTGCGCTCCCGGCGCCGGAACGCCCCGTCCGTCCACTGGGACGCGTGTGCCGGACCGTGCCCGTGCTGCGGCTGGACCGTTCCCCTACTTCGCCGGCGGTGCCGGGCGCTGGGTGACTATCGGTGCCGTCGCCGCCGTCTGCGGGGAGTCCGCGTTGGCGTACACCGCCGGCGCCGCGACCGCCGCCGTCGGGTCCGGGGCGTCCGCCATGTCCTCCACGGCCGTCGCGCCGCCCACGATGCGGATGCTCGCCGCGTCGAACGCCCGCTTGATCCGCCAGCGCAGCTCCCGCTCGACCGTCACCGACTTGCCCGGCATCGTCTTGGCGGAGACGCGGACCACCATGGAGTCGATCAGCACCGAGTCCAGGCCGAGCACCTCGACCGGGCCCCACAGCAGCTCGTTCCAGGGCTCTTCCTTGCTCAGCTTCTCGGCGACCTCGTCCAGCGTGGCCTTGACCTTGTCCGGGTCCTCGCTCGCCTTCACGGTCACGTCGACCCCGGCCGTCGCCCAGCCCTGCGAGAGGTTCCCGATCCGCTTGACCTCGCCGTTGCGGACGTACCAGATCTCGCCGCTGTCGCCGCGCAGCTTGGTCACCCGCAGACCGACCTCGATCACCTCGCCGGAGGCGACACCGGCGTCGATCACGTCCCCGACGCCGTACTGGTCCTCCAGGATCATGAACACGCCCGAGAGGAAGTCCGTGACCAGGTTCCGGGCACCGAAACCGATCGCCACGCCGGCCACACCGGCCGAGGCCAGCAACGGCGCCAGGTTGATCTTGAAGGTGCCCAGCACCATCAGCGCGGCCGTACCGAGGATCAGGAAGCTCGCCACCGAACGCAGCACCGACCCGATCGCGGCCGAGCGCTGCCGGCGCCGCTCGGCGTTGACCAGCAGCCCGCCCAGCGCGCTGCCCTCCATGGCCGGCGTGGTGCGGCCCATCCGGTCGATCAGCTTCGTGATCGCCCGCCGCACCACCGCCCTCAGCGCGATCGCCACGACCACGACCAGCAGGATCTGCAGGCCCATGGCCAGCCACGTCGACCAGTTCTGCTCGACCCAGCTCGCCGCGTTCGTCGCGCTCTCCTGGGCGTCCTGGAGCGTCGGCACGGCCGGGGGCGTCGACCCGGAGGGGGACGGTGACGGGGACGGCGATGCACCGGCGGCCGACAGGGCGGCGGGCAAGGACGACACGGCAGGTACCTCCAAGGTGCTGCGCGGTCCGCACCGGTGGGCGGTCAAGGTCACGAAAAGGTCACCGGACGGACAGGACCACCACACTAACGGGGCATCGCGCGTGCCCCCCACGGATCCGGGGAGGCGTGCCACAGGAGAGACGGGGCTCACCCCGGCTTGAGCAGGCACTCGTCCGGGGGATGTATCCGGTGTGGTCGAAAACACTCCCAGCCCGTTACCGGGACATGGTGGCGCGGTCACCAGGCATGAGGGGAGACTGACTGCAGATCGTCCCGGCGCGAGCCACGCGCCGCCGACGCCCAAGGAGGCACCCGTGCCGCATGTCCTGGTCCTCAACGCGTCGTACGAGCCGCTCGGCGTCGTACCGCTCCGCCGCGCGCTCGTCCTCGTCCTGGAGAACAAGGCCGTCTCCCTCGAGGAATCCGGCGCCTATATGCACAGCGCGACCGTCACAGTCTCCGCACCCAGCGTGGTCCGGCTCAAGCGATTCGTGCGGGTTCCCTACCGGGGGCCCGTCCCACTCACCCGGCGGGCGCTCTTCGCGCGCGACGGGGGCCGGTGCATGTACTGCGGTGGCGTCGCAACCAGCGTCGACCACGTCATCCCGCGCAGCCGCGGGGGCCAACACCGCTGGGACAACGTGGTGGCGTCCTGCCGCCGCTGCAACCACGTCAAGGCCGACCGGCATCTCGTCGAGCTGGGCTGGCGGCTGCGCCACAAACCGGCTCCGCCCACCGGCCTGGCCTGGCGCATCATCGGCACCGGCCACAGGGACCCGCGCTGGCTGCCCTACTTGCAGCCGTACGGCGCGGACGACGCCATGGCCCGGATCGACGGCATCTCCGCGTAGCCGGTCCGGGCCCCGTTGCGTGTGGGGACGGGACGGGCCGACGCAGGGCAGGACCGGGCGGTCGGGGCCGGCGGGGCCGGCCAGGGCTGCGCGCGGCGCCGGTTGCCTCCTGTCCGACGGTGGCCCCGGCTCCAGCGCCGCCCCGTGGCCCCGGCTTCAGTGCCGGCCGGTGGTCCTGGCTTCAGTGCCGGCCGGTGGTCCTGGCTTCAGTGCCGGCCGGTGGGCCTGGCTTCAGTGCCGGCCGGTGGTCCCGGTTTCAGTGCCGGCCGGTGGCCTGGCCTTCTCCCGCCGGCCCCCCATGGGGCGGAGCGGTCTCACAACCCTTCTGCCGATCATCGGGCCGGCTCCGGGCCACGGCCACTCCATCAGGTGCTCCGGCAACGGCCGTGAGTGCCGACGCCCTCACGGGGTAGGCCTGCCGTAACCCGACCGAGAACCGCACCCCGTCCGACACGGCACCGATCCCCAGCGACCGCCCCCCACCGGCCGACCTCCACCCCCCGGCCGTCACCGACCGACCCCTCACCGACCGCCCCCCATTCCCCGCCCCCTCCCCGCCCCCCACCGATCACACCCACAAGGAGGCCCCCGTGGCCGCACCGGCTCGACTTCCTGTCCCCGCCCAGTGGAAACCCGTGGCGGACCAGTCCGCCGACACCGACGAGGCGCCCCTGTGCGTCTTCAGCTCCGAGAGCGCGTGCACGCAGGCGCCGCTGACCAGCGAACCGCCGCTGCCGGACGCCGAACCCCTGACCAGTGAGCCCCCGCTCGCCGAGACCGCCCCGCTGACCAGCGAGTCAGACCCGATCCCCGACTTCTTCACCGCGGGGGTGTAGATGGCCGCGGCGTACGACGACACGGAGCCGCCCCGGACGGCGGGCCCCGAGTTGTCCCGGCTCGCCGAACTGCATGGGGTCGCCGGCTCCTACAGCCCCGCACCGGACCGTACCGTCGCGGTCCCCGCCTCCGCCGTGGTCGCCGCCCTGGCCGCCCTCGGCGTCGACGCGGGCACCCCGGACGCCGTCCACGCCGCGCTCACCGAGCGGGAACGCGAACTGCGCGAGCGCCTGCTGCCGCCGACACTGGTCCAGTGGGCCGGCACCGAGCCCCCCGCCGCCCTCGCCGCACTGCCCGTCGGCACCCGGCTGCGCGTCGAGACCGAGGAGGGCGAGGAGCGGGACGGGACCGCCGGGCTTCCCCTCGGCGTGCACCGGCTGACCGCGCTCGCGCCCGACGGCCGCACCGGCCACGCCCACCTCGTCGTCGCCCCCGACCGGCTGCCCGCCCCGCCAGGACGCTCCTACGGCCTCCTCGTCCAGCTGTACTCGCTGCTCTCCCGCCGCTCCTGGGGCATGGGCGACCTCGGGGACCTCGCCGAGCTGGCCGGCTGGGCCGGGCGCACCGCCGGCGCCGGGTTCATCCAGGTCAACCCGTTGCACGCGGCCGTACCCGGCGCCCCCACCGACCCGTCGCCGTACCGGCCCTCCTCCCGTCGTTTCCCCGACCCCGTGCACCTGCGGATCGAGGAGATCGGCGAGTTCGGTTACGTCGCGGACCGCGAGCGACTGAACAGCCTGCTGGAGCGGGCCGAGCGGCTGCGGGCCACCGTCCTCGACAAGGGCGCCCTCATCGACCGCGACGCCGTGTGGGAGCTGAAGCGAGAGGCACTGGAACTCGTCCTCGCGGTCCCCCTCGGACCCGGCAGGCAGGCCGCTTACGACGACTTCCGCGCCTCCCACGGCCAGGCGCTCGACGACCACGCCACCTGGTACGCCCTCGCCGAGATCCACGGTTCCGACTGGCACCGCTGGCCGGACGGGCTGCGTGACCCGCGCTCCGCCGAAACCGCCCGCGCCCGCGCCGAACTCGCCGACCGCGTCGACTTCCACGCCCGCCTCGCCTGGCTGACCGACGGCCAGCTCCGCGCCGCCCAGCGCGCCGCCCGCGAGGCCGGGATGCCCGTCGGAATCGTGCACGACCTCGCCGTCGGCGTGCACCCGGTGGGCGCCGACGCCTGGGCACAGCAGGACGTGTTCGCCGCAGGCACCTCGGTCGGCGCCCCACCGGACGCCTTCAACGCCCGCGGCCAGGACTGGGGGCTGCCGCCCTGGCGTCCCGACCGGCTCGCCGCGTGCGGCCACGCCCCCTACCGCGACCTGCTGCGCGCCCTCTTCCGCTACGCCGGCGCCCTGCGCATCGACCACGTCATGGGCCTGTTCCGGCTCTGGTGGGTGCCCCAGGGCAGCCCGCCCACCGAGGGCACCTACGTCCGCTACGACGCCGACGCCATGCTCGCCCTCCTCGCCCTGGAGGCCACCCGGGCCGGCGCGGTCGTCATCGGCGAGGACCTCGGCACCGTCGAGCCCGGCGTGCGCGAGAGACTGCAGCGGCGCGGGGTGCTCGGCACCTCCGTGCTCTGGTTCGAACGGGACTGGGAGGGCGACGGCCACCCGCTGCCGCCCGAGCGCTGGCGCGCAGACTGCCTGGCCACCGCCACCACCCACGATCTGCCGCCCACCGCCGCCCGGCTCACCGGCGACCACGTCGAGCTGCGCGACCGTCTCGGCCTGCTCACCCGCTTGGCGTCCGAGGAGCGCGCCGAGGCCACCGCCGACGCGGCGGAATGGCTCGCGCTGCTGGGCAGCCTCGGTCTGCTGGACAGTCCGGCGGCCGGACCGCCCGGCTCCGACGAGGAGGAGGAGATCCGCGCCGTCCACCGTTTCCTGCTCCGCACCCCGGCCCGCCTGCTCGGCGTCTGGCTGCCGGACGGGGTGGGCGACCGCCGCCCGCAGAACCTGCCGGGCACGTGGGACCAGTATCCGAACTGGCGGCTGCCGATCGCCGACCGCGAGGGCAGGCCGGTGCCGCTGGAGGAACTGGCGGCCTCGGGACGCCTGCGGGCCCTGCTGGAAGTCCTCCGGCACCCCGCCCCACCGGACCTGCCGGACCCACTGAACCCTCCGGACCCACCGGCCCCACCGGAGGCCTGAGGAACCGGCTCCGTCGGAGGCTCGAGGGACGGGGCACGCCGACCGACTTGAGGAGGACGACGTCCGCGCCCACACCTCGGCCCGCCGGCCCACCCGTGTCCGCACCCCGCATCGCGTACGCGGACCCCGGGCGCGCACCCCGCGCGGCGGTTCGCTAACTTGAGAGCGTGGACAAGAAGAACGCCCTGCGCGCCGGCGCCCTGGCCGCCGGTACGACGCTGATGATGCTGCTCATGTCGTCCCCCGCGCTCGCGGTGGCCCGCGACGACGGCGACGACCCCGGCTCTGGCCTGAGCGTCATCCAGACGCTGGGTCTCTACGTGTTCCTCCCGATCGCCCTGTTCGTGGTCATCGCCGGCCTCGTCATGGTGCTGGACCGGTCCCACCGGAAGAAGGACGACACCACGTCCAACATCAACGTCAGGTCCGGCGCCGACGCCAAGGCCTGACCGCACCGTAGATTCCGTCGCCGAGGGCGCCGGTCCCCCCGTCGGTACGCGCACACGCCGTACCCGGGGGAGACCGGCGCCCTCGGTGTTTCTCCGAGCCGTGCGGGCCGGCCGCGTCAGGGGTTCGGCGCGGTCAGATACCGCTGCACGGTCGGCCCCAGCCACGCCACCAGCTCCTCGCGGGTCAGCGCCCGGGCCGGTGGCAGCCGCAGCACGTAGCGGGTGAGGGCCAGCCCGAGCAGCTGCGCGGCGCACAGCGCGGCCCGCGCCGGGACCTGCTCGGGGTCGGGGCACACCTGCCGTGCCACCGGCAGCAACTGGTCCCGGAAGACGTCCTGCATCCGCTCGGCCCCGGCCTGGTTGGTGACGCCGACCCGGAGGACGGCGGTCAGCTCCTCGTTCTCCTCCCACAGGCCCAGGAAGTGGCCCACCATCGCCCGCCCGACCTCGTCCGGCGGCACCCGCGTCAGGTCGGGCAGCCGCAGCTCCAGCGTGACGGCCGCCGCGAACAGGCCCTCCTTGCTGCCGAAGTACCGCATCACCATCGACGGGTCGATGCGCGCGTCCTTGGCGATGGCCCGGATCGTGGCCCGCTCGTAGCCGTCGGAGGCGAAGCGCTCGCGGGCGGCGGCGAGGATGGCGCCCCGCGTCGCGTCGGAGCGGCGGGCCTGGGGCGTGGCCCGAGAGGGCTTCCCGGCCGCGGGCGGCGGTGCGGCCGTATGCGGGGGCTGGGGCGTTTCGGTACTGCCGGTCATGCCGACGAGCTTAGGCCAACACGCGTAGGCCAACAAGTGTTGACTGAGCTTCCGTATCGGCCTACGCTTGCCAACAGACGTTGACCAACGCTTGTTGGCCAACAGGCGTAGGCCAATGATCGCCGGCCGGCCGACGCAGGCGAACAAACGTTGGCCAACAGGCGTAGGTCGGTGATCGTCAGCCAGCCGGCGTAGGCCAACAAGCGTTGGCCGACAGGTGTCGGCCATCACGTCTCGGCCTCCCACCAGGGCCATCACGTATCGGCCCTCGCGTGTGGGCCGTCAGGCGACGACCGCCACAACGTCGATCACCACCCGTTGGCACCCAGGAGGCCACCATGAACGGCACCGCAGGAACCCCCGGGATCGTCGTCGTCGGGTCCGGTCCCACCGGCCTCCTCTTGGCCGGCGACCTGGCCACCGCCCGCATCCCGGTCACCGTCCTCGAGAAGCGCCCCCACGACATCAGCAACCTCTCCCGCGCATTCGTCCTGCACGCCCGCACCCTGGAGCAGCTCGACGTCCGCGGTCTCGCCGACGGTCTCGAGGCCGTGGGGCAGCCCCTGGACCGCCTTCGTCTCTTCGGTCGCCTCACCATCGACCTCACCGACCTCCCCTCCCGTTTCCGCCACCTCCTCGTCCTGCCGCAGTACGAGGTCGAGAAGGCGCTGGAGCGGCGCGCGATCGAGGCGGGTGCCGACTTCCGGTACCGGACGGAGGTGACCGGCCTCGACCAGGACGCGGACGGCGTGACCCTGCAGGCCCGCGGGCCCGGCGGGCGCGCGGAGACCTTCCGGGCCGCGTACGTGGTCGGCGCCGACGGCATGCGCAGCGCCGTGCGGGAGGCGATCGGTCTGCCCTTCCCGGGCAGGTCGGTCATCCGGTCCGTCGTCCTCGCCGACGTCCGGCTCGCCGAGCAGCCCCCGACCCTGCTCACGGTCAACGCCGTAGGCGACGCCTTCGCCTTCCTCGCGCCGTTCGGTGACGGCTACCACCGGGTGATCGGCTGGCACCGCGGCCGCAACGTGCCCGACCACGAGCCGCTGGATCTGGCGGAGGTCAAGGAGATCACCCGGCTCGCGCTCGGCCGCGACTTCGGCATGCACGACGCCCGCTGGATGTCCCGCTTCCACAGCGACGAGCGGCAGGCGCCGGCCTACCGGGTGGGCCGGGTCTTCCTCGCCGGTGACGCGGCGCACGTGCACACGCCGGCCGGCGGCCAGGGCATGAACACCGGGCTGCAGGACGCGGCGAACCTCAGCTGGAAGCTGGCGGCCGTGGCCGGCGGCCACGCGGACCCGCGACTGCTGGACGGTTACCAGGACGAGCGCCACCCCGTCGGCAAGGCGGTGCTGCGCAGCAGCGGCGGGATCGTCCGCCTCGCCATGGCCAGACGCCCCTGGACGCTGGCGGCGCGCGCCGCCCTCACCGCCTTCCTGGACACGGTCGGTCCGGCGCGGCGCAAGGTCGTCGGCGAGATCACCGGTATCGGCTACCGCTACCCCGCGCCCCGGGGCGCCCACCGCCTCACCGGAGCGCGGGTCCCGGACGTCGCCCTGGCGGGTGGCGGCCGCCTCCACGAGGCACTGCGGGGCAGCCGGTTCGTGCTGATCACGCCGGAGCCGTTCGAGCCGGGGCCGGGCCGCGCGGACCGGCTGGCCGTGACCCGCTGGGCGGGCGACCGTCGCACGTCCGTGCTGGTGCGCCCCGACGGCTATGCGGCCTGGGCCGCCGACGCGGCCGCCCCGGCGGAGGTCGCGGCTGCCGTCACCCGCCACGTCGGGTCCCCCGGCTGAGCCGTGCGGCGGCCGTGCGGGGAGCCCCGAGCGGCCGCCGGCTGATCCGTGCGGCGGCCGTCCGGAGCGGCCGGGGCGGCTGCTTCCCGGTTACTCCTCGGTGGCGTACAGCAACTCCCGCAACAACTCCGCGAGTTGTCCGGCCTGCTCGGCGGTCAGGGAGGTCAGGGCGGCCTCCTGTTCGGCCAGTCCGGCGCCGACGGCCTCGTCGATCAGCCGCAGCCCCTCCTCGGTGAGCGTGACCTGCAGACCGCGCCGGTCGTGCGGATCGGGGGAGCGATGCAGCAGCCCGGCCCGCTCCAGCTTGTCGAGGCGGCCGGTCATACCGCCGGTGGTGAGCATGAGGGCGGCCGACAGCCGGCGGGGCGAGAGGGCGTGCGGCTCGCCGGCCCGGCGCAGGGTGGCGAGCACGTCGAACTCGCCGCGGGAGATGCCGTAGGGCTCGTACGCCTTCTCCATCCGGTCGCCCATGGCGCGGGTGAGCCGGAAGACGCGGCCGAAGATCTCCATCGCCCTGGTGTCGAGGTCGGACCGCACCTGCGCCCACTGGTCGATCTCCGCGTCGACGGCGTCCTTGCGCTGCTGCATGCGGTGAGTATCGGTGCCGGACCGGTCGGCGGCAAGGAAGTTACTCCCCCGCGAACGGCTTGCGGGCGAGCCGTGGATCCTCCCTGCAACCATTCAGAACTGCTGGAAGGAATGGTCGAAAACATTCGATGGACCTGACCGGTCCGGCGCTGGGACGGTGAGGACAAGACCCGCCCACCACCCAGCGAAAGGACGCCCGTGGCCGCCGTCCTGCACCGGACCACCGCCTCTAACCCCCGCCCCTCCCGCCCGGCCCGTACGGCCACGGCCCCCCTCCTCGGCGTCGCCTGTGCCGCCCTCGCCACCGTCGTCTGGTCCGGCAGTTTCGTCACCTCCCGCGCACTGCACGACAGCGTCCCGCCCGTCCAGCACGCCTTCTGGCGCTGGGTGATCGCCCTGATCGCCGTCGCCCCCTTCGGCGCCCGGCAGGCCTGGCGGCAGCGGGCGCCACTGCGCCGGCACGGCCGGTACGTCCTCCTGGTCTCGCTGCTCGGCGTGGCGGCCTACAACACGCTCGTCAACCAGGCCGGGCTGACCACCCCGGCCGCCACCATGGGCATGATCATGGCCGCGTCGCCGGTGCTCATGGCGGTGTTCGAGCGGCTGGGCGGCGTACGGCTCGGCGCGCGGCGCACCACCGGGCTGCTCGTCGCCTGCGCCGGAGTGGCGCTGCTGGCCGGCGGCGACACCGGCTTCCCCGCCGGTGGTCCGTGGATGATCGCGGCCGCCTGCTGCTTCGCCGGCTACAGCGCGCTGCTGCGCCGCCGGCCCGCCGAACTCGGCGGCACCGCCTTCCTGTTCACCACTTTCGTGGTGGGCACCGTCCTGCTGCTGCCCGTGCAGGCCGGCAGCCTCGCCATCCAGGGAGGCTTCACCCCGGCCCCCTCGACCGTGCTGCCCCTGCTCTACGTCGGCGTGGCCTCCTCCGCGCTCGCCTTCTTCGCCTGGAACAGGGCCATCGCCCTGATCGGCGCCACCCGTGCGGGCATCGTCTACTACCTGCAGCCGGTGTGCGTGGCCCTGCTGTCCTGGGCGGTGCTCGGCGAACGCACCGGATGGCCCCGGCTCGCGTGCATGGCGCTGATCCTGGGCGGGGTCGTCCTCGGCGCGGGTTCCAGGCGCCGACCACGCGGCGGCCCGGCCTCGTGACGTGGGAGACGCGCCGGCGGCGGCCGGTCGCGCGGCGGCGTGTAGCGTGCCGCGCATGGCCGAGTGGGACCTGAGGAAACTGCGGATCCTGCGCACCCTGCGCGAGCGGGGGACCGTGACCGCGACCGCCGAGGCCCTGCACATGACCCCGTCCGCGGTCTCCCAGCAACTCACCAACCTCGCGCGGCAGCTGGGCGTTCCCCTGCTGGAGGCCCAGGGGCGCCGGGTGCGGCTCACCGACGCGTCCCGGCTGGTGCTGGCGCACGCCGAAGCGGTGTTCGAGCAGCTGGAGCGGGCGGACGCGGCGCTCGCGGCGTACGCCCGGGGGGAGGCCGGGGAGGTACGGGTCGGTGCCTTCTCCACGGCGGTGCCCGCCCTGGTCGTACCGGCCGTGCGGGCCCTGCGCGCGTCGCATCCGCAGGTGACCGTCCGGGTCCGGGAGGCGGAGGCCGCCGAGGCGTACGAGCTGCTGGCCGGCGGCGAGGTGGATCTCGCCCTCTCCCTGGCGGCCGAGGCGCCGAGCGCGGCGGACCCGCGGTTCACGCGCCTGCCCCTGCTCACCGACCCCCTCGACGTGGCCCTGCCCCCCGGCCACCCCCTCGCCGGCGCCGGCACCCTGGCCCTGACCGATCTCGCCGAGGAGCCCTGGATCTTCGGCGGCAGCGGGCCCTGGTCGGACATCACCCGCCGGGCCTGCGAGGCGGCCGGCTTCAGCCCCCACCAGGGTCACTCGGCCGCCGGATGGACCGCGATCCTCGCCATGGTGGAGGCGGGCATGGGCGTCGCCCTCGTACCCAGGATGGCGGCCGGCCGCCGCGAGGGTGTCGTCCTGCGCGAGCTGGGCGCGGAGCGTCCGGTACGCCATGTGGTGGCGGCGGTCCGCAAGGGCGCGGAGACCGGCCGGGCCGTGGCCCGGGTGCTCCGGGTGCTGGGCGACACGGCCGCCGCCGGGCGCCCCGACGGGGGCACGTGACCGGCGCGGTGATCAGGCGGCGGACGTGTCCGGGGTCCGCCTGACCTCGTAGAGGAAGCAGCCGTACTCCACCGCCCGCACGTGCAGCAGCGCCACCTCCGGGTCGGCGAAGGCCTCCGCGAAGGCGGGCTCGAAACCGGCCTCGTCCTCGACCAGGCGGCCGCCGAGGATGTGGCCGTCGGCGGAGTAGCGGCGCACCGTGCGGTGGGCGCCGGTGAAGGGCAGCGCGGCGCCGTCCGGGCCGGGGCACTCGGCGGCGTGGACGAAGACCGGCCCCTGCTCGTCGTAGGCACCGGGTTCGGCCCCCGTCCCGGCCGCCCAGCGGCGCAGCGGTGCGTACGAGACCAGGGCGATCCACTCGCCGGGGGTGCTGCGGCGCAGACAGCAGCGCAGCGGCGCCCCGCCCTCCGCGTCGGCGAACGGAAGCGGCGGACGGCCCGCGTCGTCGGCGTCGCGCAGCTCCTCGAGGACCTCCGCCGTGATGGGTCGTGCGGTGTACGTCGTCATGTGCCCAGCGTCGCGTCCCGCCGCCGCGCTCACCGGCGGGAACCGGACATCGCGTTCCCCACCGGTCCCATGGAAGGATGGCGCAACCGACACATAACGAGGAGATGACCGCGTGCCTGGCACAAACCTGACCCGCGAAGAGGCACAGCAGCGGGCGGAGCTGCTCACCGTTGACTCGTACGAGATCGATCTCGACCTCTCCGGCGCGCAGGAGGGCGGTACCTACCGGTCTGTGACCACGGTGCGCTTCGACGTCGCGCGGGGCGGCGCGGAGTCGTTCATCGACCTGGTGGCCCCGGCCGTCCACGAGGTGGTGCTCAACGGCGACGAGCTGGCCGCCGACGAGGTCTTCGAGGACTCCCGGATCGCCCTGCCCGGGCTGCTGCAGGGGCGCAACGTCCTGCGGGTCGTCGCCGACTGCGCGTACACCAACACCGGTGAGGGCCTGCACCGCTTCGTCGACCCGGTCGACGAACAGGCCTACCTCTACACCCAGTTCGAGGTTCCGGACGCCCGCCGCGTCTTCGCGTCCTTCGAGCAGCCGGACCTGAAGGCCACCTTCCGCTTCACCGTGAAGGCGCCCGAGGGCTGGACCGTCATTTCCAACTCGGCCACGCCCGAGCCCAAGGACAACGTCTGGGCCTTCGAGCCGACGCCGCGCATCTCGTCGTACATCACGGCGCTCATCGTCGGCCCGTACCACTCGGTGCACAGCGTGTACGAGAAGGACGGCCAGTCCGTCCCGCTCGGCATCTACTGCCGGCCCTCGCTCGCCGAGTTCCTGGACTCGGACGCGATCTTCGAGGTCACCCGGCAGGGCTTCGACTGGTTCCAGGAGAAGTTCGACTACGCCTACCCCTTCGAGAAGTACGACCAGCTGTTCGTGCCCGAGTTCAACGCGGGCGCGATGGAGAACGCGGGCGCGGTGACCATCCGCGACCAGTACGTCTTCCGGTCCAAGGTGACCGACGCGGCGTACGAGGTGCGTGCGGAGACGATCCTGCACGAGCTGGCCCACATGTGGTTCGGCGACCTGGTCACCATGGAGTGGTGGAACGACCTCTGGCTGAACGAGTCGTTCGCCACCTACACCTCCATCGCCTGCCAGGCCGCCGCGCCCGGCTCGAAGTGGCCGCACTCGTGGACCACGTTCGCCAACTCGATGAAGACCTGGGCCTACCGTCAGGACCAGCTGCCGTCCACCCACCCGATCATGGCGGACATCCGCGACCTGGACGACGTGCTCGTCAACTTCGACGGCATCACGTACGCCAAGGGTGCGAGCGTGCTCAAGCAGCTCGTCGCCTATGTCGGCGAGGACGAGTTCTTCACGGGCGTGCAGGCCTATTTCAAGCGGCACGCGTTCGGCAACACCCGCCTGTCGGACCTGCTGGGCGCGCTGGAGGAGACCTCCGGCCGCGACCTGAAGACCTGGTCGACGAAGTGGCTGCAGACGGCCGGCATCAACGTCCTGCGCCCGGAGATCGCCACCGACGCCGACGGGGTCGTCACCTCCTTCGCCGTCCGCCAGGAGGCCCCGGCCCTGCCGGCCGGCGCCAAGGGCGAGCCGACCCTGCGCCCGCACCGCATCGCGATCGGCCTGTACGACCTGGACGCCGGCTCCGGCAAGCTGGTGCGCACCGACCGGATCGAGCTGGACGTCGACGGCGCGCTGACCGCAGTACCGCAGCTGACCGGCAAGCGCCGTCCGGCGGTCGTCCTGCTCAACGACGACGACCTCTCCTACGCCAAGGTCCGGCTGGACGAGGAGTCGCTGAAGACCGTCACCGAGCACCTCGGCGACTTCGAGGCGTCCCTGCCGCGCGCCCTGTGCTGGGCGTCCGCGTGGGACATGACGCGGGACGCCGAGCTGGCCGCCCGCGACTACCTCGCGCTCGTCCTGTCCGGCATCGGCAAGGAGTCGGACATCGGCGTCGTGCAGTCCCTGCACCGCCAGGTCAAGCTGGCGATCGACCTGTACGCCGCCCCGGCCGCCCACGAGCCGCTGCTGACCCGCTGGACCGACGCCACCCTGGCCCACCTGCGTGCCGCGGAGGCGGGCAGCGACCACCAGCTGGCCTGGGCGCGGGCGTTCGCGGCGACCGCGCGCACCCCCGAGCAGCTGGACCTGCTGGAGGGGCTGCTGGACGGCACGCAGAGCATCGAGGGCCTGGCCGTCGACACCGAGCTGCGCTGGGCGTTCGTGCAGCGGCTCGCGGCGGTCGGCCGGTACGACGAGGCCGAGATCGCGGGCGAGTACGAGCGGGACAGGACGGCGGCCGGTGAGCGGCACGCGGCCACCGCCCGCGCGGCCCGTCCCACGGAGGAGGCCAAGGCGGAGGCGTGGACCTCGGTCGTCGAGTCCGACAAGCTGCCCAACGCCGTGCAGGAGGCCGTGATCGGCGGCTTCGTGCAGACCGACCAGCGCGAGCTGCTGGCGCCCTACACGGACCGGTACTTCGAGGTCCTCAAGGGCGTCTGGGACTCCCGTTCGCACGAGATCGCCCAGCAGATCGCGATCGGCCTGTACCCGTCGGTCCAGGTCGGCGAGGAGACCCTGGCCAAGACGGACGCCTGGCTGGCCTCCGCCGAGCCGAACGCGGCCCTGCGCCGCCTCGTCTCGGAGTCCCGCGCGGGCGTCGAGCGCGCCCTGAAGGCCCAGGCGGCGGACGCGGCCGCCCAGTAGCCTCCGGCACGATCAGGAGAGGGCGCCCGGCGATCCGCCGGGCGCCCTCTCCTCGTGCCCTCGGCGCGGGCCCGTTCCGCGTCCCGGCGGGCTGCCGATGATGCCCTGCCCTGTCCTGCCAGCGGCGGTGGCGCCCCCGGCGGTGGCGCGTACGGCGGTGGCGCGTACGGCGGGGGCCGACCGCCCGGCCGTGCCCGGCCGGCGCGTTCGCCGGACTGCACGGGGACAGGGGCGGCCACGTGGTCGTGGCCGCCCCTGTCGCACTGGCTCGTTACTTGCCGGACAGCTCCGCCGCCACCAGCTCCGCGATCTGCACCGCGTTCAGCGCGGCACCCTTGCGGAGGTTGTCGTTGGAGATGAACAGCGCCAGGCCGTTGTCCACCGTCTCGTCGCGGCGGATGCGGCCGACGTACGACGGGTCCTGACCGGCCGCCTGCAGCGGGGTCGGGATCTCGGAGAGGGCGACACCGGGGGCCTTCGCGAGCACCTCGGTGGCGCGCTCGGGGGAGATGGGGCGGGCGAACCGGGCGTTGACCTGGAGGGAGTGGCCCGAGAAGACGGGGACGCGCACGCAGGTGCCGGAGACCTTCAGCTCGGGGATCTCCAGGATCTTGCGGGACTCGTTGCGCAGCTTCTGCTCCTCGTCGGTCTCGTTCAGACCGTCGTCGACGATGTTGCCCGCGAGGGGCAGCACGTTGAAGGCGATGGTGCGCTTGTAGACCTGCGGCTCGGGGAAGTCGACCGCCTCGCCGTCGTGGGTGAGCTTGTCCGCCTCGGCGGCCACCTTCTGCACCTGGCCGTGCAGCTCGGCCACGCCCGCGAGCCCGGAACCGGACACCGCCTGGTAGGTGGCGACGACCAGCGACTCCAGGCCGGCCTCCTCGTGCAGCGGCCTGAGCACCGGCATCGCGGCCATGGTGGTGCAGTTCGGGTTGGCGATGATGCCCTTCGGACGGTCGGCGATGGCGTGCGGGTTCACCTCGGAGACGACCAGCGGGACCTCGGGGTCCTTGCGCCAGGCGGAGGAGTTGTCGATGACGACGGCGCCCTGGGAGGCGACCTTCTCGGCCAGCGCCTTGGAGGTCGAGCCGCCGGCGGAGAAGAGCACGATGTCGAGGCCGGTGTAGTCGGCGGTCGTCGCGTCCTCCACCGTCACGCCGTCCAGCACGGTCCCGGCCGAGCGGGCCGAGGCGAACAGGCGCAGCTGTGTGACCGGGAAGTTCCGCTCCACGAGGATCCTGCGCATGACCGTGCCGACCTGACCGGTGGCTCCGACGATTCCGACCCTCACAGTGACTCCCTCTATCCGTGTCTCGCATGACCGGGGCTTTTCCATCATGCGGCCGACCCCGGTCCGCGTGTCCAATTCTTTGCGGGTCGTGCCCGAAGAATGGGACACGATCACCCGGCGGCCGGTTCCGTACCTCCGTCGGTCACCTCGCTGAGCTGGAGAAATTCGCTCCGTGGAGGGTGCGCGCCGAAAGCTGTGCTGTCCCGTCCCTGCCCGTCCGGGTTCCGGCCACACGGCGGTGTGACGTACGCCTCGGTCGCCCCCCGGGAAAATTCCGTCCGGCCCCGAACGTTCAGGCCGGCTCCGGCGTCGTAGGGGCAGAAGCGGGAGGGGGTGGCTCGTGCTGCGCGGAAGAGCGCGCCGTGAGCGGGGGGCGTACGCCACCGGTACGGACACGGCCGGTGACGATCCACTGGACGCGGCCCAGGAACGCCGGGTGCGGGCGGTGCTCGCGCTCGGTGGGGTGCCGCAGTCGGACCTGCCGGACGGGGTGCAGCAGGTCCGGCTGCGACTGCTGGAGCGGACGGCGAGCGGCCGCGAGGCACCGCGTGACGTGTCGGCGTGGGCGGCGGTGGTCGCCTCCAACCTGGCCATGGACTGGCACCGGGCCAAGCGGCGCCGGGAACGGCTGGGGGAGCGGCTGGCCGCGCTGCGCGAGCCCGCGCACCCCTCCGGCGAGGAGACCAGCCTGCTCTCGCTCGCCGTCGCCAGGGGTCTGGACGAACTGCCGGCGCCCCAGCGGCAGGTACTCGTCCTGCGCTTCTTCGCCGACCTGCCGGTGCGGGACATCGCGGCGGAGCTGGACGTCCCCGAGGGCACGGTCAAGAGCAGGCTGCACACGGCGGTGCGCGCGCTGCGCGAACGGCTGCACGAGGACGAGGTGGTGTGACGTGACCGCCGAGCACGAGACGGACGGCGTGGCCTACGACGGCATGGACGCCCTGATGGCCGCGATCACCGGGGAACCCCTGCCGCCGGACGCCCACCGGGACCCCCTCCGCCGCGCCGAGCACCGGGCGGCCGAGGCCGACGTGACGACGCTGAAGAACCAGCTGACCTGGCTGGCCGAGGCCCTGACGGGCGAGCCCCAGACTCGGGGGGCGGCGGGTACAGGGGCGCCGGGGGCCGCGGGGGAGACGCCGGCACCTGGGACGGCGCGGGGCATGCGGGCCCCGGCGCCGGCGCGGGATGCGCAGGTGCGCGGGGCGGTGACGGACACAGGGGCACCGGGGGCCGCGACGGACGCGCGTGCATCCGGGGCCGCTCAGCAGGCCCCGGCGCGGGACGGCGGGGTGGCTCGGGAGGCGCCGGCGCGGGACGCCGGCGTGGCGGGCGGAGAGACGGAGACGCCGGGAGGTGGGGTCGGGGCGCAGGGCTCGCCGCGTGCCGGGGCTGCTCGCGCCCGGAGCCTCGCGCGGCCCGCCGGTGCGTCCCGGCCCCGGCGTCCGGGCCGCCCCTCCGGTCGCCACCGGGTGGTGCGTGTCGCGCTCCGCTCGTTCGCCGGGGCCGCCGCCTGCTGTGTGGCCCTCGGGTTCGGCTGGCTGGTGACGCACTCCCCGGGCGACGCGGCGTCGGGCGGGAAAGCCGACAGCGGTGCGAAGAGTGCCGCCGACGCGCCCGCCGAGGCGTCCGGTGACGGCGGGCGGCCCCCGGACCCGGTACGCGACCTTGCCTGCTCCCGGCTGGTGGTGGAGGGCACCGTCGTCGGCGTGGACCCCGGCGCGGAACCGCACGGCTCCTCGTCACCGCACGGCCCCGCCTCCTGGAGCCGGATCACGCTGAGCGTCATCCGCTCCTACAAGCCCGCGCACGGACCGGCCGAGGTCGGCTTCCTGCTCGCCGGAGGAGCCGAGCCGGCACCGCGCGAGGGACAGCACGTGCTCGTCCAGGTCGATGAGGGCCGGCCGAACGCGACGCGCTGGATCGTCGGCGATGCCCGCGTGGCCGCGGAGCGCGCCCGGATCACCGAGGCGCTGCCGGCGTCCGGGCACACGCCGTGCCCCTCCGGCGGGCCGTCCTGAGCCCGGACACGGCGAAGGGGCGGGCGTCCGCCGGAACACCCGCCCCTCCCGGGACCGGCGTCCGCCGGAACACCCGCCCCTTCCGGGACCGGCGTCCGCCGGGACACCCGCCCCTTCCGGGACCGGCGTCCGCCGGGACACCCGCCCCTCCCGGGACCGGCGTCCGCCGGGACACCCGCCCCTTCCGGGACCGGCGTCCGCCGGGACACCCGCCCCTTCCGGGACCGGCGTCCGCCGGAACACCCGCCCCTCCCCGGACCGGCGTTCCTCGGGACAGCCGCCTGGGTGGGCGATCGGGTCAGGCCGTTACGGTGTGACCTTCTCGATCTTCACGCTGCCCGTGCCCGCGACCGTGCCGCGGGCGTTCAGCAGCTGGACGCGGCCGAAGAACTCGCGGCCGGCCGGTGCCTCGGCGGCGGCCGTCACCTGGCCGGTCACCGTCGCCGAGTCGCCCGTGCCGAGCTTGACCGGGGCCGAGCCGTCCACCGTGACGGAACCGAGCGCGGAGGAGAAGAACACGTCCCGGTAGTCGTAGTCGGTGCTGCCGGACGGGACCGAGTAGCCGGCGACCTCGATGGTGTAGGTGCCGGCGGCCGGCGACCGTACGGAGACCGCCTCCTCCGAGTCGCCGTCGGCGGACTGCGCGACCTTCGCGCCGCTCGCGTCGTACACCGTCAGGTCGAGGTCGGCCGCCGCGTCCGAGACGCCTCCGATGGCGACGTCGAGCGACGCGGCGCCGGCCGGGACGTCCACCTTGGTGGTCTGCGTCTCGCCCTGCTTGATCGCCGGACGGGTCGTCCTGGACGAGCCGAGCGGGCCGCCGGTCAGCTTGCCGTCCAGGGCCGCGTACTCGTTGGTCACCTTCCAGGAGGCGCTGACCGGGGTGCCGACCCTGGCCTCGGGGACGGTCACGGTCTCCGGGTCGAAGGCCGCGCCGAGGACGGAGACGTCCAGTCTGTACGGGTTGTCGAGCAGCGGCGAGGTGCGGCGCGCCTCGACCTCGACCTCCCAGACGCCGGGCTGCGGGTCGGCGTACGCGCGCACGTCGGGCTTGCAGCCGTTGCCGTCGAGGTAGTTGTTGTAGCACTTCGGCGTCGAGGTGTCGTCGACCGGAGTGCCGTACGGGTGGACGGCGATGAACCGGGTCTGGCTCTTGTCCGTCAGCCCGCCGATCGCGACCTCCAGCGACTTCGCGCCCTCGGGCACCGTCACGAAGTAGGACCGGGTGCTGTTGCGCTGCACCGAACCGGACGCCGAGAAGGTGTGGTGCACCGGCGAGGAGACCACGACGGTGGACAGGATCTGCCGGTCGATGCCCTCGGTCCGCGGGTCGTCGACCTCCAGGATCGCGCTCTTGACGCCCGCCGAGGACGGGGCGGCCTGCACCTTGACGGTCACCGGCTGGTTCAGCGGCAGCTTCACCACGTCGTCGCCGAGGATCCGGAAGGTGTGCCCGGCGTTGTTCTCGAAGTGCAGCTCGTGCCGGACGGCCTTGTCCGGGCCGGACGTACGGGTGACGGTCACCTCGTAGGTCTTCTTCTGGCCCGCCTTCAGGCCGCCCTCGCGGTCGTAGAGGCCGGTGCCGAAGCCCGGGGTCTTCAAGGCGTAGTCGATCGCGGTGTCGACCGGGGCCTTCACGCTGTAGTCGTGGGCGGTGGCGTCGTCCTCGATGGACCGCCAGGCGTCCACGACGTTGATCAGGCCCGCGCCCTCCTCGTACGCCTGCACGTCCTTGATGTGGTCGGCCGTCGAGGTCAGTGCCGTGCGCAGGGTGGCGGGGGTGAGGCCGATGCCCCGCTGCTTCGCGGCCGACAGCAGCAGCGCGGAGGCGCCGGTGGCCTGCGGGGAGGCCATCGAGGTGCCCTGGAGCATCGAGTAGCCGGCCGGCAGCGGGTAGCCCGCCTCGGCGACCGGGGAGCCGGGCAGCCAGGTCTGGGTGGTGTTGATCGCGGCGCCGGGCGCGCTCAGGGTCGGCGTGAAGCCGCCGTCCTCACGCGGGCCGCGCGAGGAGAAGGGCATCATCGCGTACTTCTTCGCCACGGCCGAGCCGTAGTTGGCGGCCCAGGTCTCCTTCGAGATGGTGGCGCCGACCGAGATCACCTTGTCCGCGAGGCCGGGGTCGCCGATGGTGTTGGCGCCGGGGCCCTCGTTGCCCGCGGAGATGACCAGCTGGACGCCGTAGGTGTCGATGAGCCGGGTGTACAGCTCGGCGCGCGCGTTGTTGCCGTCGTTCAGTGCCGGCAGGCCGCCGATCGACATGTTGACGATGTCGACACCGCGGTTGGCGACGAGGTCGATCATGCCCTCGGTGAGCGCGACGTTGGTGCAGCCGCCGGTCCAGGTGCAGGCCCGCGAGGAGACGATCTTCGCGCCGGGGGCGGCGCCGTTCATCTCCCCGCCGAACAGGCCGTTGGCGGAGGTGATGCCGGCGACGTGGGTGCCGTGCTCGGACTCGATGACGCCGATGTTGACGAAGTCGGCCTTCTTGCCGACCCAGTCGCCGCCGTACGGGTCGGTGGGCACGTCCTTGCGGATCTGGACGACGAACGGCTGCCGCTCGACGACGTCGGTCTTCGGGTCGTCGGTGCCGAAATAGCCGATCTGGTAGCCGTCCTTGTACGGCTTCATCGGCGTGTCGTCGGTGAAGTCGAAGTCGTTGTCCAGGTCGACGCGGACCGTGCCGGCGGCCGGGTCGTAGAGGACGCCCCAGGCGTCCGTGGTGTCGCCGTCGCGGTTGGCGTCGCCCTTGGCGTCGCCGCCGGCCGTGGCGGACTCGCGGAACAGGCTGACCTGGTAGTCGCCCGCGGGGGCCTTCCAGGTCGCGCCGCCGTAGCTGAACGACGGGCCGCTGACCGGGTTGGTCATCCGGCGCCAGGTGCCGTCGTTGTCGAGGATCGGGTCCGTCGCGGTCACCCAGTCGACGATCTTGCGCTCGCCGGTGCTGGTCTTCTGCAGCGCCGGGTGGCCGAGGTCGACGCCGGAGTCGAGGACGCCGATGGTGACGCCACGGCCGTCCGCCTTCGGATGCGCCTTGACGAAGTCGACGGCGCCGGTCTCGAAGGAGGGGTTGTACGGGTTCTCCGCCGGGGTCTTCCTGCCCGGCCCCGGGTAACCGCCCGTCGCGTCACGGGACTTGCCGGCGGTGTCCGCGCTCGGCGTCGGGTCGTCCAGCGGGATCTCCCGCTTGAGGTCGATGGCGTGCACCGAGGAGAGCCCCGCCGCGGCCTTGATGGCGGCGTCGGCCCTGCCGGTCGGTACGGTGGCGCGGACGTAGCCGACCTTGTCGTAGCTGCGTCCCACGGAGCTGCCCTGCACCGCGTCCAGCTGCGCGGCGACCCGCTCGGTCTGCCCGGGGGCCGTCGCGATCATCAGCGTGATGTTCTTGGCGCCGTCGGCCTTGGCGTCGGCGAGCGCGGCGGCGTCGTCCGAACCCAGCTTGTCGTGGGCGGACTTGACGCCGGCACCGGGGTCGGCGGCCGGGGCGGGCGGCGCGTCCGCGGCGAGGGCCAGGGGTATCGGCCCCGCCGCGGAGAGGGCGGCCACCACGCCCACGGCCACGGCTATGCGGGCCAGGCGTCTCGGGCCGGGTATGGGATCACGCTCGGAGGTGTGGGTCATCGGCATCCCTCAGGTAAAGGAACGAGCGGACGAGAGCGCTCAGCCTTACCGAAGGGTCGGGAATTTGGGGACCGTTGACCGAATCGAGATGAACGTATGGGGAAAACCCGCGATGTGATTTGAGCGGATCGGACGCTGATAGCCCGGTATTTGCTCAGTTCTCCTTCGAACGCGCGTAATGACGGGACGCCTTGGCCCGGTTGCCGCACGCGGCCATCGAGCACCAGCGGCGCGTGCCGTTGCGGGAGACGTCGAAGAAGTGCAGGACGCAGCCGCCGCCCGCGCAGGCGCGGATCCGCTCCGGGGCCCGGCCGAGGAGGGCCAGGTAGTCGCGGGCGGCGAGCCAGGCGGGGCCCCACGAGGGGTCGGCGAACTCGGGCTCCTCGGCCGGACCGTCCGCGGTCAGCCGGGCCCGGATACGCCCGTGCTCCAGTACGGCGTCCACCAGCGGAGCGGCCTCGGCCGGTGACCCGCCCACCGCGGCCTCGAGCGCCTCGCGGGCCTGGCGCAGATGGCGCAGCACGTCCGCGTCGGCCGGGTGGGCCCCGGCCAGCCCGTTGCTCGCGAGCCAGACCGCGAGGCCCTCGGTGCCGGAGAGCAGGTCCTGAATGACGCCCTCCTGGTTCCACCGGGTGTTCAGCAGGTCGAGGGCGAGGGGCTCGCCGGTGAGCGGGCGGGGGTCGCGGGCTGCGGGCATCGAGCACTCCTTCTCGGCTAACCACTCAAGCTTACGTGACCGGTTGACTTCGCTGGTTCTAACCATCTAACTTTGATCACAGTGGTTACATCATCACGGTGGTCACACCGCGACGGCTCTATCGCTCGAAGGGGCACGCCATGACCCTGCGCACCGCGCACACCGGCCTGAACGTCACCGACCTCGACCGCTCCCTCGCCTTCTACCGGGACGTCCTCGGCTTCGCCCTGCTCGCCGAGGGCAAGGAGGGCGACCGGCGCTACGCGTTCCTGGGGGAGGGCGGCGAGATGCCGGTCCTCACCCTCTGGCAGCAGGCGCAGGGGCCGTACGACCGCGGCCGGGCCGGACTGCACCACCTCGCCTTCACCGCGGACTCGGTGGACCGGGTCCGGGAGTACGAGACGGCGCTGCGAGCGGCCGGAGTGGAGTTCGCGTACGAGGGCGTGGTCGCCCACCGGGAGGGCTCGCCCTCGGGCGGGATCTTCTTCCACGACCCGGACGGCACCCGTCTGGAGATCTCCGTACCGCACGGCGCACAGGGCGCCCCCGCTCCGCACGACTCCGCCCCCACCTGCGGTTTCTTCTAGCCATGGGCTCCTATCACGCGGGCTCGCTCGCCCTGCAGGAGCTGGTGGGGGTGAGTGAGCGCGCCGACCACGTGGGCCGCTCGCTCGGCCGGGACGTCAAACCGGTCGCGGCGGCCTTCCTGGAGCAGCAGCCCCTGCTCGTCGTGGGCGCGGCGGACCCGCGGAGCGGCCTGGTCTGGGCCTCACCGCTCACGGGCCCCCCGGGCTTCGCCCGCGCCGCGGGCCCGGGCCGGCTGTCCGTCGCCACGAAGGCGGGCGGCGAGGGCCCGGGGAAGCGAGCGCCCGGGCATCCGGCGGAGCAGGCGCCGGACGACGTCACGCACCCGGACGGCGGCCCCTTGCTCGCGGACCCGCTCTCCGTGGCCCTGCGCACCCCAGGTACCCACCTCGGCACCCTCGCCCTCGACCCGCGTACCCGGCGCCGGATGCGGCTCAACGGCCGGCTGCGGCCCACCGAAGGCGGGTTCGAGGTCGAGGCGGACCGGGTGTTCGCCAACTGCCCCCGGCACATCCGGCGCAGGGAGGCCTACGAGACGGTCGCCGGCCGTGTCCCGGGCCTGCCCCGCCGCGCGGCCCGGCTGGGACCCGGGGAGGCGGAGTTCGTGCGGGCGGCCGACACCTTCTTCCTCGCCACCGTGCACCGCGCCGGCGCCGACGTCAGCCATCGCGGCGGCGACCCCGGATTCGTCCGGGTGCTCTCGCCGCGTGAGCTGTCCTGGCCGGACTACCCGGGCAACGCCATGTTCCTCAGCCTCGGCAACCTGCGCACCGACCCGCGTGCGGGCCTGCTCCTCCTCGACTGGGACACGGGCACCACCCTGCAGCTCACCGGCGAGGCCCGCACCGTCTTCGCCGCCGACGGCCGGCGGACCGTCCGCTTCACCGTCACCGAGGCCCGGTGGGCCCCGGCCGCCCTGCCCCTGCGCTGGTCCGCCCCCGCGCATTCCCCGGCCGGCCCGGACGGGACGCGCTAACGTCCGGCCATGCGCCGGAACTTGAGGGTGGCGGCCTACGCCGTGTGCGTCCGCGACGGACGGATCCTGCTCGCCCGCTCACCGGGGCCCGGCGGGGTCCCCGAATGGGTGCTGCCGGGGGGAGGCGTGGAGCACGGCGAGGATCCGTACGACACCGTCCGCCGTGAGGTCACCGAGGAGACCGGCTACCGCATCGAGGTGACCGGTCTCCTAGGCGTGGACTCCCGCCGCCGTCTCCTCCGCCGCCGGGGGCTGACCCCGGTGACGGACCATCACGCCCTGCGTCTCGTCTACGAGGGAGCGGTCGTGGGCGGTGAACTCCGTCACGAAGTGGGCGGTTCCACCGACTTCGCCGCCTGGCAGGACCTGGACGCCGTACCCGGCCTCACCCGTGTGCGGCTGGTCGACGTCGCTCTGGGACTGTGGAGCGAACGCCCGGCCGGCGGGCGCCTGGAGGAGCCTCCCCTACCCCGGCAGATGAACGAGGAGTGACCGCCTCCGGGCCACCGGCGATCCACTCCATGACCGCACCCGGCACCCGAGATCCACGTACGGTGATCGGCGTTGCGCGTTGCCGCCGCGTTCACGCGCAGGTCATCCCCGATGCCAAACATCCAGAGCAAGCGGGGCGTTCGCGCCTGTGACGGCCCGCGACCCACTGCCGACGCGTTCGCACCCGGGGAGACGCGCCATGTCGCGCACACGCTCTGTCGCCACCTCCGCTCTGGGGGTAAACCGCCGTACCGTCCTCGCCGCCGCCGGAGCCGTCTCGCTCTCCGCGGGCGTCGGCTACGCCCTCCGGCCCACCGACAGCGAGGCCGCCACCGTCACCGAGCAGCCCGTCGCCCTCGCCGGGCGGCCGACCGGGCCGTCCTCGCTCGTCCCCTACACCAAGGGCACGACGCTCGCCTCCCTCGCCACCCCCCGGAGCGGTTCCGGCTACCGCCGCCTCGGTGACGGCCCGGGCTGGAAGCGGGTCGTGCGCAGCGAGCTGGCCACGCCCCGGTCCGGCCGCGCGAGCCGCCGTACGGCTCTCGCGGCGTTCGTCCAGTTCACCGACATGCATCTGACGGACGTGCAGCACCCGCTGCGCGTGGAGTTCGTGCGCGCCGCCGACCCGCACGCCTGGCGCCCGCAGGAGGCGCTGACCGTGCAGGGCGCCATCTCGCTCGTCGAGCGGGTCAACGCGCTCCGCGGCGGACCCGTCACCGGCACCCCGCTCCGCTTCGTCATGACCACCGGTGACAACACCGACAACAACGCGCTGTGCGAGCTCGAGTGGTACATGAAGGTGATGAGCGGCGGCCGCTTCGCACCCAACTCCGGTGACCCCCACCACTACGAGGGGGTCCAGGACAGCGGCCTGAACCTGTACTGGCAGCCGGACTCCGCCCTCCGCGACCACGACAAGACGGTCGGGTTCCCGCACCTGAAGGGCTTCCTGGCCGCCGCGATCCGGGAAGTGCGCAGCCCGGGCCTGAAGCTGCCCTGGTACTCCACCGTCGGCAACCACGACAGCCTCCAGCTCGGCGTCTACGGCTCGCACGGCGACCCCTACCTCGCCGAGGCCGCCATCAGCGGCAGGAAGCTGATGACCGCCTCCGCCACCGAGGCGAAGAAGTTCCAGAACACCAACAAGAACGCCCAGGACCCCACGGGCGCCGGCTACCGGAACTTCCTGAAGGCGCACGCGCGCTCCATGCGCTCGATCACCGCCGACGAGAAGCGGGCACCCTTCACCCCGGCCGACTACCTCAAGGCCCATCTGGACCCCGCCCACCAGGGCGCCGGCCCGGTCGGCCACGGCTACTCCGGCGCCAACCTCGACGCCGGCACCCAGTACTACTCCTTCCGGGTCTCCGGCGACGTGATCGGGATCAGCCTCGACACCAACGACGCCGGCGGGCACTTCGAGGGCTCCCTCGGCACCGCCCAGCTGAAGTGGCTGGACAAGACCCTGAAGGACAACAAGGACTCCTACGCCGTCGTCTTCAGCCACCACACCAGCAAGACGATGACCAACACCCGGCCCGACCCGGCCCGCCCCGGCGAGCGCCGGCACTCCGGTGACGAGGTGGTGGCCCTCCTGGCCAGGCACGGCAACGTGGTGGCCTGGGTGAACGGCCACGTCCACAAGAACATCATCACCCCGCACAAGGCCTCCGGCGGCCGCGCCTTCTGGGAGATCTCCACGGCCTCGCACATCGACCACCCCCAGCTCGCCCGGATCGTCGAGCTGGCCGACAACAAGGACGGCACGCTCTCCGTCTTCACCACGCTCGTCGAGGCGGCGGCCCCGCACCGCACCGACTTCACCGACCTCTCCCAGACCGGGCTGGCCGCCCTCTTCCGCGAGCTGGCCTTCAACGCCCCCGGCGCCAGCAAGACGTTCGCGGGCAACGAGACCGACCGGAACACCGAGCTGGTGCTGAAAAAGGGCTGAGACTCACTCAACCGGCCTACATCCAAGCAACCTTCGCGCAGGGCTCCCGGTCCCTCCCCCCGACGCACCACACGACACGTTGGGGGAAGAGATGAGCGTACGTACGACCGCGGTGGGCGCCACCGTCCTGCTGCTCTCGGCCGCCCTGGCGGCCCCGGCCGTCGCGGCGACCGGGACCGCCGGCACCGCCGGGCACGGCCACACCGCCACCCGCGAGGCCGTCGAGGCGGCGGTCGGGGCCGGGGTGCCCGGGGTGACCGCCACCGCGCGGGACGCCGCCGGCACCTGGGCCACGACGGCGGGCGTCGGCGACCTGCGCACGGGTGCGCCCCGCTCCACCGCCGACCGTTACCGCGTCGGCAGCATCACCAAGACCTTCGTGGCGACGGTCCTGCTCCAGCTGGAGGCGGAGGGCCGGCTCTCCCTGGACGACAACGTCGACAGGTGGCTGCCCGGCGTCGTGAGCGGCCACGGTCACGACGGCCGCCGCATCACCCTCCGCCGGCTCCTCGACCACACCAGCGGGATCTACGACTACACCACCGACGGCACCTTCGCCCGCACCTACTTCACGAAGGACGGCTTCCTCCGGCACCGCTACGACACGCTCACCCCGGCCGGCCTGGTGGCGATCGCCATGCGGCACGAGCCGGAGTTCGCCCCGGGCACGTCCTGGAGCTACTCGAACACGAACTACATCGTGGCCGGCATGGTCGTCGAGAAGGTGACCGGCCACTCCTACGCCACCGAGATCCGGCACCGGATCATCGAACCGCTGCACCTGCGGGCCACCTCCCTGCCCGGCACGAGGACCACCGTCGCGCACCCCAGCAGCCGCGCCTACTCCAAACTCGCCGAGACGGCGACGGGTCCGACGTACGACGTCACGACGCTCAACCCCTCCCTCGCCTCCTCGGCCGGCGAAATGATCTCGGATTCGGCGGACCTGGACCGCTTCTACAGCGCACTGCTCCGCGGAAAGCTCCTGCCGGCCGAGCAGCTGAAGGAGATGAAGACCACCGTGAAGATCGCCGGTGTGCCGAACACCGAATACGGTCTCGGGCTCATGGAACGCACGCTGACCTGCGGCGTCCACGTCTGGGGTCATGACGGCGGCATTCACGGCTCCACGTCCTCGGCGGTGACGACGGCGGACGGCAGGCATACCCTCGCGTTCAATTTCAACGGGGACTGGACCGGTGACGTGGAAGCGGTGATCGAAGGGGAGTTCTGTTAGGCGACGGGTCGATCGCGAGGTTCTGCGGCCACGTGTGCGCCAGGTCCGTACCGCCTCATATCGGCCGACCCGCCGTTCACGACGACGGCTCGAAGCATGTGCGCGGCGGGTGGTCGTGTGCGCACGGGACGCGGACTGCGAGTGCCCTCGGTTCACGAGGACTCCGGCGAGCAGACCGCCCTCCGATCAATTCGGTTGATGCCCGGGCACTCGGTGGGCGAGGGTTCTCCGCGATGAAGAGAACCGATACGCCTTCCTCCTGGGACGAGCGCACGCAGCTGACCACGTTTCTCGACTACGCCCGGGCCACCGCCCGGGCCAAGTGCGAGGGGGTCTCGCCGGAGAACGCCCGCCGGGCACCCCTGCCGGGTTCCCCGCTCATGACCCTGTGCGGCCTGATCAACCATCTGCGCTGGGTGGAGTACTACTGGTTCCAGGTGGTCTTCCTCGGCGAGGAGGACCAGGGACCGTGGACCGAGGAGGACCCCGACCGGGAGATGCGGATCGCGGTCGACGTCCCGCTGGAGCGGCTGCTCACCGAGTACGAGGAGCAGAGCGCCCGTTACCGCGAGCTGGTCGCCGCCACCGGCCTGGACACGGCGGCCCGGCGGCCGATGCGCGACGACCGCCACCCCGACCTGCGCTGGGTGCTGCTGCACCTCATCGAGGAGACCTCCCGGCACAACGGGCACATCGACGTCGTGAGGGAGTTGCTGGACGGGACCACCGGCGACTGACACGCACGAGGAGGGGCCACCGGACTGGGTCCGGTGGCCCCTCCTCTCCCCTCCTGATGCTCCCCTCGGTCCGTCACTACCGGGGCAGCACCACGACGTACGCGGCCGGGTCGCGGTCGCCGGACGCCATGAGCGCCGTGCGCACCACCGCCGCCTGCTGCTCCATCGCGTCCCTGAGCTTCTTCGGCGTGAGGTACACGACCGTGATGCCCAGGCGTTCCAGGTGCTCACGCTTGCGCGCGTACTCCGACCACAGCGCGTCCTCGTCCTGGCGGGGCGCCCGGGTGTCCAGCTCCACCGCGACCGCCTGGTCCGGCCAGTACGCGTCCAGGCCGCCGAGGTGCGGGCCGCCGGGCAGCCGCAGGTCGACGTTCCAGACCGGGTCGGGCAGGCCGTACTCGCGGACCATCCGGTAGAGCCGGTCCTCCGCGATCGAGCGGCCCTCCGCCACGAGCGAGTCCACCGCGTCCACCACGTGCGGCCGGTTCAGCAGCTTCGCCTGGGTCAACTCTCGCACCACAGCGGCCGGTTCGCAGTGGCCGCCGCGCACCGCCTCGGTCAGCAGCCGCCGTACCGCCTCCGCGTCCGTCAGTTCCGCCACCGCGTCCGCCAGCGCCCGCGGCACCGGCGCCACCGGCAGGCCCGTCACCACCCGCGGCGTGGGCAGGGCGGTCGTGCGCAGGACGCGGACGTAGCCCGAGGAGCGCAGCCGGCGCGGACGCGGGACCAGGACGTCGACACGGTTCAGGGAGAGCGGCGGGGGTGCGGCGGAGAAGCCGTACAGGGCCAGGGCGGCGAGGCCGGTGATCATCGCCTCCGTGTACAGCGGGCGGTGCGGGCTCTCGGCCGTCGGCTGCGCCGGGACGCCGGGCGCCGCTTCGCGTGCGGCGTACAGCAGCGCCCCGTGCAGCCGCTCCTCGCCGGTCGGCGCGCCGGGGTGCAGCAGGACCACGTCGGGGAGCAGCTGACGCCAGGGGCCGTCGGGGCGGCACCGCTCGGTCAGTTCGGCGGCGGACACGCCGTGGGCACGGAGCTGAGCCGCTGTCAGGACGCGCCGGTGGACCTCGGAGAGGTGGCGGAGGGGGCGGGGGGAGAGCGGGGTGTTGTGCGTCATGGCCTCGAACTTCCCGCACCCGGCCCCACCCGTAACCGCTGTTACGCGGTCGTCGATGAATGCGGACAAGACGGGACTAAAGGTCAGGTGTTCGGGTGCCGAGTAGCAACCGAAAACCCCTGGTCCAATCAGGTGCGGTCCAGGGGTTACGGCTACGCTTGCCCGAATTTCGTAACGGTCACCGACCGGGCAAGCTCAGGCCAAGGCCCGGTGGTCGTCGGCCGCCGCGTCGCACTCCTGTGCGCGCAGCGCCCGCGCCAGGTCGTCCCGGGCCTCCAGCACCAGCCGGCGCAGCGCCGGTGCGGCCTCCGGGTGCGCCGTGAGCCAGGCGTCCGTCGCGTCGAGGGTCTCCCGGCGGTCCTGGTGGGACGGGAACAGGCCCCGGACCACGTCCATGCCGATCTGGATCGACCGCTCCCGCCAGACCCGCTCGATCGCCGCGAAGTACAACTGTGCGTAAGGAGCGGTCAGTTCGCGCTGCGAAGGCCGGTCGAAGCCCGCGATCGTCGCCTCCACCAGCGCGTTCGACAGCCCGTCGGACTCCACCACCTGCGCCCACGCCTGTGCCTTGACCGCCGCCGACGGACGGGCCGCCAGACAGCGCACCTGATGGCGCTTGCCGGAGGCGGTGTCGTCGCGGGCCAGTTCGGCGGCCAGCACCGACTCGTCGGCCACCCCGTACGCGGCCAGCGGCTCCAGGAACGCCCAGCGCAGCTCCTGGTCCACCTCCAGGCCGTCGATCGCCGCCGTCCCCTCCAGCAGCTCCCGCAGCAGCTTCAGGTCCGGCTCGGCGGAGGCCACGGCCGCGAAGAACCGTGCCCACGCCAGCTGGTGCTCACTGCCCGGCCCGGCCGCCCGCAGCTCCCGCAGCGCCCCCTCCGCGAGCAGCGTTCCGCCCGTCTCCCGCCAGGCCGGCGCAGCGTAGTGCACCAGCGCCGAGGCCGCCCAGGAGTGCAGCATCTGCAGCACACCGATGTCCGACTCGCGGCCGGCGAACCGCAGCACGAGATCGACGAAGTCCCGGGCCGGGAGCAGCGCGTCCCGGGTCAGGTTCCACAGCGCCGACCAGCACAGCGCCCGGGCCAGCGGGTCGGACAGCGTGCCCAGGTGCGTCCGCAGAGCCGCCAGCGAGGTCGCGTCGAAGCGGATCTTGCAATAGGTGAGGTCGTCGTCGTTGACCAGCACCAGCTCCGGCGCCTCGGCGCCCGCGAGCTCCGCGACGACCGTGCGCGCGCCGTCCACGTCCGTCTCCACGCGCGCGTAGCGCTCCAGCGTCTCCTCCGGCGTACGGCGGTACAGGCCCACCGCGATCCGGTGCGGGCGCAGCTGCGGGTGGCTCTCCGGTGCCTCCTGGACGATTCCCAGCTCGGCGATCCGGGCACCCGTGGTGTCCAGCAGCACCTGCGGGGTCAGCGAGTTCACCCCGGCCGTCTGCAGCCAGGACCGCGCCCACCCGGTCATGTCCCGGCCGCTGGTCTCGGCCAGCACCGACAGCAGGTCGCCGAGGCGCGTGTTGCCGTACGCGTTGCGCTTGAAGTAGCGGCGGGCGCCCTCCAGGAACGCCTCCTCGCCGACGTACGCCACCAGCTGCTTGAGCACCGAGGCGCCCTTGGCGTAGGTGATGCCGTCGAAGTTCAGCTTCGCGTCCTCCAGGTCACGGATGTCCGCCGTGATCGGGTGCGTGGACGGCAGCTGGTCCGCGCGGTAGGCCCAGGCCTTGCGGCGGTTGGCGAAGGTGATCCAGGCGTCGGAGAAGCGGGTCGCGCCGACGTTCGCGAACGTGCCCATGAAGTCCGCGAAGGACTCCTTCAGCCACAGGTCGTCCCACCACTCCATGGTGACCAGGTCGCCGAACCACATGTGCGCCATCTCGTGCAGGATGACGTTGGCCCGGGCCTCGTAGGACGCCTGCGTCACCTTCCCGCGGAAGATGTACTCCTCGCGGAAGGTCACCAGGCCCGGGTTCTCCATCGCGCCCAGGTTGTACTCCGGCACGAACGCCTGGTCGTACTTCCCGAACGGGTACGGGTAGTCGAAGTGGTCGTGGAAGAAGTCCAGGCCCTGCTTGGTGACCAGGAAGACGTCCTCGGCGTCGAAGTGCGGGGCGAGGCCCTTGCGGCACATCGCACCCAGCGGGATCTCCAGCCGTGTGCCGTCCTCCAGGGTGCGGGAGTAGGAGTCGCTCACGTAGTGGTACGGGCCGGCCACCACGCACGTGATGTACGTCGAGATCGGCTTGGTCTCCGCGAACCGCCACACGCCGTCGACGAGTTCACCGGCCCCGTTGCTCCACGCCGTCCAGCCCTCCGGCACCCGGACCTCGAAGCGGTAGGGGGCCTTGAGGTCGGGCTGCTCGAAGTCGGCGAAGACCCGGCGGGCGTCGGCCGGCTCGTACTGCGTGTAGAGGTAGACCTCGCCGTCCTCGGGGTCGACGAAGCGGTGCAGGCCCTCGCCGGTGCGCGAGTAGGCGCACCGGGCGTCGACCACCAGCTCGTTCTCGGCGGCCAGGTCCTCCAGCGCGATCCGCGAGCCGTCGAAGACCTCGCTCGGGTCCAGGTCCCTGCCGTTGAGCGACACGGAGGTCACGCTCGGTGCGATCAGATCGGCGAAGGAGGACGCGCCCGGCTCGTTGCAGCGGAAGCGGACCGTGGTCACCGAGCGGAAGGTGCGCGGCTCGCCGTCCCCGCCGCCCACGGCGGACCTCAGGTCCAGGGACACGTCGTACCCGTCGACGGAGAGCAGTGCGGCCCGCTCCCGGGCCTCGTCGCGGGACAGATTCTCACCGGGCACGGGCGGCACTCCTCGTGGTCGCGTCAGTGGTGGCCGAACAGGACCGATCCTGCCATGTGCACCTGACAGGCGGCAGCAGGGAATGCGGCTCGCACGGACGCCGTTGCCTCTTCAAAAGACCGTTGGCTGAGGAGAACCATGTCCGAGAGCACGACCTCGTCAGGCAAGACCCCCGTCGACTTCTGGTTCGACCCGCTGTGCCCCTGGGCCTGGATGACCTCGCGCTGGGTGCTGGAGGTGGAGAAGGTCCGCGACATCGAGGTCCGCTGGCACGTCATGAGCCTCGCCGTCCTGAACGAGAACAAGCTGGACGAGCTGCCCGAGGACTACCGGGAGCTGCTCGCCAAGGCGTGGAAGCCGGTGCGCGTGGTCACCGCGGCCTGGCAGAAGCACGGCGCGGACGTCCTCGGCCCGCTCTACACCGCACTCGGCACCCGCTTCCACAACAACGGCGAGGGCCCCACCCTGGAGGCCGTCGCCGGCGCGCTCGCGGACGTCGGCCTGCCCGCCGAGCTGATCGAGTACGCCGGGCAGGAGGACTTCGAGTTCGAGGCCGAGCTGCGCGCCTCCCACAAGGAGGGCATCGAGAAGGTCGGCCAGGACGTCGGCACGCCGGTCATCGCGGTCCCGGGCCCCGACGGCGAGCAGATCGCCTTCTTCGGCCCGGTGGTCACCCCCGCCCCCAAGGGCGAGGCGGCGGCCCGCCTGTGGGACGGCACCCTGGCGGTCGCCTCCGTCCCGGGCTTCTACGAGATCAAGCGGACCCGCACCAAGGGCCCCGACTTCAGCAACCTGTAGTCCGCGTCCGCCGGGCCGGCACGGAGGACCCCCGCGAGTCACGTCCTCGCGGGGGTCCTCTTCTCTCCGCCTGCCCGCGTGAAGGGTGAGAAGACGATCACGAGGCAGGGCGATCCGGGGGCGCCCGGGGCGCCGGCGGCGGCTTCCCCCCACCTTATTGCAAGTTGCTTGCAACTACACCTCAACGCCAAGAGTTCCCGGGAACGGGAAGAGGCCCCCACGTGTCGCACATGGGGGCCTCCCTGATCGTCCGGGGGTCAGCGCTTGGCGCGCGCCCGCTGCCAGGCGTAGCCGACGGCCGCCAGGACCAGCGTCATGCCGCCCGTCGAGTACAGCTGGAGACGGGTGTCCGGCTCGCGGGCCATGAGAACGAAGATCACCGCCATGGCGGCCAGCGCGACCCAGGTCAGCCACGGGAAGGCCCACATGCGGACCACCAGCTTCTCGGGGGCCTCCCGCTCGATCCGGCGGCGCAGCAGCAGCTGCGAGACCGCGATGAAGATCCAGACGACCAGGATGACCGCGCCGATCATGTTCAGCAGCCAGCGGAAGATGTCGTCCGGGCGCCAGTAGTTGAGCAGCACGCAGACGAAACCGAGGACACAGGAGGTGAGGACCGCGATCCGGGGCACCCCGCCGGACAGCCTGGCCAGCGCCTTCGGGCCCTGGCCGCGCTCGACCAGCGAGTAGGCGATGCGCGAGGAGCCGTAGATGTTGGCGTTCATCGCGGACAGCAGGGCGGCCAGGACGACCACGTTCATCACCTGGCCCGCACCGGGGATGCCCAGGTGGTCGAGCGTGGCGACGTACGGGCCCTTCTCCACGACCTCCTCGGAGTCCCACGGCACGAGGGTGACGGCGACCGCCATCGAGCCGATGTAGAACAGGGCGATGCGCCACATCGCCGTGCGGACGGCGGAGGCGACGCCGCGCACCGGGTTCTCCGACTCGGCCGCCGCGATGGTGACCGTCTCCAGGCCGCCGTAGGCGAAGACCGAGGCGAGCAGGCCGACCAGCAGGCCCTCGCTGCCGTGCGGCAGGAAGTCGGTCAGGTTCGAGGCGCCGGGAGAGTCGGTCCCGGGCAGCACGCCCGTGATGGCGAGCACGCCGAGCACGAGGAAGAGGCTGATGGCGCCGACCTTGAGCGCGGCGAACCAGAACTCGAACTCGCCGAAGTTCTTCACCGCCGTCAGGTTCGCGCCGCAGAACACCACCATGAACAGGGCGACCCACATCCACTGCGGGGTGCCCGGCAGCCAGCCCTGGACGATGCTCGCGGCGCCGATGCCCTCCAGGCCGACGGCCGTGCAGAGCAGGACCCAGAAGGACCAGCCCGCGGTGAAGCCCGCCCAGGGGCCGATCGCCCGCTCGGCGTGCGCCGAGAAGGAGCCCGACGACGGGTAGGCGGCCGACATCTCGCCGAGCATCCGCATCACCAGCATGACGAGCAGACCGGAGACGGTGTAGGCGATCACGATGGACGGGCCGGCGGCGGCGATGCCGGCGCCGGAGCCGACGAAGAGGCCCGCACCGATCACCCCGCCGAGGGCGATCATCGACAGATGGCGCTGTTTGAGGCCGTGGGAGAGGGAGGCGCCCTGTTCCTGCGGGGGCGTCTCCGTGGTGGTGCTGGGCATGGGGGTGGTTCTCCCGGTGCGACAGGCGGGCAAAACTCCGCCAGTCTGGGCGGCCCGTCCGCTCACGCGAAGGGGCCGCCCACTATACGGACACCCGGTGCACGGTGGGTGATCCCCCGGCTACGCGGCCTGCGGGGTGTAGTGCGAGGCGTCTCCCTCGATCGAGTAGCTCTCCTTGCCCTCGACGCCGACCGGGATGTCACCGGCGACGGTCACCCGGTGCAGCCGGCGCGGGCGTCCGTCGTAGTTGTCGATGGCGTAGTGCTGGGTGATCCGGTTGTCGAAGAGGACCAGCTGGTTCTCCGACCAGCGCCAGCGCAGCACGTTCTCCGGCCGGGTGACGTACGCCTGGAACAGGTCGAGGATCTTGCGGGACTCGCCGGCCGACAGGCCCACGATCCGCTGCGCGAACCCGCCGACGAACAGCCCGCGCTCCCCGGTCAGCGGATGCACGCGGACCACCGGGTGGACGGTGCGGTACTTGATGGAGGTGAACCGGGCGCGCTGGGCGGCCCGCTCCTCGTCGACGTCCTCCTCCGGCACCGCGTAGTCGTAGTCGTTGGTGTGCTCGGCCCACAGGGTGTCGGCGAGGCGGCGCAGCGGCTCGGGCAGATCGCGGTAGGCGGCCGCCGCGTCGGCGATCAGGGTCTCCCCGCCGTACGGCGGCACGGTGATCGAGCGCAGGGTGCTGGCCTGCGGCGGGTTCAGGACGAAGGTGACGTCGGTGTGCCAGTGGTTGGCGCGGCCCCGCTCACTGTCCACGGGCAGCACGTTCGGGGCACCCTCGACGGCGCCGACCGTCGGGTGCGCGGTGGTCAGGTCGCCGAGGTGGCGGGCGAAGGCCTGCTGGCCGGCGTCGTCCAGCCGCACGTCGTCGAAGACGAGCGCCTTGTGGGCGTTCAGGGCCTCGCGGATCTCGGCGACCTGCTCCGGGGCGAGCGGCCGGGAGACGTCGACGCCGGAGACCTTGGCGCCGATCCTTGCGGTGACCTTGGTGATCTCGATGGTCATGGCGGTTCCTTTCAGACGAGGGCGGCAGCGGGGGCGGTGTACTGGTTGGCGGGGCGCGGCAGGCCGTAGCGCTCCCGCAGGGTCCGGCGGGGCCCGTACTCGGTCCGCAGCAGGCCGCGGGCGCGCAGGATCGGTACGACGTGCTCGACGAAGGCCTCCAGGCCGGAGGGGAGCACGGCGGGCATGATGTTGAAGCCGTCGGCGGCGCCCTGGGTGAACCAGGTCTCGATCTCGTCGGCGACCTGCTCGGGCGTTCCGGCGAAGGTGAGGTGACCGCGCCCGCCGCCGAGCCGCCCGATCAGCTGCCGGACGGTGAGCCGTTCACGCCGGGCCAGCTCCACGACGAGCGTGTAACGGCTCTTGGCGCCCTCGATGGCGGACTCGGGCGGCAGGCCGGCGGGCAGCCCGGCGTCCAGCTCCAGGGTGCCCGGCGGCAGCTGCAGCAGGCTCTCCAGCCGGGCCACCCCGTGGTCGTACACGATGTGGTCCTCCAGCAGCCGCTCGGCGGCCCGCGCCTCGGCCTCGGTCGCCCCGAGCACCGGCACGATCCCGGGCAGCACCTTGACGTGCCCGGGGTCGCGGCCCGCGGCCCGGGTGCGGGACTTCAGGTCGGCGTAGAAGTCCTGTGCGCCGGTGAGGGTCTGCTGGGCGGTGAACACCGCCTCCGCGTACCGGGCGGCGAACGCCTTGCCGTCCTGCGAGGAGCCCGCCTGGACCAGCAGCGGGTAGCCCTGCGGGGTGCGCGGCACGTTGAGGGCTCCGGCGACGCTGAAGTACCGCCCCTGGTGCCGGGGCGGGTGGATCTTGCCGTCGTCGCCCCAGACACCGGCCGCCTTGTCGGCGACGATCGCGTCGTCCTCCCAGCTGTCCCACAGCTTCAGGGCCACGTCGAGGAACTCGGCGGCCCGGGCGTACCGCTCGGCGTGCGCGGGCTCGGCGGCCAGGCCGAAGTTGCGGGCGGCCTCGGCACCGGCGGTGGTGACGATGTTCCAGCCGGCCCGGCCGCCGCTGATGATGTCCAGCGAGGCGAACTTGCGGGCCAGGTTGTAGGGGGAGTTGTAGGAGGTGGACGCGGTGGCGATCAGGCCGATGTGCTCCGTGGCCGTCGCCAGCGCGGTCAGCAGGGTGAGCGGCTCCAGGGCACCGGCGGGACGCTGCGCGAGGTTGCTCCACAGCTGGGGGCCGTCGGCGAGGAAGAGCGAGTCGAAGGTGCCCTGCTCGGCGATCCGCGCGAGACGGACGTAATGGCTCAGCTCCACGTGGGCGTACGGGTCGCTCTCCGGGAGCCGCCAGGACGCCTCGTGATGCCCGGTGTTCATCAGGAACGCGTTCAGGTGGAGCTCTCTGACGGTCATCGGTCGTCCTCCGTGACGCCCAGGGCGGCCAGCAGCCGCTCGCGGTATTCGCCCAGCACCGGCTCGCGGTACGAGCGCGGGTGGGGGTGGTCGATGAGCAGGTCCAGGCCGATCCGCCCCCGGTCCAGCACGAGGACCCGGTCCGCGAGCACGATCGCCTCGTCCACGTCGTGGGTGACCAGCAGCACGGACGGCCGGTGCCGTTTCCACAGCTCACGCAGCAGGTGGTGCATCCTGATCCGGGTCAGCGCGTCCAGGGCCCCGAACGGCTCGTCGGCCAGCAGGAGTTCGGGCTCGCGCACCAGGGAGCGGGCCAGTGCCGCCCGCTGTGCCTCGCCGCCGGACAGCTCGCCCGGCCAGGCCCGCTCACGGCCGCCCAGGCCGACCTCCGCCAGTGCGGCCCGGCCGCGCTCCGCGGCGTCCTTGCCGTCCAGGCCGAGCAGGACGTTGTCCAGCACCCGGCGCCAGGGCAGCAGCCGGGAGTCCTGGAACACCACCGACACCCGCTCCGGCGCGGTGAGCCGGCCGCTCCCGGCCACCCCGTGGTCCAGGCCCGCGACCGCGCGCAGCAGGGTGGACTTGCCCGAGCCGCTGTGGCCGAGCAGGGCCGTGAACTGCCCGGCGGGCAGATCGAGATCGATGCCGTCGAGGACCGTACGGTCCTCGAACGACCGGGTCAGTCCCCGGATCCGCACGGCGGCCCGGGTCAGTTGCTCAGTGTGCGGCGCCACGACAGCACCCTCCGTTCGACGAGCCGGACCACGCTGTCGGAGACCAGGCCGAAGACGCCGTAGATCAGCAGGCCGACCAGGATGACGTCGGTCTGGCCGTAGTTCTGCGCCTGGAACATCAGATAGCCGAGGCCGCTGGTGGCGTTGATCTGCTCCAGGACCACCAGGCCCAGCCAGGAGCCGGTCACGCCCAGCCGGAGCCCCACGAAGAATCCGGGCAGCGCGCCGGGGATCACCACCTGGCGGACGAAGGCGAACCTCGACAGGCCCTGCACCTCGGCGAGTTCGACGAACCGGCTGTCGATGCCGGACAGCGCGGCGTGCGTGTTCAGATAGATCGGGATGTAGACGACGATGGCGATGATGGCGATCTTGAAGGTCTCCCCGATGCCCAGCCAGAGGATGAACAGCGGGATCAGGCCGAGGGTCGGGATCGCCCGGTTGAGCTGCACGGTCCCGTCGATGAGCGCTTCCCCGGTCCGGCTGAGGCCGGAGGCGAGGGCCAGCAGCACCCCCGCGGCGAGGCCGATCGCGAAGCCGTAGCCGGCCCGCTCCAGGGAGGTCAGGACGTCGGTGGGCAGGGTGCCCTCGGTCCACAGGTGGCCGGCGGTCCGCAGCACCGTCCAGGGCGCCGGCACGGCACCCGGGTCCAGCGTCCCGGCGGCCGAGGCTGCGGCCCAGAGGGCGAGGACCGTGAGCGGTCCGAGCAGCCGGGCGGCGGGCAGCCGCCGGCCGGGGGAGAGGCGGCGGCGCCGGCGGACCCGGGGGAGCTCCCCGGCCGTCGCCTCGGCCACCGCGGTCGTCGTCGTGGTCACGGTGGTCACCTTCGGTACTCCTCGGGTACGGCCGCGGCGGCGATGGACTCGAAGCGGTGGTCGAAGAGGGAGGACACGTCGAACCGCTTCACGAAGCCGCCCGCGGCGAGCAGGTCGGCGGTCTCCTGCTCCCACTTGACCGCCTCGTCCCAATGGGGCGGGAACAGCGGCTTGTTGGCGAGCGCGGTGATGGACCTCGCCTGCGCCAGGGAGAGGTTCTGGGTCTTGACGTAGAACTCCTCGTTCCACTCCTGCGGGTGCTCGTACGCCCACACCTGGCCCTTGGCCCACTGGGGGATGTAGGCGGCGATCGCGGCGGCCTTCGCCGGGTCGTTCAGCACCCGCTGCGGCGCCCACAGCAGGTTGAGCAGGTCCACGACGTCGGTCGTGACGGTGTGGGCGCCCTTGGCTCCGTACTGCTTCAGATAGGCGGGCGCCTGGCTGTTGGCCAGCGGGGCCACGTCGACCTGCCCGGACTGCAGCGCGGTCAGGAACTGGTTGCTGGTCAGCGGGATCAGCCGCACGTCGTCGTAGGCGAGGCCGGCCTGCTTCAGCGCCCGCAGCAGGACCACGCCCTGCGCCTGCCCCTGGGAGAACGCGAGCCGCTTGCCCCGGAAGTCCTCCACCGTGCGGATGTCGCTGCCCGGCTTGGTGGCGAACAGGTAGTTGGGCCTGCGGGTGACGCCGATCGCCACGATCTTGGCGTCGAAGCCCTGGTAGTGCGCCTGGATCGGTGGGATGCCCGCGTTGTTGGCGAGGTCCAGGGAGTTGGCGCGGAAGGCGTTGATCACGTCCGGTCCCGCCCCGATGTTCGCCCAGCCGGACACCGTGAAGGGCAGCCGGGGCAGCTTCGCCAGCCGGAACTGCAGCTGCTGGGTGTTCTGGTAGGAGGCGATCTTCAGGCTGGTGCCGGCCGGGACCCTGTCGGCGAGCGGTTCGGTGGCGGCCCCCTCGGTGGCGGCCGCGGCGTCGCCCTGGGCGCAGCCGCTGAGTCCCGCGACGGCGGCGGACGCGCCGAGCAGGGAGGTGAGAAAGACACGACGGTGCATGGGAGAACTCCCTGGGAGGGAAAAGGAGAAAAGCAGCAGGAATTCCGGGAAGGCAAGCCGGAAGGAGAGAACTCACGCAATGGAAACACGCGCTTCATGCGCGGCAATGTGTCAGCAACAGAGGGTGCGACAGCTCGTGAGCGGGTCCATGACCAGCATGTTCCTGGTCATGGGCGGCTCCTGTCAATATTCCGAGTTTCTGAATTAAATAGCCTCAGGTGACGCGCCCAGCGGATCGCGGAACAATACGTCGAGCGCCACCGAACCGCCCGCCAGGGCCAGCACCGATTCCGGGAAACTCGTCGGCAGCACGGTCGCCGAGCGTCCCGCGCCGACCGCCTCGCGCAACGCGTCGAGACAGTCCTCGAAGTGGATGACCCCGACCTCGGTCACCACGACCGTCTCCGGGTTCAGCACGTCCAGCAGCGGCCCGGCCGCCCGTCCGGTCGCCCGGGCCCGGTCCGTCAGCAGCCGCCGGGCCACCGGGTCCCCGTCCGCCGCCGCGGCCACCACCCGCATCGGGTCGGCCGAGTCGGTCACCCCCGCCGCACGGGCCCGGCGGCACAGCGTCCGCTCGCTCAACTCCGCCTGCAGGCAGCCGGTACGGCCGCACGGGCACGGCTCGGTGCCGCCCGGCACCGGCAGATGGGCGATCGTCCCGGCGGCCGAACGCGGCCCGTGGTGCACCTCGTCATGGGTCGCGAAGGCCGCGTCGACGACGTTGCCCACGAACAGGTGCAGCACGCTGCCGCTGCCCCGGGCCCGCCCGAACAGCCGCTCCGCGTTCACCAGCGCCCGCGCATGTCCGTCCACATGGACCGGCAGCCCCGTGCGGGCGCCGAGCAGCTCCCGCACCGGCACCTCCCGCCAGCCCAGCAGCTCGTGCTCGACGACGGTGCCCGTCTCCCGGTCCACCCAGCCGCCGAGCGCCACCCCGACACCCAGCGGGCGCCGGCCCGGCACCGCGGCGAACAGGCCCGCGAGCCCCTCGGCGGCCCGCGCCAGCACCCGGCCCGGGTCGGTCCGTCCGTGCTTCAGCTCCCGCCGCGCCAGCACCCTGCCGCGCAGATCCAGCAGCGCCACCGTGGTGTACGGCACGGCCACGTGCACCCCGGCGACCAGGAACCGGGTGTCGTCCAGGTCGACCGGCACGTGCGGGCGGCCCACCCCGTTCGAGCGGCGGGGCGCGGCCGACTCCCGCAGCAGGCCCAGTTCGGCGAGCCGGGCGCAGTGCTCGGTCACCGACGCCGGGGACAGCCCGGTGAGCCGGGCGACGGTGCTGCGCGCCACCGGTCCGTGCTCCAGCACGGAGCGCAGCACGGCGCTCGCACTGGTGCGCCGCCGGTCGCTGTCGGCGGCACGCGGAACGGGGGAGGCCAGGGTGGAAACCGCGGTACGGGGCATGGAGAACCGTCCTCGGGAACGGGGCCGACACGTCTCGGAGTCACGAACGGGCGAGGCGTGCGCGCAGCCCGCCCTACCCCGGGCGGCGACAGGTGGCCGTGCCCTGGCGTCGCAGGTCGACATAGCGACGCGAGGTGAAGTACCGGGCCTGGGCAACCATGCGCCCGAAGCTAGCAAAACGCCCCCGCGCTGCCCAGACGGCGACCGACGGGCGAGACGCACCCCCGCAAGGCTTTGGCGGGAACCTACAGTTCCGCGGGGCGACGAGGACGTGAGCCGAACGCCTCTGCCTCAGTGACTGGTATCACGCCCGCCCAGGTGTAAGCGGCACGCTTTGTGCGAAGCGTACGACTGTGCCGTTCGCCGCTTTGTCGGGCACCGACGGTGATCGGCGCCGGGCCGCTGGGATAGCGTCGCCGTGTCCCGACGTGTCCACAACATCCCGTGGAGTCCCCATGAGCACCGCCACCGCCGCCGCTCGTCCCGGCGCAGTCCTCGCCGACCTGCTGCCGTCCTCCCGTGTCCGTGACGCCGCCCTCGTGGTCGGCGGCGCCGCGCTCACCGGCCTCGCGGCCCAGCTGTCGGTGCCGGTGCCCGGCTCCCCGGTGCCGGTGACCGGCCAGACCTTCGCCGCGCTGCTCGTCGGCACCACCCTCGGTGCCCGCCGCGGCTTCCTCTCCCTCGCCCTGTACGCGGTCGCCGGTGTCGCCGGCGTGCCGTGGTTCGCGAACGGCGACTCCGGCGCCGGCATGGTCTCCTTCGGCTACATCCTCGGCATGCTGCTCGCCTCCGCCCTCGTCGGCGCCCTGGCCCGCCGCGGCGCCGACCGCTCCCCGCTGCGCATGGCCGGCACGATGATCCTCGGCGAGGCCGTCATCTACGCGGTCGGTGTCCCCTACCTCGCCCTGGCGGCCCACATGTCCGCCTCCGAGGCGATCGCGGCCGGGCTCACCCCGTTCCTGATCGGCGACGCCCTCAAGGCCGCCCTGGCGATGGGCGCGCTGCCCACGGCCTGGAAGTTCGCCGGCAAGAGCTGACCCGCGAGACGGCACCGGAGCACACCAGGGCCGCATGACCTGACGATCTCCGTCAGGTCATGCGGCCCTGGTGGTTCCGCTGTGGGTCGAGAAGGCGTACCGGTCAGGCGGTGGGGACCTTGTCGGGGGCCTCGACCGCGGGCGCCTCGGCCGCGCGGCTCCCCGCCACCTTCTGCTTCACGAAGGCGAGCGCGATCACGACCGCCGCCACGGCCAGCGACAGCAGCACGGTCTTGCGGCCGCTGCTCGGGCCCTCCGTGTCGGTGAGCATGTAACCGAGGACGAACGTGATCATCGCGGCCGTGGCCCAGGTCAGGTACGGGTACAGCCACATCTTCACGACGAGCTTCTCCGGCGCCTCGCGCTGGATGATCTTGCGCATCCGCAGCTGCGAGAAGCAGATCGCCAGCCACACGAACAGGGCCACCGCGCCACTGGAGTTGAGCAGGAACAGGAAGACGGTGTCCGGGAACTTGTAGTTGAAGAAGACCGCCACGAAACCGAAGACGACCGAGGCCAGGATCGCCGTCATCGGCACACCCCGGGAGGTGGTCCGGGCGAAGGCCTTCGGGGCGTCACCGCGCTGGCCGAGCGAGAAGGCCATCCGGGAGGCCGTGTAGAGGCCGGAGTTGAGACACGACAGCACCGAGGTCAGCACGATCACGTTCATGATCTCGCCGGCGTGCGCGATGCCCAGGGAGTTCAGCGCGGCGACGTAGGAGCCGTCCTTGGCGATGGCCGGGTCGTTCCACGGGACCAGCGAGACCACGACGAGGATCGAGCCGAGGTAGAAGACGCCGATACGCCAGATGATGCTGTTGGTCGACTTGGTGACCGCGCGCTGCGGGTCCTCCGACTCGCCGGCCGCCAGGGTGGCGATCTCGCTGCCCATGAAGGAGAAGACGACCAGCAGTACACCGGTCAGGATCGCGCCCGGACCGTGTGGCAGGAATCCGCCGTGATCGGTCAGGTTGCCGAAGCTCGCCTGGTCGGTGTGCGCGCCCGGCAGCACGCCGAAGACGGCGAGCAGGCCGATGACGACGAACGCGCCGATCGCCACCACCTTGATACCGGCGAACCAGAACTCGAACTCGCCGTAGGAGCCGACGGAGACCAGGTTGGTCGCGGTCAGGACGACCATCACGATCAGGGCCCAGCCCCACTGCGGGACGGCTGGGACCCAGCCTTCGAGGATCTTGGCGCCGGCGGTCGCCTCGACGGCGAGCACGACGACCCAGAAGAACCAGTACAGCCAGCCGATGGAGAACCCGGCCCAGCTGCCGAGCGCACGGTCGGCGTGGGCGGAGAAGGAACCGGAGGTGGGGTTCGCGGCGGACATCTCGCCCAGCATTCGCATCACCAGCACGACGAGCGTGCCGACGAGGGCGTACGACAGGAGGATGCCGGGACCGGCGGTGGCGATGCCGGTGCTGGAGCCTACGAAGAGTCCGGCACCGATCACACCTCCGATGGCGATCATCGACAGGTGACGGTTCTTGAGACCTGCTTGAAGTCCGGAACCAGGGGTCATGGGACGGATTTCCTTTGCGCCGGTGGAGCGTTTCCCGTACGAGGGGGGCGCCGTTGTGCGGCGTTGTACGGGGCCTCGAACGAGCGGTGTACGAGGCGGTCCAGTGAATCTGAGGCGAATCGATTGGGGAACCTCTGATTCCAGATTGTTACTTGAGGTTCCCTTGAGGTTCTATGGCTTGGCTCACATTATTCGGCGCCGGCACCCGGAGCTGCTGCCCCGATGCGGTCGTGTCACACTCGTGTCATGCGCGTGTACCTCGGCTCCGACCATGCGGGCTACGAACTCAAGAACCACCTCGTCGAGTGGCTCAAGGCCGCCGGGCACGAGCCCGTCGACTGCGGGCCGCACATCTACGACGCCCAGGACGACTACCCCCCGTTCTGTCTGCGGGCCGCCGAGAAGGCCGCCGCGGACCCGGACAGCCTCGGGGTCGTGATCGGCGGTTCCGGCAACGGCGAGCAGATCGCCGCGAACAAGGTGAAGGGCGTGCGCGCGGCCCTGGCCTGGAGCGAGGAGACCGCCTCGCTCGGCCGGCAGCACAACGACGCCAACGTGGTGGCCGTGGGTGCGCGCATGCACAGCACGGAGGAGGCGACCAGGTTCGTCGAGGTCTTCCTCAGTACCCCCTTCTCGGGTGACGAGCGCCACATCCGCCGCATCGACATGCTGTCCGCGTACGAGACGACCGGCGACCTGCCCCCGGTCCCGGCCCACCACCCGCAGCAGGACTGAGCCCCCCGGGGGGGCTGGAAGGAACAGGACACCGTGCCAGAGGGGCACACGATCCACCGGCTGGCGCAGGACTACGCCGCCCGCTTCTCCGGCACGGCGCCCCGCGTCACCAGCCCCCAGGGCAAGTTCTCCGACGCCGCGGACCTGCTGAACGGTGCCGCGCTCACGGCCACCGAGGCCCACGGCAAACACCTCTTCCTGCGGTTCCGGGACGCCGACTGGGTCCACATCCACCTCGGCCTCTTCGGCAAGGTCGGCTTCGGGGACGCCCCGGCGCCCCCGCCGGCCGACACCGTCCGGCTCCGGCTCGCGAACGGCACCGCCTACGCCGACCTGCGCGGCCCCACGACCTGTGCCCTGATCACGGACGCGGAGAAGCGGGCCGTGCACGACCGGCTCGGCCCCGACCCGCTGCGCGAGGACGCCGACCCGGGCACGGCGTACCGCAGGATCTCCCGCAGCCGTACGACGATCGCCGCGCTGCTCATGGACCAGAAGGTCGTGGCCGGCGTCGGCAACGTCTACCGCGCCGAGGCCCTCTTCCGGCACGGCATCGACCCCTACCGCGCGGGCCGGGACATCACCCCGGCCGAGTGGGAGGCCCTGTGGGCCGACCTCGTCGAGCTGATGCGCGAGGGCGTCCGGAACAACCGGATCGACACCGTACGGCCCCAGCACACCCCGCAGGCGATGGGCCGCCCGCCCCGGGTCGACGACCACGGCGGCGAGGTGTACGTCTACCGCCGCGCCGCCCGGCCCTGCCACATCTGCGGCGACGAGATCCGCACCGCCGGCCTCGCCGCCCGCAACCTCTTCTGGTGCCCCACCTGCCAGCGGCCCTGAAAGCCGTCCTCGCGACGCCCCGCACGCACTCTCGCCGCGCCGCGCCCTAGAAGCCGTGCGGCAGCCACGGCGCCACCGGTGAGCCGAAGGCCACCGACGCCTCCGTCAGCGCGCCCGGCCGCAGCTCCCGCACCCGCCCGGCCGCCGCGAGCGACAGCAGGGTCACCCCGCCGAGATACGCCGCCCCCAACTCACGTACCGAAAGGGCGAGATCGGCCGCGCCGGACGTGCGCTCGCAGGAGGCTCCCCGGGCGTCGCCGGTCAGCCGCCAACGCCCCGCGTTCCAGGGGCAGAACGCGTCCTCCACCTCGAACACCGTGTCCACGGGTGTCTGGTACGTACGTGCCGACAGGGCCGCACCCACGTCGACGAGACGGAGGTACCCGGCGTCCCGCAGCCGAGGCCCGCACCGGCGGATGTCGGAGACCAGGTGCTGCCAGGGCTCGTCGACCGGCCGGCCCCGCAGCGTCAGCTTCGTCATCAGGTCGATGCCGAACAGGAACCGCCACAGCGCGGCCTCGGTCGCCGGATCGAGCCCGGCCAGATCCTCCAGGGTCACCGTGCCGTCGTGCCCACCGGGACCCCAGCCCATCTTGGTGCGGAAACGCGCGTACCCGGTGACCTCGCCGTCCCGTTCCGCGACCACACACTGCAGGGCGGAGGCACCCTCGCGCCCGCTCTCCGGGTCCAGCAGACCGGCCTGCTCCCAGCCGGGCCGCCGGGCCAGCATGCCGGGGCGGCGGGGCACCAGCGCCGCGTACACCGCCTCGCACTCCTTCAGGACGTCGGCGGGCGGCGCGTAGCGCACGCGCACCTCGTCGGTGCCCGGCGGCAGCGCCAGGGTGACCCGGCCGGTGTCGATCTCGGCGGTGAGCTGGAAGGTCGCCGTGCCGTACCCGAACCGGCCGTAGATCGCCGGCTCGGAGGCGAACAGCGCCGCGAGCGGCTCGCCCTTGGCGCGCGCCTCGTCCAGCAACCGCCGCATCATCGACGTCAGCACTCCGCGCCGCCGGTGCGTCGCGGCCACGCTGACCATGGTGACCCCCGCCGTGGGCAGCACGGCACCGCCCGGCACGGTCATCCGGAAGCTGAAGGCCCCCGACGTACCGACGAGCGTGTCCGCGTCCCACACGGCGAGGGAACGGCCGAACTCGGTGAGGGACCTGTCCAGTTCACGCTCCTCGGCCGAGGCCGGGCCGCCGCCGAAGGCGCGCACCAGGTGGTCCCACCACCCGTCGAACTCCTCCGGGCGCAGCGTCTTCAACTCGGTGCCGTGGTCAGTGCCCATGGGCCATGCCTATCAGGGCATTGCGGGACGAGCCAGTGAATTTCCGCGGGGCGAGGAGACACGGCGGAGCGAGCCTCGCACGGGGGACAAGTAGGACCTCCCGTGCCAACGGGCCGGTCCGATGGATAGGGTCGCGAGCTAATGGCAGCAGGACGAGAGCGGCGCGCGAAGGCCGGGACGTTCACGGCGCGGTGGAAGATGAGGTGGCACCGGGCCCGCGTCGCCCTGCGCAGAAGCGCCGTGGACTACTTCCGCGGCGACGGTTCGGACTGGATCGCGTTCGCCGGACTGCTGCTGACCGTCCCGATCCTCGCGGCCATGACCCTCGGCAACGCGGTGTGGTGTTCACCGGCCACCCTGGTGCTGCCGATCGTCGCGGGCGGCCTGCTGCTGCGGCCGGCGAGCCTGCTCGGCCTGTACGCCGCGGCGGCCACCGCGCTGATCGTGGAGTCGGTGCGGCTCGGCCCGTACACCGAGGGGCCCTCGCGGGTCACCCCGGGCCTGGTCCTGGTGGTGGCGGCGTGCGGCTTCTTCGGACTGCTGACCGCGCAGTTCCGCAGCCGGGTCGGGGTGCCCTGGCGGCGCGGCGGCACCATGCTCTTCGACCTGCGCGAGCGGATCCGGGTGCAGAGCAAACTGCCGAAGCTGCCGCAGGGCTGGCACCACGAGATGGCGCTGCGTCCGGCCGGCGGCCAGTCCTTCTCCGGCGACTTCGTCGTCGCGGCCCGCACGAACGGCGGCCGCACCCTGGAGGTCGTGCTCACGGACGTGTCCGGCAAGGGCATGGACGCGGGCTCACGTGCCCTGCTGCTGTCCGGTGCCTTCGGCGGCCTCCTCGGCTCCCTCCCCCCGCACGCCTTCCTCCCGGCCGCGAACGGCTACCTGCTGCGCCAGGAGTGGGACGAGGGCTTCGCCACCTCCATCCACCTGGTCCTGGACCTCGACTCCGGCGACTACGAGCTGTACTCCGCCGGTCATCCGCCGGGTCTCCAGCTCAGCGCGGGCAGCGGACGCTGGGAGGAGAAGGCCGCCGAGGGGCCGCTGCTGGGGGTGTACGACGGCGCCCAGTTCGACTCCGTGAAGGGCTCGCTGCGGCCCGGGGACGTGCTGATGCTGTTCACGGACGGCCTGGTCGAGACCTCCGACCGGGACATCGTCGAGGGCATCGACCGCCTCACCGGCGAGGCCGACCGCTATGTCGCCGGCGGCTTCCACGGCGCCGCCTGGCACCTCATCGAGGCGGTCGCGAAGGACGTCAACGACGACCGCGCCCTCCTGCTCATCTGCCGCCAGGCGACGGGGAACGGCCGCTGACCGCGTGGGCCCGGCCGGCGAAGGGACGCCGGGCGGTCGGATCCCACCGAGCGAAGGGACACCGAGCGCATGGGTGCCGGCGAGCGAAGGGATGCCGGGCGGGTGGGGTCGAGGGAGCGCAGGGAGACGGGGCCGACGGGCTCCACCGAGCGCAGGGAGACGGAGCGGACGGGCTCCACCGAGCGCAAGGAGACGGGGCCGACGGGCTCCACCGAGCGCAGGGAGACGGAGCGGACGGGCTCCACCGAGCGAAGGGACACGAGCACATGGGTTCCAGCGAGCGAACGGGCACCGAGCCGATGACGCGGGCGGAGGGCGGGGCCGTGCCGTGGCTCACCCTCGCCGAGGTCGAGGCCACCGCACGTGCCGCCCACGCGGGGCAGACGGACAAGGCGGGGCGGCCGTACGCCGAGCACCTCGCGGCCGTCGCCGAGGGCGTCCGGGACCGCGGCGGCGACGCGGAACAGATCGCGGCGGCCTGGCTGCACGACTCCGTCGAGGACGCGGTGCTCACCCGGGAGTGGCTGGCAGCCGCGGCGCTGGCCCCGCGCACGAAGGCCATCGTGGACGCCCTCACCAAGCGGGCGGGGGAGGAGCCGGAGGAGTACGCCCGCCGGATCCTCGCCACCCCGGGCGCGCTCCTGGTGAAGCGGTCCGACCTGGCGCACAACGCCGACCCCGGTCGCCTGGGCGCCCTGCCCGAGGCGACCAGGAACCGGCTGACCGGGAAGTACGCCCACATGCGCACCCTCCTCGGCCTGGACGGCCCCGGGGCGGGCTAGACGCCGGCCTTCTCGCGTTCGGGTTCCCTCTTCTGCCGTTCTCTGGCCAGTTCGGCGGCGTCCTGCTTGAACGCCCACTCCAGCTTCGGCTCCATCGCGAAGCGGAAGACGCGCTGCACGGGCTCGGTGCACAGCAGCGTGACGGCGGCGGCCGCGAGCACGGTGACGGCGAGCGCGCCGACGGCCCCGTGCCGCTGGGCGAGGTCGAACCCGCCCGTGTACACCGCGGTCTTGACCACGAAACCGTGCAGCAGATAGCCGTACAGCGTGCCCGCCCCGAGCGCGGTGAACCACGTCCGGCGGCCCGGCACCCAGGCGAGGAAACAGGCGGTCAGCAGCAGCGAGCAGCCGAACACCGCCAGTGTCATGAGCGGCCCGGTCCACCAGGGGGCGCCGAGATCCTGCGCCGAGAACTGCCGGTAGAACCACCCGCCGTCCACGCGCGGCACGGACCACCAGCCGATGGCCAGCGCCGCGGCGAACACCGGTACGGACAGGATCCGCACCCGGCGCCGGCGCACCATCGCGAAGTGCTCGGGCTTCAGCAGCAGGCCGATGACGAAGCACGGCAGGAACTGCAGGACGCGGCCGAGATCCAGGTTGTCGTCGATCCCCCGGGTGACCGACCCGATCATGGCGATCCCGAGCGCGACGGGCAGCGGCCAGCGCACCAGCTTCCACACGGGTGTGGTGAGCCGCCAGATGAACAGCGCGCACAGGAACCACGTCAGGTAGTACGGCGAGACGAGGCTGATCGGATCGTCGGCGTGGCCGGCGTAGCGCCTGAACAGCGAATAGGCGATCTGGAACAGCAGATACGGGACCACGACACCGGTGATCAGCCGCTTCAGCCGGTCCGGGCGCATGTCGAAACTGCGCGAGAAGTAGCCGGAGATGATGATGAACGCCGGCATGTGGAAGGTGTACACGACGTTGTACAGGCCTTCGAGGACCCGGTTGTCGGTCTTGATCGCCGACCAGGAGTGCCCCAGCGCCACCAGCACGATGGCCAGGTACTTGGCGTTGTCGAAGAACGGATCCCGCGCTGCGCCGGGTCTCTGACCCTGTTGCCGCCGCTCCTGCGTACTCGCCTGGGTACGTGGACCGGGCCCTCCACGCGCCGGCGACTGTGCCGGGGGGAGCGGCCTGCGGTTGTGGCCGGGGGACGGGGCGGCGTCAAACATCTCAGGCACCCTAGCGTCGGCTGAGGGATTCCGTAAAACCCCACGCGCTCATTTCTGGTTATCGCGTCCGGGTACCCCGAAATTCACGGAACTAGCCGCGGCCATCGGCGTGATGATGGGCACACAGGTGTCGTCCGTTCATCCTGGATGTACCGATTAATCCAGACTAATTCAGGCATACAGCGCCTCGGTGTCACGTACTTCGAATCATCGGTGGTGTGATGCGTGGATATTGAAACGAAGTTCCGTGAAATGAGCGTGGATTCGGTGTCCGCGTGTCCTGTCGTATTCCTGTGCGAGCGGCCCCGCGAGCGGGCGTCCGCCCGACGTTGTGTCATGGGCCGCATAAGGGAGCCGGGTTGGTGGCACGATGGTCCTGGCGGGGGTGCGCGGGCCGTACCTCCGGGCCGGGAGAGCGGACCGACCGAGGGTGTGATCAGTGTGGCCATTTCACTGTCCGTGGTGCTGCTGTTGGCGATCATCCTGGTGGTGCTGATCCGAGGGGGGAGCATCAAGGCCGGCCCCGCGATCGTCGCGATCCTCTTCGGCTTCTTCCTCGCCTCGACCGGCATGGCGCCGTCCATCAACCGGTTCCTGAACTCGATAGCGGAGTCCATCAACTCGATCAGCTTCTGACCCCGCCGGGTCCGCGCCGGCGAACCGCTCCCCGTGTCGGCGCGCGGCGACACGGCACGCGCGCGCCGCATGACACGCGCACGATGACCGTCCGGGACAGCAGAAGGCCCAGGTGGGGAGGCAACCTCTCACCTGGGCCTTCGGCGTCCGGAGCGGGCGACGGGAATCGAACCCGCGTAGCTAGTTTGGAAGACTAGTGCTCTACCATTGAGCTACGCCCGCAACAGTGCGTCGCAGGTCCGTGACCGCGGCACTGGAGTGCATCGTAGCGGGTCGCCCGCCACGGAGGCGAACGTGTTGCCTAAGGCGCGGCACGCGCCACGTCGCGCCCGGCCGCCGCCGCCGGTAAGAGCCGCCGTACCGGGCCGGGGCATGTACCCTACGTGTCGCACCAGACGGGGTGTGGCGCAGCTTGGTAGCGCGTCCGCTTTGGGAGCGGAAGGCCGTGGGTTCAAATCCCGCCACCCCGACCACCGGATCATGATGTCGTGATGATCGCCTTTTGGGGCGCTGACCGGCTGCGGTTACTATGCAAGCTGGTCGCCCGTGTGTCCCGGCCCTCACGGCCATGTACTCCTCCGGGCGGCTAGATCCGCCGGACCTGTCAGGTTCCGGTAGAACCCGAGAAGTCAGCCACAAGGAGACCGAACCGTGAAGAGCGCCGTGGAGACCCTGAACCCGACCCGGGTTCGGCTCACTGTCGAGGTGCCCTTCGAGGAGCTCAAGGACAGCCTCGACGCGGCGTACAAGAAGATCAACCAGCAGGTCACGGTGAAGGGCTTCCGTAAGGGCAAGATCCCGGCCCGCGTCATCGACCAGCGGTTCGGCCGCGGTGCGGTGCTCGAGGAGGCCGTCAACGACGCGCTGCCGAAGTTCTACACCGAGGCGGTCAACGAGGCCGAGCTGAACCCGCTGGGCCAGCCCGAGGTCGACATCACGGAGCTGAAGGACGGCGAGACGCTGAACTTCACCGCCGAGGTCGACATCCGCCCCGCCCTGGAGATCCCGGACTACTCCGGCATCGAGGTCGAGGTCGACGCCGTCGAGGTCACCGACGAGGACGTCGAGAAGTCGGTCGAGCAGCTGCGCGAGCGCTTCGCCTCCACCTCCCCGGTCGAGCGTGCCGCCGAGGACGGCGACGTCGTCACCCTCGACCTCGAGGCCAAGGTCGAGGGCGAGGTCCTCGAGGACGGCGTCGCCGACGGCGTCTCCTACACCATCGGCTCCGGCGAGCTGCTGGACGGCATCGACGACGCCGTCAAGGGCAAGTCCGCCGGCGAGGAGGCCACCTTCACCTCCGAGCTGAAGGGCGGCTCCGCCGCGGGCAAGGAGGCCGAGGTCACCGTCAAGGTCTCCCAGGTCGCCGCCCGTGAACTGCCCGAGCTGGACGACGAGTTCGCGCAGCTCGCCTCCGAGTTCGACACGCTGGACGAGCTGAAGGCCGACAGCCGCAAGCGCCTCGCGAACATGAAGCAGTTCGACCAGGCCACCCAGGCCCAGGAGCGCGTCCTGGAGAAGCTCCTCGAGCTGGTCGAGGTCCCGGTCCCCGAGAAGCTGCTCGAGGACGAGGTCAACACCCGCAAGCACAACCTGGAGCACCACCAGCTCGGCCAGATGGGTCTCACCCTCGACAAGTACCTGGAGATCCAGGGCAAGACCGCCGAGGAGTTCGAGACCGAGACCCGTGAGGCCGCGGTCAAGGGCATCAAGACCCAGTTCGTCCTCGACGAGCTGGTCAAGAAGGAGAACCTCAACGTCAACCAGGAGGAGCTCACCGAGCACCTCATGCGGCGTGCGGCCTCCTCCGGCATGTCCCCGGACCAGTTCGCCCAGGCCGTCGTCGAGGGCGGCCAGGTGCCGCTCCTGGTCGGCGAGGTCGCCCGTGGCAAGGCCCTGGCCGTCGTGGTCGAGGCCGCCACGGTGAAGGACACCAACGGCGAGGTCATCGACCTGGACGACGAGGAGGAGGAGACCGAGGCCGCCGAGGCGTCGGAGACCTCCGAGGAGAACGCCGAGGGCTGAGCGGTCCCGCGGCGCCCCTGACGCGCGCACGACGGGCCCCCGGGAGATCTCTCTCCCGGGGGCCCGTGTCGTCCCCGGGGGGTCCCCGGCCCGGCCGGGGACGACACGCACCCGCGCGACCCACCCCGTGCACCCGCGGCCCGGCGATCACCCTGTGCACCCGCGGCCCGGCGATCACCCCGTGCACCCGCGGCCCTGCACCACCCCGCACCCCCCCTCGCGGACCGCACCGGCCCCCGCGTGAGCGCTACGCCCCCGGCGAACACTCCCATCTCCGGGATTCCCCGGAGGGGCCTGAGCGTTAGGGTCCATGAATACGGGGGCAGGGGAGTCTTCTGAAACCCCCGCCAAGCCTCCGGCAGGACGACGTGAGACGGCCCGGCGCCGTCGTAAGACGAGCAGGTGGATACGTGACGAATCTGATGCCCTCAGCCGCCGGCGAGCCTTCCATCGGTGGTGGCCTCGGCGACCAGGTCTACAACCGGCTGCTCGGCGAGCGGATCATCTTCCTCGGCCAGCAGGTCGACGACGACATCGCCAACAAGATCACCGCGCAGCTGCTGCTCCTTGCCGCCGATCCGGACAAGGACATCTACCTCTACATCAACAGCCCCGGCGGCTCGGTGACGGCCGGCATGGCGATCTACGACACCATGCAGTACATCCCGAACGACGTGGTCACCATCGCCATGGGCATGGCGGCCTCGATGGGCCAGTTCCTGCTGACCGGCGGCGCCGCGGGCAAGCGCTTCGCCCTGCCGCACGCGGACATCATGATGCACCAGGGCTCCGCGGGCCTCGGCGGTACCGTCTCGGACATCAAGATCCAGGCCGAGTACCTGCTGCGCACCAAGAGGCGCATGTCCGAGCTGACCGCCCAGCACTCCGGCCAGACGGTCGAGGCGATCATCCGCGACGGCGACCGCGACCGCTGGTTCACCCCGGAAGAGGCCAAGGAGTACGGTCTCATCGACGAGATCATCACGCACGCCTCGGGTGTTCCGGGAGGCGGCGGCACCGGAGCCTGACCGGCCCGGCCACGCCACGCACCGAGACCGAAGCCCCCAGAACGCCACCAGGACGGTGAACACCCCATGAGCAACTTCCCCGGCGCCGCCAGCGGCATGTACGAAGGGCCCCGGCCCGACAGCCGTTATGTCATCCCGCGCTTCGTCGAGCGCACCTCCCAGGGCATCCGCGAGTACGACCCGTACGCGAAGCTCTTCGAGGAGCGCGTGATCTTCCTGGGTGTCCAGATCGACGACGCCTCCGCCAACGACGTCATGGCGCAGCTGCTGTGCCTGGAGTCGATGGACCCGGACCGGGACATCTCGATCTACATCAACAGCCCCGGTGGCGACATGACCGCCCTGACGGCGATCTACGACACCATGCAGTTCGTGAAGCCCGACATCCAGACGGTCTGCATGGGCCAGGCGGCCTCCGCCGCGGCCATCCTGCTCGCCGCCGGCACCCCGGGCAAGCGCATGGCGCTGCCGAACTCCCGCGTGCTGATCCACCAGCCGGCCGGTTCCACGGGCCGCGGTCAGCTCTCCGACCTGGAGATCATCGCCAAGGAGTTCACCCGGATGCGTGAGCAGCTGGAGGACATGCTGGCGAAGCACTCGAACCAGCCGCTGGAGAAGATCCGCGAGGACATCGAGCGCGACAAGATCCTCACGGCCGAGGAGGCGCTGCAGTACGGCCTCGTCGACCAGATCATCTCCACCCGCAAGCTGAACAACTCCGAGGTCCGCTGACCCCGGAGGACGTACTTTTCGCCCCTCTTGGCACGGTGCACGGCAAAGTGAACCCTGCCAAGGGGGGCCCGAACACCGGGCCCGGCAAGGTACCGTCGGACATAAGGCAGCACCAGGAGCCGCTGGACCTCCGTGTCCAGGCGTCTCCCAGGCGAAGGGGAAGCACACCGTGGCACGCATCGGTGACGGCGGCGATCTGCTCAAGTGCTCGTTCTGCGGCAAGAGCCAGAAGCAGGTCAAGAAGCTCATCGCAGGGCCCGGTGTGTACATCTGCGACGAATGCATCGACCTCTGCAACGAGATCATCGAGGAAGAGCTCGCCGAGACCAGCGAGGTCCGCTGGGAGGAGCTGCCGAAGCCCCGCGAGATCTACGAGTTCCTCGAGGGCTACGTGGTCGGCCAGGAAGCGGCCAAGAAGGCGCTCTCCGTCGCGGTGTACAACCACTACAAGCGGGTCCAGGCGGGCGAGAACGGCGGCGGGACCGGCCGTGACGACGCCATCGAGCTGGCGAAGTCCAACATCCTCCTGCTGGGCCCCACGGGCTCCGGCAAGACCCTCCTCGCGCAGACCCTGGCGCGCATGCTGAACGTCCCCTTCGCGATCGCCGACGCCACGGCGCTCACCGAGGCGGGTTACGTCGGCGAGGACGTCGAGAACATCCTCCTGAAGCTCATCCAGGCGGCCGACTACGACGTCAAGAAGGCCGAGACGGGCATCATCTACATCGACGAGATCGACAAGGTGGCCCGTAAGAGCGAAAACCCGTCGATCACCAGGGACGTCAGCGGCGAGGGCGTGCAGCAGGCCCTGCTGAAGATCCTGGAGGGCACCACGGCCTCGGTGCCGCCCCAGGGCGGCCGCAAGCACCCCCACCAGGAGTTCATCCAGATCGACACGACGAACGTCCTGTTCATCGTGGGCGGCGCCTTCGCGGGCCTGGAGAAGATCATCGAGTCCCGGGCCGGCGCCAAGGGCATCGGCTTCGGCGCGACGATCCTGTCCAAGCGCGAGCTGGAGGCCAAGGACGTCTTCGAGGACGTCATGCCGGAGGACCTGGTCAAGTTCGGCATGATCCCCGAGTTCATCGGCCGCCTCCCGGTGATCACGAGCGTCCACAACCTGGACCGCGAGGCCCTGCTGAAGATCCTGGTCGAGCCCCGCAACGCACTGGTCAAGCAGTACCAGCGGCTGTTCGAACTCGACGGCGTTGAACTGGACTTCGAGCGCGAGGCGCTGGAGGCCATCGCCGACCAGGCCATCCTCCGCCAGACCGGCGCGCGCGGCCTGCGCGCCATCATGGAGGAGGTCCTCCAGGGCGTGATGTACGAGGTCCCGTCCCGCAAGGACGTCGCCCGCGTCGTCATCACCGCCGACGTGGTCCTCTCCAACGTCAACCCGACCCTGATCCCGCGGGACGCGCGGGGACGGGGATCCGGGGAGCAGAAGACCGCCTGATCATCTCGACGCCGACGGGCAGGTACCCAGCACGGGGTACCTGCCCGTCGGCGTGTCGACCGCTGGGCCGTCCGGTCAGGCCATCGTTCCGGCGGTTCCTGGAGGCCACTGATCACGCAGTGATGGCGGAGGCGGCCCGCCGTCGGCGAGCCGCCTCCCGTGCCTGGGGATGCTCCTGGGCGTCAGGCCTTGACGCGGACCTCTTTGCGGAACTTGGCGGCGAGTTCCGCGTCGGCCGCCGGGTCGCTGCTGCGGCCCGCGGCGAGGCTGGCTATCTCCATCGGCATGACCATGCCGAGAGTGCTGTGGTCGCCCCAGATGCAGATCGTCATCGTCACGTCCTTGGGCCCGCCGGTGCTCTGGCCGGTCGGGGCCTGAGCCTGCTGGCACTTGAGGACCGCGCCGTCGAGCCCGGCCGGCTGGTACGTCTTCGGCTCGTCCTTGAGGGTGACGTCCTTGCCGTCACTGTCCTTCTGGGACTCGGTCTTCATGTAGGCGAACATGGCGTCGACGGTCTTCTCGGGGTCGTCGATCGTGCCGTAGACGCCGCCGAACTGGATCATCTTCTGACTCAGCGGGTTGCTCTTGTCTCCGGACTTGTACTGCGCGCTGACGTCGTGCGGCCCGTGCACGCCCCACTTCTCGGCGTCCTTGAGGTCGTCCTTCTTCATCGTGCCGCTGTCGGTCTCGCCCCGGGTGTACTCCGTCAGGACCGTCGCAGGCGTCGTCAGCTTGTGCGGGCCGTCGTCGGCGACGTCCGTGCCGCTGCCGCCGATCACGAAGTAGGCGCCCACCGCGAGGGCGGCCACCACCGCGACCGTGCCGATGATCAGGCCGGTCTTCTTCTTCCCGCCGGCCGGCTGCGGCTGCTGCGGCATGCCGTAGGGCTGCTGCGGGCCGCCCTGCTGCGGATAGCCGTAGCCCTGCGGCGCGGCCGGCGGAGCCTGCTGGGGGTAGCCGTAACCCGGCTGCGGCGGGGTGGGGGGCGCCTGCTGGGGGTAGCCGTAGCCGGGCTGCGGAGCCTGCGGCTGCTGGCCGTAGGGGCCCGCCTGGCCGTAGGGGCCCTGCTGGCCGTGCGGTCCGGGCTGCCCCTGCTGGCCGTACGGACCCGGCTGCTGGGGCGCGCCGCCGTACGGGCCCGGCTGATTGTTGCTCATTCCTGGGATCCCCCTTGAATGCTTATGTGTTCCTGACATCCTGGCCCAGGCCCCGCAATCCCCGGCCACCGGGGGGCTCACCGTTACAGAACAAACGCGTTTCGGGACCACCGCGTGACACCTCTAAACTGACCCCCGTGACCGAGAACGCTCAGCAGCAGCCACCCGCGCCCGAGAACGAACTGCCGACCCAGTACGCGCCGGCCGATGTAGAGGGGCCGCTGTACGAGCGCTGGGTGGAGCGGGGGTACTTCGAGGCGGACGCGAAGAGCGACAAGCCGCCGTACACGATCGTCATCCCGCCGCCGAACGTCACGGGCTCGCTCCACCTGGGCCACGCCTTCGAGCACACCCTCATCGACGCCCTGGTCCGCCGCAAGCGCATGCAGGGCTACGAGACGCTGTGGCAGCCCGGCATGGACCACGCCGGCATCGCCACGCAGAACGTCGTCGAGCGCGAGCTGGGCAAGGAGGGCAAGTCCCGCCACGACCTGGGGCGGGAGGCCTTCATCGAGCGCGTCTGGCAGTGGAAGGGCGAGTCCGGCGGCCAGATCAGCGGCCAGATGCGCCGCCTCGGCGACGGCGTCGCCTGGTCCCGGGAGCGCTTCACCATGGACGAGGGCCTCTCCCAGGCCGTCCAGACCATCTTCAAGCGGCTCTTCGACGACGAGCTGATCTACCGCGCCGAACGCATCATCAACTGGTGCCCCCGCTGTCTGACGGCGATCTCGGACATCGAGGTCGAGTACCAGGACGACGACGGCGAGCTGGTCTCCATGAAGTACGGCGACGGGGACGACGCCATCGTCGTCGCCACCACCCGTGCCGAGACGATGCTCGGTGACACCGCCGTCGCCGTCCACCCCGACGACGAGCGCTACCGGCACCTGATCGGCAAGCTCATCAGGCTCCCGCTGACCGACCGCTCCATCCCGGTCGTCGCCGACGAGCACGTCGACCCGGAGTTCGGCACCGGCGCCGTCAAGGTCACCCCGGCCCACGACCCGAACGACTTCGAGATCGGCCGGCGGCACGACCTGCCCGCCATCACCGTGATGGACGAGCACGCGGTCATCACCGTCCACGGCCCCTTCCAGGGCATGGACCGCCTGGAGGCGCGCTCCGCCATCGTCGCCGCGCTGCGCGCCGAGGGCCGGATCGTCGCCGAGAAGCGGCCCTACGTCCACTCCGTCGGCCACTGCTCGCGCTGCAAGACCACCGTCGAGCCCCGCCTGTCCATGCAGTGGTGGGTCAAGGTCGGCCCGCTGGCCAAGGCGGCCGGTGACGCCGTCCGCGACGGCAAGGTCAAGATCCACCCCCAGGAGATGGAGAAGCGGTACTTCGACTGGGTCGACAACCTCCACGACTGGTGCATCTCGCGCCAGTTGTGGTGGGGCCACCGCATCCCGGTCTGGTACGGGCCGAACGGCGAGGTCGTCTGCGTCGGCCCCGACGAGGAGGCCCCCACCGGCGAGGGCTGGCACCAGGACACCGACGTCCTCGACACCTGGTTCTCCTCCGGCCTGTGGCCCTTCTCCACCCTGGGCTGGCCCGAACAGACCGAGTCGCTCGCGAAGTTCTACCCGAACTCCGTCCTGGTCACCGGCTACGACATCCTCTTCTTCTGGGTCGCCCGGATGATGATGTTCGGCCTGTACGCGATGGACGGCACCCCGCCGTTCCACACCATCGCCCTGCACGGCATGGTCCGCGACCAGTTCGGCAAGAAGATGTCGAAGTCCTTCGGCAACGCGGTCAACCCGCTGGACTGGATGGACAGGTACGGCTCCGACGCCCTGCGCTTCACCCTGGCCCGCGGCGCCAACCCGGGCGTCGACGTCCCGATCGGCGAGGAGTGGGTCCAGGGCTCCCGCAACTTCGCCAACAAGATCTGGAACGCCACCCGGTTCGCGCTGATGAACGGCGCCACGGTGGACGGCCCGCTGCCGGAGCCGGCGGCGATGTCGGCGGCCGACCGCTGGATCCTCTCCCGCCTCAACTCGGTCATCGCCGAGGTCGACGCGTACTACGAGGACTACCAGTTCGCCAAGCTGTCCGACGCCCTCTTCCACTTCGCGTGGGACGAGGTCTTCGACTGGTACGTCGAGCTGTCCAAGACGACGTTCCAGGCGGGCGGTGCGGCGGCCGAGGCGAGCAAGCGCGTCCTGGGCGAGGTCCTGGACGTCACGCTGAAGCTGCTGCACCCGGTGGTCCCGTTCGTCACCGAGACCCTGTGGACCACCCTCACGGGCGGCGAGTCGGTCGTCATCGCCGAGTGGCCGACGGACAGCGGCTTCCGGGACGCCGGCGCCGAGCGCGAGATCGAGACCCTGCAGTCCGTCATCACCGAGGTCCGCCGCTTCCGCGCCGACCAGGGGCTGCAGCCCGGCCAGCGGGTTCCGGCCCGGCTGACCCTGGACGGCACGCCGCTGGTCCCGCACGAGGCGGCCATCCGCCAGCTGCTGCGCCTGCAGCCGGAGGGCGAGGCCTTCACCGCGACGGCCACCCTCCCGGTCGGCGGCGCGGAGGTCGCCCTGGACCTCTCCGGCACGATCGACGTGGCCGCGGAGCGCAAGCGGCTCGCGAAGGACCTCGCCGCGGCGGAGAAGGAGAAGGCCCAGGCCACGGCCAAGCTCGGCAACGAGGCGTTCCTGGCCAAGGCCCCGGAGAACGTGGTGGACAAGATCCGCACCCGCCTCACCAAGGCGGACGAGGACATCACCCGCCTCCAGTCCCAGCTGGACAACCTGCCCCAGGCGTAACCGCACCGACGAAGGCCCCGGACCCCCAAGGCTCCGGGGCCTCCGCACACCCCCACCCGGCCCAGGGGCGCGGGCAACCGCGCGACCGTCCACGACCCACCCGCACCCGCCCTGCATGCCTTGGCCCCCTCAGGGGCGCGGGGAACCGCGCGACCGTCCACGACGCACCCGCACCCGCCTGGCGAGACCAGCCACCCCGGCCTGGCGAGACCAGCCACCCCGGCCTGGCGTGACCAGCCACCCCGGCCTGGCGTGACCAGCCACCTCCGCCTGGCGAGACCAGCCACCTCCGCCTGGCGAGACCAGCCACCCCGGCCTGGCGAGACCAGCCACCCCGGCCTGGCGAGACCAGCCACCCCCGCCCGGCGAGACCAGCCACCCCCGACCGGCGCCGCACACCCCCGCACCGCTCCGTAGACTGGCCCCGTGAGCGACCTCCCGCACGAAGACGACCAGCCCGACCCCCTCGACAGCTTCGAGGAGATCATCGCCGAGGAGACCACCCGCGACCCCGACCTCGCGGTGATCGAGGCCGGCAGCCGCACCCTGCGTACACAGGGCGGCACCCCGCACGCCGACGTACCCGGGCGCCCCGAGGACCCGGAGATCGACCGGGCCCTGCGCGAGGTCGAGACGGAACTGGCCGGCCGCTGGGGCGAGACCAAGCTGGAGCCCTCGGTCAGCAGGATCTCCGCGCTGATGGACGTCCTCGGCGAGCCGCAGCGCTCGTACCCGTCCATCCACATCACCGGCACGAACGGCAAGACCTCCACCGCCCGCATGATCGAGGCCCTGCTCGGCGCCTTCGAGCTGCGCACCGGCCGCTACACCAGCCCCCACGTGCAGTCGATCACCGAGCGGATCAGCCTGGACGGCGCGCCGATCACCGCCGAGCGGTTCATCGAGACGTACCAGGACATCAAGCCCTACGTGGAGATGGTGGACTCCGCCCAGGAGTACCGGCTGTCCTTCTTCGAGGTGCTCACCGGCATGGCGTACGCGGCCTTCGCCGACGCCCCGGTCGACGTCGCCGTCGTCGAGGTCGGCATGGGCGGCTCCTGGGACGCCACCAACGTGATCGACGGCGACGTCGCCGTGGTCACCCCGATCGACCTGGACCACACCGACCGGCTCGGCGAGACGCACGCGGAGATCGCCACCGAGAAGAGCGGCATCATCAAGCAGGACGCGACCGTCATCCTGGCCCAGCAGCCGGTGGACGCGGCGCAGGTGCTGCTGAAGAAGGCCGTCGAGGTGGACGCCACCGTCGCCCGTGAGGGCCTGGAGTTCGGCGTGGTGGCCCGGCAGGTCGCCGTCGGCGGGCAGCTGCTCACGCTGCGCGGCCTCGGCGGCGAGTACCCCGAGGTGTACCTCCCGCTGCACGGCGCACACCAGGCGCACAACGCGGCCGTGGCGCTCGCCGCCGTCGAGGCGTTCTTCGGCGTCGGCGCGCAGCGCGCGGAGCCGCTGGACGCCGACACCGTCCGCAAGGCCTTCGCGGCCGCGTCCTCACCGGGCCGGCTGGAGATCGTACGGCGCTCGCCGACGGTCGTGCTGGACGCGGCTCACAACCCGGCGGGCGCCGCGGCCACCGCGGAGGCCGTGCGCGAGGCGTTCGACTTCACCCGGCTGATCGGCGTGGTCGGCGCGAGCGGCGACAAGAACGTGCGCGGGCTGCTGGAGGCCTTCGAGCCGATCTTCGCCGAGGTCGTCGTCACCCAGAACTCCAGCCACCGCGCCATGGACGCGGACGCGCTGGCCGCGATCGCCGTCGAGGTGTTCGGCGAGGAGCGGGTGCAGGTCGAGCCGCGGCTGCCCGACGCGCTGGAGGCGGCGATCACGCTGGCCGAGGAGGAGGGCGAGTTCGCGGGCGGTGGCGTACTCGTCACCGGATCCGTCATCACCGTCGGCGAGGCCCGGCTGCTGCTGGGGAAGGGCTGAGATTCTCCCGTGCGTACGCTCTGTGCATCGACACTCATCGGCGAGTTCTTCATCATCGGGTTCGCCGGACTCGTCGCCATGAAGGACCCGGACCTGTCCACCTCGACGGTGTGGCTGGTCAGCGGCATCGCCATGCTGCTGTGCCTGCTGCTGTGCGGCATGGTGACGCGCCCGGGCGGGGTGGCCCTGGGCTGGGCCCTGCAGATCGCGCTGATCGCCTCCGGCGTCGTCATCCCGACCATGTACTTCATGGGCGCGATCTTCGCGGCGCTGTGGTGGGCGTCCGTGCACTTCGGGCGGAAGGTGGACGAGGCCAAGGCCAGATTCGCCGCGCAGGCGGAGGCCGGCTCCTCCACACCTGACGCTGCGTGACGGGCGCCCCGACACGCCCTGTAGCCTCGTGCCACCACCGCAGACGTCTGTAAGAAGGAGCCCCTCCGTGAGCCAGCGCACCCTCGTCCTCCTCAAGCCCGACGCCGTCCGTCGCGGCCTGACCGGCGAGATCATCAGCCGTATCGAGCGCAAGTCCGGCTGGCAGATCACCGCGCTGGAGCTGCGCACGCTGGACCGGGCCACGCTGGAGCAGCACTACGCCGAGCACGTCGGCAAGCCCTTCTACGAGCCGCTGGTCGAGTTCATGACCACCGGCCCGGTCGTCGCCCTGATCGTCGAAGGTGAGCGGGTCGTCGAGGGCGTGCGCCAGCTGGCCGGCCCGACCGACCCGATCGCCGCCGCCCCCGGTTCGATCCGTGGCGACTACGGTGTGATCGTCCGCGAGAACCTGGTCCACGCCTCCGACTCCGAGGAGTCCGCCGAGCGCGAGGTGAAGATCTTCTTCCCGGGCCGGGCGTGAGCCGCGGCGAGTCGTTTTCTCGCCGATTCTCCTGAGCGGGCGTCAGTTCGGCCCGCACTGCCTGACCAGGGACGGTCGCACGTTTTCGGCCGTCCTTTGGCATATGCCTTGCCGATCGGGGGAACGTCTGCCTCCGATGGACCGTCTCCACAAGCGGGGCGGCCCGCCATCTGGTGACAATGGCGGAGACCCTCGCGCAGTGTTCGTGCAGGCGCGTTTACGATGGAAGCCTTCACGTCACAGCACCCGCCTCGCCGACCTGATATGCCCTCAAAAGCTCAGGAAGGCCAGATGAATCCGGATGGGGAACTCAATGTCGTTCATCGGCCGTGACATGGCTGTCGACCTCGGGACCGCCAACACGCTGGTGTACGTCAGGGGTCGCGGGATCGTACTCAACGAACCGTCCGTCGTCGCGATCAACACCAACACGGGTGGGATCCTCGCGGTCGGTGCCGAAGCGAAGAAGATGATCGGCCGGACGCCGGGCAACATCGTCGCCGTGCGGCCGCTGAAGGACGGTGTGATCGCCGACTTCGAGATCACCGAGCGGATGCTCCGCTACTTCATCCTGAAGATCCACAAGCGGCGGTATCTGGCGCGCCCGCGGGTCGTCGTCTGCGTGCCCTCGGGCATCACGGGGGTCGAGCGCCGCGCGGTCATCGAGGCGTCCTCCCAGGCCGGCGCCCGCCAGGTACACATCATCGAGGAGCCCATGGCGGCCGCCATCGGCTCCGGCCTGCCGGTCCACGAGGCCACCGGCAACATGGTGGTGGACATCGGCGGCGGCACCACGGAGGTCGCGGTCATCTCGCTCGGCGGCATCGTCACCGCCCAGTCCATTCGTGTCGCCGGCGACGAACTGGACAACGCGATCATCCAGTACATCAAGAAGGAGTACAGCCTTCTGCTGGGTGAGCGCACGGCGGAACAGATCAAGATCACGATCGGTTCGGCGTACGAGCTCGACGCCGACGAGCACACCGAAGTCCGCGGCCGGGACCTGGTGTCCGGGCTGCCGAAGACCGTCGTCATCTCGGCCGCCGAGGTCCGCAAGGCCATCGAGGAGCCGGTCAACGCCATCGTCGACGCGGTCAAGACCACCCTCGACAAGTGCCCGCCGGAGCTGTCCGGCGACATCATGGACCGAGGAATCGTTCTGACCGGCGGCGGAGCCCTGCTGCGCGGGCTCGACGAGCGGCTGCGGCGGGAGACCGGCATGCCGATCCACATCGCCGAGGACCCGTTGGACAGCGTGGCGCTCGGCTCCGGCAAGTGCGTCGAGGAGTTCGAGGCGCTGCAGCAGGTCCTGGACGCCCAGCCGCGCAGATGACGTAACTCTTCGATTCCGCCGTACGAGACGTTCTCCTCTCGTGCGGCGGATCGTTGATATAGAGGCATAAGCTCCCCCGAATGGGCCTCTTCGGTTCGCGCGGCACCACATGCGCGTCCTCCCGAGGCCCGCCGAATTCCTACTTGAGGAAGGGCACGGCCGCCGCACGTGAGGGACACGAAAGAGAGCCGGCTGCTCCTGGTTCTGCTGATCGCCATCGCGTTCGCGCTGATCACGGTGGACATCCGAGGGGGCCGGAACTCCCCGGTCGACGGTGCCCGGCAGGCCGCGGCCACGGTGTTCGGCCCGGTCGAGAACGGACTGTCCTCGGCGGTCGACCCGGTCGGCAACGCCGTCTCGGCGATCCGGGACTCCGGCAGCCGCCACGACCGCCTCGCGGTCCTGGAGAAGGAGAACGCGGCCCTGAAGGCGAAGCTCGGCAGCGACGACCGCAACCGCAGCCGCCTGAAGCAGTTCGACAAGATGCTGAAGATCGCCGGCGCGGGCCAGTACGGCATCAAGGGCGCCCAGGTCATCGCCATCGGATCGGCGCAGGGGTTCTCCTGGACCATCACCATCGACGCCGGCGCCGATGACGGGCTCAAGCGCGACATGACCGTGCTGAACGGCGACGGGCTGGTCGGCCGCGTCACCACCGTCGGCCCGGACACCGCCACCGTGCTCCTCGCCAACGACCCCGACTTCACCGTAGGCACCCGCATGGAGGGCAGCGACGAACTCGGCTTCGCCTCCGGGCAGGGCGACCGCCCGCTGCGCGTCGAACTGCTCAACGGCAAGGCGGAGGTGAAGAAGGGCGACCGGCTCATCACCTTCGGCTCGCAGGCCGACAAGCCGTTCGTGCCCGGTGTCCCGGTCGGCGTCATCTCCCGCGTCGACCCCTCCGGCGGCGGCCTCACCCGCACCCTCTACGTCACCCCGTACGTCAGCTTCACCAAGCTGGACGTCGTCGGTGTGGTCGTCGAGGGCCCGCGCAAGGACCCGCGGGACACCGTGCTCCCGACCAAGCCGAAGCCCGTCCCGACGCCGACGGTGACCGTCACGGTGACCCCCTCGGCGGGCGCGCCCGACGGCCAGCAGGACGACCAGCAGCAAGAGCAGCAGTAGGAGCTGACTTCCCCATGCGTCTCAACCGGATCCTGCTCTCCAGCGCTCTGGTCGTCGTGGCCCTGGTGATCCAGGTGAGCGTCCTCGCCCGCCTGCACCTGCCGGGTGCCGTCCCCGACCTGCTGCTGCTCACCGTCCTCGGCCTCGCCATGGTGTACGGCCATGTCGGCGGCGCTCTCGTCGGCTTCGGCGCGGGACTCCTCGCGGACCTGGCGCCGCCCGCCGACCACGCCGCCGGCCGCTACGCCCTCGTGCTCTGTGTCATCGGGTACTTCGCCGGGCTCATCAAACCGGAGAACGGCCGCCTGAAGTCCGCGACCGGCCCGATGGCCGTCGTGGTCGCCGCCGCCGTCGGCTCCACCCTGCTCTACGCCGGTGTCGGCGCCCTCGTCGGCGACACCGCCGCCCGCCATGTCGGCCTGCCCGGCCTGCTGATCTCGGCGGCCCTGTACGACCTGCTGCTCGCCCCGTTCGTGGTGCCCGCCATCATGTGGCTGGCGCGCCGGGCCGACAACGACCCGCTCGCCGAGTCCGGCCCCGCCGCCAAGTCCGGGGACATCTCCTCCGGATGGCTCTCCTCCGGCACCGGCCTGCGCATCGGCAGCCAGCGCGGCGGATTCGGCGCGCTGAAGGCCAGGGCCCGCACCCGTTCCGCCCGGGTCGGCCGCATCAAGGGGGTCAAGCGGCTGTGACGGCCGGAGGGTTCACCCGAACGGGGCGGCTTTCGCGGAACGCGCGTTCACAGCCTGACCGTTCATCATTCGTACACGCCGGCGCGTCCGGCACATCCGTGCACTGAGAGGGGGAGACAGCCGCAGTGACCAACATCCCCGAGACCGGTCGGACCCCACGGGTCCAGATCCGGCTCGTCGTCATCCAGATCCTCGTCCTCTCCCTCCTCGGCACGCTCGGCGGCCGGTTGTGGTACCTGCAGATCCGCGAGGGCGCCGCCTACCAGAAGGAGGCGTCCGGCAACCACGTCCAGCAGGTCGTGGACCCCGCCGTGCGCGGCGACATCCTGGACGCCCGAGGCGTCCCGCTCGCGGACAACGAGACCCGCCTGGTCGTCTCCGCCTCCCGCACCGACCTGCTCAAGCAGCCGGACGACGGCAAGGCCGTCCTCGCCAAGCTGGCCGGTGTCCTGCGCCTGAAGCCCGAGGACGTCGAGCAGCGGGTCCGGCTGTGCGACGCCAAGACCCCTCAGCCCTGCTGGAACGGCTCGCCCTACCAGCCGATCCCGATCACCGACGAGGCGACGGCCAAGCAGGCCCTGCAGATCCGCGAACGCTCCGAGGACTTCCCCGGCATCACCGCCGAGCCCGAGGCGGTGCGCCGCTACCCGGCCCCCGGCAAGTCCAACACCTCGCAGGTGCTCGGCTATCTCTCGCCCGTCACCGACTCGGAGATCCAGCAGGCCAAGGACACCGACTCGCCCTACCTGCGCTCCGACATGGTCGGCCGCTCCGGCATCGAGCGCACGTACGACAAGATGCTGCGCGGCAAGGCCGGTGTGACGCGCTACGAGGTGGACAACCTGGGCCGGGTCATCGGCAAGGCCGAGTCGGACGCCGCCGAGCCCGGTTCCAACCTGGTCACCAGCATCGACTCCCGGGTACAGCGGGTCGCGGAGTACGAACTGGACAAGGCGATGAAGATCGCCCGCCAGCAGTTCGACAAGATCACCGGCGAGAACTACAAGGCCGACTCCGGCGCCGTCGTCGTGATGGAGGCCAAGACCGGCCGCGTGGTCGCCATGGCCTCCGCCCCGACCTACGACCCGAACGTGTGGGTCGGCGGCATCTCCGCGAAGGACTACAAGACCCTCACCGGCAAGAACTCCGACTACCCCCTGCTCAACAGGGCCATACAGGGTCAGGCCGCGCCCGGCTCGACCTTCAAGGTGGTCTCCACGGCCGCCGCGGTCCAGGCCGGCTACCCGTGGGACGGCGGCTACCCGTGCACCAGCTCGTACTCCGTCGGCGGTCAGGTCTTCAAGAACTTCGAGGGAGAGAGCTTCGGCCCGATCTCGCTGGGCCGGGCGCTGGAGGTCTCCTGCGACACCGTCTTCTACGGCCTCGCGGACAGGGAGTGGAAGAAGGACGGCGGCATCAACCCCAAGAAGGGCCGGCCGAAGGACTACTTCTACAAGACCGCCCACCAGTTCGGCCTCGGCAGGGAGACCGGCATCGACCTGCCCAACGAGGTCACCGGCCGCGTCCCCGACCGCCAGTGGAAGCTGGACTACTGGAAGGCCAACAAGGACGCCTGGTGCAAGTCCGGCAAGAAGGACGGCTCCTACGTCGAGAAGATCGCGTACGAGAACTGCCTCGAAGGCAACAAGATGCGTGAGGGCGACTCGATCAACTACTCCATCGGCCAGGGCGACACCCTCGTCACCCCGATCCAGGAGGCCGTGATCTACGGCGCCGTCGCCAACGGCGGCACGATGTACCAGCCGACCATCGGCAAGGCGATCATCAGCGCGGACGGCCGGACCGTCACCCCGATCAAGCCGAAGAAGACCGGGAAGCTGCCGGTCAGCCAGGCCACCCTGAAGGGCATGGACGACGCCTTCGCCGGCGTCATCACCCGCGGTACGGCCGCCTGGAAGTTCGGCGGCTGGCCCCAGGACAAGATCCCGCTGCACGCCAAGACCGGTACGGCCGAGGTCTACGGCAAGCAGACCACCTCCTGGCTGGCCACCTACTCCAAGGACTACACGGTGATCATGACGATCGCCCAGGCCGGTACGGGTTCCGGAGCCTCAGGTGAGGCCGTGCGCAACATCTACAGCGCGCTCTACGGCGTCAAGGGCGACGGCTCCATCGACGGCAAGAAGGCGCTGCTGCCGCAGCCGCAGACGAGCCTGCCGAAGGTCCGCACGGACGGCACCATCGTCGACCCCAAGGTCGCCGGCGACCCGGCCAAGGACGTCGAGGCCGCCCAGAAGGACAACACCACCAACGGCGACGCCCAGCAGCCACCGGCCACCACGGCCCCGCCCGGCACGGGCAACCGTGACACCCGCAGACGTTCCCGCAGGAGGGGAAGCCGGAGGATGCCCTCATGACCGGCGCGAACAGCTTCTCCGTCTCCGGGTACGGCCCCGAGCGGGCCGGCTGGACCAGGATCTTCGCCCGCGACTCGCTGACCCGCCGGCTGGACTGGCCCATCCTGTTCGCGGCCACCGCCCTGTCCCTGCTGGGCTCGCTGCTGGTGTTCTCGGCGACCCGCAACCGCACCGAGCTGAACCAGGGCGACCCGTACTTCTTCCTGGTCCGGCACCTGATGAACCTCGGCATCGGGATCGCCCTGATGATCGGCACGCTCTGGCTCGGCCACCGGGCCCTGCGCAACGTGGTGCCGATCCTCTACGGACTGTCGGTGCTCCTCGCCCTGGTGGTCCTCACCCCGCTCGGCGCGACGATCAACGGCCAGCGCAACTGGCTGGTCATCGGCGGCTTCTCGCTCCAGCCCGCCGAGTTCCTCAAGGTGTCGATCATCCTGGGCATGGCGATGATGCTGGCCGCGCGGGTGGACGCGGGCGACAAGCCGTACCCGGACCACCGGACGGTGTTCCAGTCGCTGTGCCTGGCGTCGGTACCGATCATGATCCTGCTGCTCATGCCCGACCTCGGCTCGGTGCTGGCCATGGTGGCGATCATCCTGGGCGTGCTGCTCGCCTCCGGCGCCTCCAACCGCTGGGTCTTCGGCCTGCTCACCGCGGGCGTGATCGGCTGCATCGCCATCTGGCAGCTGCACATCCTGGACGAGTACCAGATCAACCGCTTCGCGGCCTTCGCCAACCCCGAACTGGACCCGGCGGGCGTCGGCTACAACACCAACCAGGCCCGCATCGCCATCGGCTCCGGCGGGCTGACCGGGTCCGGGCTCTTCCACGGCTCGCAGACCACCGGCCAGTTCGTGCCCGAGCAGCAGACGGACTTCGTCTTCACGGTCGCGGGGGAGGAACTGGGCTTCCTCGGCGCCGGCCTGATCATCTTCCTGCTCGGGGTCGTCCTGTGGCGGGCCTGCCGGATAGCGCGTGACTCGACCGAGCTGTACGGGACGACCGTCGCGGCCGGCATCGTCGCCTGGTTCGCCTTCCAGTCCTTCGAGAACATCGGCATGACGCTCGGCATCATGCCGGTCACCGGCCTCCCGCTGCCTTTCGTGTCGTACGGAGGCTCGTCGATGTTCGCGGTCTGGATGGCGATCGGGCTGTTGCAGTCGATCAAGGTGCAGCGCCCCATGTCGGCGTAGGCCTCCGGCGGTCCGGCCGCCGTCAGGGACGCCTCCGGTGGCCCGCGCCGTCAGGGACGCCTCCGGTGGCCCGCGCCGCCGTCGAGAACGGTCGGCGGACGGGCCGGAAGCGGGGGCGCCCTCTGCCGTGCGGAGCCATGTCCCACTAGATTCGGAGGCATGGCGGATACGAAACGCGAGATCGAGCGCAAGTACGAATCCGACGACAGCGGGCTGCCCGACCTGACCGGCGTCGGCGGGGTGACGGACGTGCTCGACAGGGGCCTGGTCGAACTGGACGCCATCTACTACGACACCGCCGACCAGCGCCTGACCGCCGCGTCCCTCACGCTGCGCCGCCGCACCGGCGGCACCGACGCCGGCTGGCACCTGAAGTTCCCGGTCGCCCCCGGAATCCGCGACGAGATCCGGGCCCCGCTCTCCGACACCGTCCCCACCGAGATCGCCGCACTGGTCCGCTCCCGGGTCCGCGGCGCCGAGCTGGTCCCCATCGTCCGGCTCCGCTCCGCCCGCGACGTACGCCACCTCGTGGACGCCGGCGGAACCCTGCTGGCTGAGGCGAGCGTCGACACCGTGACCGCCGACCGGCTCATCGGCAGGGGTGGCAGCGCCCAGTGGACGGAGATCGAGGTGGAGCTGGCGGACGGTGCCGAACCGGCTCTCCTGGACCGGGTGGACAAGCGGCTGCGCAAGGCGGGCGTACGGCCGTCGAAGTCGCCGTCCAAGCTGGCCCGGGCACTGGAGCAGACCGGTGGCACCCGGCACGGATCCGGCCGCCGGGCCAAGCCGGTGACCGCCGGCGACCACGTTCTCGCCTATGTGCGCGAGCAGCGCGAGAAGATTCTCGAGTACGACCCTGGAGTCCGCCGCGACGTCCCGGACTCCGTCCACCAGATGCGCGTGGCCACCCGCCGCCTGCGCAGCACCCTGCGCACCTTCGGCAAGGTCCTCGATCCCGCCGTCACCGACGCGGTCGCCGTCGAGCTGAAGTGGCTGGCGGGCGAGCTGGGCCTCGACCGCGACCAGGAGGTCCTCGCCGAGCGCCTGACGACCGCCCTCGACGCCCTTCCGCCCGCGCTGGTCCACGGACCCGTACGCAAGCGGTTCACCACCTGGGCGGGCGCCCGGCACGGCAGCGCCCGCGGCCGGCTCCTCGGCATCCTGGACTCCGCCCGCTACCTGGCCCTGCTGGACACCCTGGACGCCCTGCTCGCCGACCCGCCGCTCCGGAAGAACGCCGCCGGAAAGCCCGGGAAGGTCCTCGCCAAGGCCGTACGAAAGGACCTCGCCAAGGTCTCCCGCCTGGTCACCGAGGCCCTGGACCTGCCGCCCGGCGAGGAACGCGACGTCGCCGTCCACGAGGCCCGCAAGAAGGGCAAGCGCACCCGGTACGCGGCCGAGGCGGCCGTCCCCGCCCTCGGCGGCCCCGCCCGCTCCCTGGCCAAGTCCATGAAGGCCCTGACCAAACTGCTCGGTGAACACCAGGACAGCGTCATGGCCCGCCACACCCTGCGCGAGCTGTCCGCGGTGGCGCACGCGGCGGGGGAGAACACCTTCACCTACGGCCTGCTCCACGGCCGGGAAGAGGCGCTGGCGGCGGACGCGGAGGCGGAGCTGCCGGGCCTGTGGAAGGAGATCAGGACCGGGGCGGCCGTCTGAGCGTGCGGGGGAGGCCTCCGGGCGGGTTACGCTTGGTGGTCACCCCTGTCAGCTCACAAAGGTTCCCCCGATGTCTGTCGAGTCGGTGTTCCCGCAGCTCGAAGCCCTGCTCCCGCATGTGCAGAAGCCGATCCAGTACGTGGGCGGTGAGCTGAACTCCACCGTCAAGGAGTGGGACGGCTGCGAGGTCCGCTGGGCGCTCATGTACCCGGACGCGTACGAGGTCGGTCTGCCCAACCAGGGCGTCATGATCCTCTACGAGGTCCTCAACGAACAGGACGGCGTCCTCGCCGAGCGCACCTACAGCGTGTGGCCGGACCTGGAGGCGCTGATGCGTGAGCACGGCGTCCCGCAGTTCACGGTCGACAGCCACCGCCCGGTCAAGGCCTTCGACGTGTTCGGCCTCAGCTTCTCCACGGAGCTGGGCTACACGAACATGCTCACCGCCCTGGACCTGGCCGGCATCCCGCTGGAGTCCAGGGACCGTACCGTCGACGACCCGATCGTCCTGGCGGGCGGCCACGCGGCCTTCAACCCCGAGCCGATCGCGGACTTCATCGACGCGGCGATCATCGGCGACGGCGAGCAGGCCGTGCTGGACATGACGCGGATCATCCGCGAGTGGAAGGCGGAGGGCCGCCCCGGCGGCCGCGAGGAGGTCCTGCTCCGCCTGGCGAAGACGGGCGAGGTGTACATCCCTGCGTTCTACGACGTCGAGTACCTGCCGGACGGCCGTATCGCGCGCGTCGTCCCGAACCGTTCCGGCGTCCCGTGGCGCGTCTCCAAGCACACGGTGATGGACCTGGACGAGTGGCCGTACCCGAAGCAGCCGCTGGTCCCGCTCGCCGAGACCGTGCACGAGCGCATGTCGGTCGAGATCTTCCGCGGCTGCACCCGTGGCTGCCGCTTCTGCCAGGCCGGCATGATCACCCGCCCGGTCCGCGAGCGCTCCATCACCGGCATCGGGGACATGGTCGACAAGGGCCTGAAGGCCACCGGCTTCGAGGAGGTCGGCCTTCTCTCCCTGTCCTCCGCCGACCACTCGGAGATCGGCGACATCGCCAAGGGCCTGGCCGACCGCTACACCGAGGACAAGATCGGCCTCTCGCTGCCCTCCACCCGCGTCGACGCCTTCAACGTCGACCTGGCGAACGAGCTGACCCGCAACGGCCGCCGCTCGGGTCTGACCTTCGCTCCCGAGGGTGGCTCGGAGCGCATGCGCAAGGTCATCAACAAGATGGTCTCCGAAGAGGATCTGATCAGGACCGTCGCCACCGCCTACGGCAACGGCTGGCGCCAGGTGAAGCTGTACTTCATGTGCGGCCTGCCGACCGAGACGGACGACGACGTCCTGCAGATCGCCGACATGGCGACCCACGTCATCCAGAAGGGCCGCGAGGTCTCCGGCTCGGGCGACATCCGCTGCACGGTCTCGATCGGCGGCTTCGTCCCCAAGCCCCACACCCCCTTCCAGTGGGCCCCGCAGCTCTCCGCCGAGGAGACGGACGCGCGCCTGGAGAAGCTCCGCGACAAGATCCGCGGCGACAAGAAGTACGGCCGCTCCATCGGCTTCCGGTACCACGACGGCAAGCCGGGCATCGTGGAAGGCCTCCTCTCGCGGGGCGACCGCCGCATCGGCGCCGTCATCCGCGCGGTCTACGAGGACGGGGGCCGCTTCGACGGCTGGCGCGAGCACTTCTCGTACGACCGCTGGATGGCGTGCGCGGACAAGGCCCTGCCGGCCTTCGGCGTGGACGTCGACTGGTACACCACCCGCGAGCGCACCTACGAGGAGGTCCTCCCCTGGGACCACCTCGACTCCGGCCTGGACAAGGACTGGCTCTGGGAGGACTGGCAGGACGCCCTCGACGAGACCGAGGTCGACGACTGCCGCTGGACCCCGTGCTTCGACTGCGGCGTCTGCCCCCAGATGGACACGTCCATCCAGATCGGCCCGACGGGCAAGAAGCTGCTGCCCCTCACGGTCAAGAACGCCGGTCCAACGCCGGCTTCGAGCGGCCACACGCACTGAGGCGAGCGGGGCACGCTGCGCGGAGGCGGCGGCAAGAGGTCCAGCCCCCGTGGACGAGGCCGGCCGGCTGATCGGTAACGGGGGGCTTGCCGGTGTTCCGGGGGTGTGTGCCGGGCGCGGGGTGCGCCCGGCCTGCGGGCCCCTGTTCCGGTTCGCCCCCGCGGATCTGCGTGCTCGGTGTGCCGTCACCCGGGCAGCCGCCCGCCGCCGAGTGGCCTCCCGCTCGCCCGCGCTGTTGCGGAGGGGAGCGGCCCCGCGTTGCAATCAAGTGTGAGGCACTTTGGCGGCGCCGTTCCCGCCGGCCGCCCCGCTTCGGGGACCGGGTCCCGCCGGAAGGGGCTCAAGAGCGACGCCCTGGGAATGTTCTCCTCGGTCGCCATGAGCCTGGCCTCGACCGGGCCGGCCTTCAGCCTCGCCGCCACCCTGGGCGTCATCGCGGCGGGCGTGGGACTACAGGCCCCCATCGTCATCATGCTGGCCTTCATCCCGATGCTGCTGGTCGCGTACGCCTTCCGGGAACTCAACGCGAGCAACGCCGACTGCGGAACGACGTTCACCTGGGCCACCCGCGCCTTCGGGCCGCGCACCGGCTGGATGGGCGGCTGGAGCCTGATCGTCGCCAACATCATCGTCATGGTGAACCTCGCCGAGATCGCCGGCACCTACGGCTTCCGGCTGGTGGGTCTGGACGCACTGGGCGAGAGCCGGCTGTGGGTCACCGTGGCGGGCATCGTCTGGATCGCCCTGCTGACCGCCGTCTGCTACGTCGGCATCGAGTTCTCGGCGGCCGTTCAGCGCTGGCTGCTGTGCCTGGAAATGCTGATGCTGATCGTGTTCGCCGTCGCCGCCCTGGTCCGCGTCTACTCCGGTGCTTTCCCCCCGACGGCGATCCACGTCTCCGCCTCCTGGTTCAACCCCTTCGAGGTGCCCTCGGCCCAGGCCCTGACCTCGGGGCTCCTCGCGGGGGTCTTCATCTACTGGGGCTGGGACACCGCCTTCTCGGTCAACGAGGAGACGGTCGACAGCGCGCGCGTCCCCGGGCGGGCCGCGGTCCTGTCGACCGTGCTGCTGCTGATCACGTACGGACTGGTGTCCACGTCGGCGCAGTCCTTCGCGGGGGTCGGCACCTCGGGCATCGGGCTCGGCAACCCGGAGAACTCCGACGATGTGTTCTCCGGGCTGGGCGAGGCCGTGTTCGGGAGCCGGGACGCGGGGCTGGTCCTGTCGACCCTGCTGATCCTGATGGTGCTGACCTCGGCGCTCGCCTCCGCCCAGACCACCATCCTGCCCCTGGCCAGGACCGTCTTCTCCATGGCGGTCCACAAGGCCGTACCGGCCCGGTTCGCCCGGGTCCATCGCAGATTCCTCACCCCGACCTGGGGGACCGTCGGCATGGGGGCGGCCTCGATCGCCCTGCTGGTGCTGCTGACCTCGTTCAGCCGGAACGTGCTGGCCGACTCGGTCGACTCCATCGGCCTCGCGATCGCGTTCCACTACGGACTGACCGGCTTCGCCTGCGTCCGGTACCACCGCAAGGTCCTCACCCGCAGCGTCAGGGACCTGGTCTTCAAGGGGGTGCTGCCGGGGCTGGGCGGGCTGATCATGCTCGTGCTCTTCCTCTACGCCACCTTCGTCGTCTACGCGAACCCCGGCTACGGCGCGACCAGCGTCGACCTGCCGCTGATCGGCCCGACGGGCGGCGTCACCGTCGTCGGCGTGGGCGCCCTGCTGCTCGGTGCCGTGCTGATGCCGCTGGTCACCCGGGGCCACACGGTGGCCCTGAGACTCCAGCGGAGTCTGCTTCCGCGCCATCTGCCGGTGCACACCGCCCTCGACTCGGCGAGCCGTTACCTGCCCGCCGACAGCGGCTCGGGGGTGGGCGGCGACTGGTACGACGTCATTCCGCTGTCCGGCACCCGGGTCGGCCTGGTCGTCGGGGACGTGCTCGGTCACGGCCTGCGTGCCGCGGCCACCATGGGCCGACTGCGCACGGGGGTGCGCGTGCTGGCCCGGCTGGACCTGAGCCCGGACGAGCTGCTGTCCCGCCTGGACGACCTGGTCGAGCAGACCGCCTACGAGAGCGGAGCCGGCCACGGCCCGGGCCAGCGCGGACAGCAGGCCGACGAGGCCCTGGGCGTGTCCTGCCTCTACGCGGTGTACGACCCCGCCTCCGGGAGGTGCAGCATGGCGCGGGCCGGGAAGTCGGTGCTGGCGGTCGTCGGACCGCACGCGGGCATCGTCCACCCGCCCGAACTGCCCCCGGGGCCACCGCTCGGCATCGGTGGCCCGCCCTACCGGAGCACGGAGTTCCAGCTCCCCCCGGGCAGTCTCGTCGCCCTCTGCACGGGTGGCCTCCTGCAGGCGGCCGAGGGACGGGACGCCGGGCTCGCAGAGCTGTCCCGGGCCCTCACCGACGACCGGGCGTCGCTGGAGGAGGTGTGCGACCGCGCGGTGAACGGCCTGCTGCCCGGGGCGGTGGACGAGGACGCGACGCTGCTCGTCGCGCGCACCCGGCTGCTCGACCGGAACAGGTTCACCCAGTGGGAACTGCCCCCGGACCCCGCGGAGGTGGCCACCGTCCGCAGCGCCCTCGGCAAGCAGCTGCGCGACTGGGGGCTGGACGACCTGGCGTTCACCACCGAACTCATCGTCAGCGAACTCGTCACCAACGCCATCCGCTACGTCGGCGGCCCCATCCAGGTGCGCCTCATCCGGGACCGGACCCTGATCTGCGAGGTCTCCGACACCGGCCACACCACGCCCAATCTGCGGCACGCGGCCAACGACGACGAGGGAGGCCGTGGCCTCTTCATCATCGCCCAGATGACCCACCAGTGGGGTACGCGCTACACCTCCACCGGCAAGACGATCTGGACCGAGCAGGACCTGCCGGCCGCGGAGGACGTCGGGTAGCGGACGCACAGCCGTACAGATCAGCGGCCGTACAGGTCGGCAGCCGTACGAATCAGCAGCCGTACAGGTCAGCGGCCGTACAGGTCAGCGGCCGTACAGGTCAGCGGCCGTACAGATCAGCTGTGTTGCAGCCGGGCGAGACGTGATGGCATCGCAACCCGGAGGCGGCATCCGCACCGGCGGGCACGGCGTCCGAGCAGATATGGAAGCGCTGAACCCGCCGCCCCGACGGCCGCCCGACGGGTGCCTCGCCGTCGCGATCCGCATCCCGGTGCGGATCGTCGTCCTCGTCCTCGTCGTACCGGTGCGCATGGCGTGGGACGCGCTCGTCGTCATCGGCCGCCTCACCCGGGACACCGTCCTCCGGCCGCTAGGCCGGGCACTGCTGTGGATCGGCAGAGCCCTGTTCGTGTGGCCGCTGGTGGGCCTGTGGCGTTACCTCCTGGTGCCCGTCGGCAAGGCGCTGGCCTGGCTCGCGACCGTCCTGCTGGTCGTGCCGGCGGTGTGGCTCCACCGGCATGTGCTGACCCCCGTCGGGCAGGCCCTCGCCCGGCTGGCCCGTGGGGTGGGCGCCGGGCTCGTTCGGGTGACCCGTGGGGTGGGCGCCGGGCTCGCCTGGGTGCACGCACGTGTGCTGCGCCCCGTCGGCCACGCGCTCACCCGGCTGCTGAGGGGGATCGGCGCCGCGCTCGCCGCCCTCGGCACGGGGGTGTACACCGCCCTCGCCTGGCTGGGGCGGTACCTGATCGCCGTACCCGCCCGTTGGCTGTACACCTGGGTCCTCACCCCGGTGGGGCACGTCGTGGCCGGATGCGCGCGGGGGCTCGGGTGGCTGCTCGGCCTGCTCGCCGCCGGCATCGGACTGGTCTTCCACTGGACCGCCCGGATCCTCCTCGTCCTGCCCGCGCTCGCGCTGTGGCGCTGGATCCTCGCGCCCGCCGGCCGGGTGCTCGCCGTCGTGGCGCGGGAGCTGGGGGACGCCCTGGGACACGCCTGGCGGGTCGCCGGGCGGATCTCGCGGGCCGTCGGCCGGGCGCTCGGGACCCTCTTGCGGTGGGTCTTCGTGGAGCCGGTGCGCTGGCTGTACCGGACCGTGCTCACCCCGGCCGGACACGTGGTCCGGGACGTCGTCCTGCGGCCCGCCGCAACGGCCGCGCGAGCGGTGGGCCGGGCCGCCCGCGAGGCGCTGACGTCGGCCCGCGACACCGTACGGCAGGCCCGTGCCGAGTTCCGCCGGTTGCTCCTCGGGGAACCCGCCCCACCGGCCGCGGTGGACCGGCGGGAACCCGTGGCCCGCGACACACGTACTCTTGGTAGGAGTAAGACCGCTCTCACGAAGGACTAGGACACTGGGGAAGCGACAGCCCGAAGGCCCGCCGCCCGCACCCGCGGTGCAGCGCATCCGACTGCGCTACACCAAGCGCGGCCGCCTGAGGTTCACCAGCCACCGAGACTTCCAGCGCGCCTTCGAGCGTGCGCTGCGCCGCGCCGAGGTGCCCATGGCGTATTCGGCGGGGTTCACGCCACATCCGAAGGTGTCGTACGCCAATGCCGCACCCACCGGCACGGGCAGTGAGGCGGAGTACCTGGAGATCGCGTTGACCGCGCCGCGCGATCCGGAGATCCTGCGCGCCCTCCTCGACGAGTCGATGCCCACCGGCCTCGACGTCATCGAGGCGGTCGAGGCACGGACCTCCGGCCTCGCCGACCGGCTGACGGCCTCCGTCTGGGAGCTGCGGCTGGACGGTGTCGATCCGGTCGACGCCGAGCGCGCGGTCGAGGCCTTCACCGGGGCCGACGCCGTCGAGGTGCAGCGGACGACCAAGAACGGCGTCCGCACCTTCGACGCCCGCCCGGCCGTGGTGAGCCTGGAAACGCACGGTTCGCCGGCTGATAGGCCGAGCGACCGGCCCTGTGCGATACTGCGGCTGGTTGTTCGGCACGTGACGCCTGCCGTACGACCCGACGACGTCCTGTCCGGTCTCCGCGCCGTGGCCGACCTGGCGCCGCCGGTCCCCGCAGCGGTGACCAGGCTGGCGCAGGGGCTGCTCGATGAAGAGACCGGCACGGTGACCGACCCGCTCGCGCCCGACCGCGAGGCAGCCGAGGTCCTTATGGCCCAACCGGTTGCCGCCGCGACGGCGCCGACGCCGGAAGGTCCCGCGTAGGGACGGACGTCGTAGCGCAGCCCTCGTACTCGGGAGCCACCTGGGTCGGGCAGCGCACCGACCAGAAGACTTTCGCCAGGCCGTACCGACAAGGCGTACGGAACCGGCGAGACAGGACACAGAGTGCTCCCGTGCGGCGCCCGCGCCCCGGACGGCGGCCATCGCGCATCGCGCAAGCCGCGGACGTCAACGGCGGACGGTCTTTTCGGACCGACGCCGGACCAGGCACGGCGCCCGGGAGCCTGACGGGAGAAACGCCCGCATGCTCGAGCCGACCGAACCCATCGAGGGTTCCGAACCGAACACGCCCAGCGACACCCTGCCCCCGCGCAGGCGTCGCCGTGCCGCCTCTCGCCCCGCGGGTCCGCCCGTCGCGGCAGAGGCGCCCACCGAGGTCACCGTGCCGGCCATACCGGCCGCGGACGCCGACGAGGTCATCGAGGTCCTCGGGGCCGACGATGCCGAAGCGGCCGCACAGGCCGAGGAGCAGGAAGCGGCCGCCGCGCCCGCAGAGACGGCGGGAGCAGCGGAGACCGCGGCGCAGGCCGCCGCCTCCGCACCGGCGTCCGCCGCCGAGGAGACCGCTGCCGCCCGGCCGCGCCGCCGCGCCCGCCGGGCGTCCGCGCCCACGGGTTCGCCCGCCGCCGAGGCCCCCGCGACCGCCGAGACCGTCGTGCCCGCTTCCGCCGTGAGTGAGCCGGAGCAGGCCGCCGCCGTAGCCGAGGGCGGCGCGGTCGTCGTCGGCGAGGAGGCCGCGCCGCGTCGTACCCGGCGCCGCGCCACTCGCAGCGTCACCGCACCGGCCGGCGCCACCGGGACCACGGCCCCCGAGGCGTCGGGTGCCGAACAGGCCGCCACCGCCACCGCCTCCGTCACCGGCGCCGGCAGCGCCCCCGACGCGGGCGCCGAGAGCGCCACGTCCGCCGGCAGCGCCGAGACCGCGCCCGCCGCGCGGCCGCGTCGGCGGGCCACGCGCCGTACGTCGGCTCCCGCCGGGCCCGCCGAGTCGGCCGAGTCGGCCGAGACCGTGGTCCCCGCCGCCGAGAAGGCCGTGACCGAGAAGGCCGTGACCGAGAAGGCCGAGGACGGGACGACCGCCGTCGAGACACCCGCAGCCGCCGAGGAGAGCGCGTCCGCCGCGCGTCCCCGCCGCCGCGCGACCCGCCGTGCCTCCGCGCCCTCCGGCGCGCCGAAGGCCGCCGGGACCGCGCCGGCCGACGAGACGGCGGCCGCCACTCCCGTCGACGGGACGGCGGCCGCCGTGCCGGCCGAGGAGACGACGGCCACCGAGGCCAGTTCCGTCGCGGCAGCCCCTGCTGCGGCGCCCGAAGGCGCCGAGGAGGCCGTTGCGGCCGCCGAGGAGGCCGCTCCGCGCCGTACCCGCCGCCGTGCCACCCGCCGGGTGTCCACGCCCGCCGGCGCCCCCGTACAGGAGGAGGCCGCCGTGACCCGTGCCGACGAGTCCGCCACCGAGCCCGAGGCCGCTGAGGCCGGCCGGACGCGGGGAGGCAAGGCCGCCAAGGCCACAGAGGCCGCCGAGGCCGCCGTCACGCAGGGCGAGGAGGCACGGGCCGGCGAGACCGCCGAGGCGTCCGACCGGTCCGCGCCCGCTGACACGCCGCAGGCCGCCGCCGAGACCGGTGCTCCGCGCCGCACCCGGCGCCGGGCCGTGCGTGCCGCCTCCGGCTTCTCCGAGCAGGCCCAGTCCACCGCGCCGCAGTCCGCCGAGGCCCAGCCCGCCGAGGCCCCCGCGGCCGAGGCCCAGCCTGCCGAGGCCCCCGCGGCCGAGGTCCCGGAAACCAAGGCCACGCGCCGGCCCAGGCGCCCCGCGGTCGCCGTCTTCCAGGCGCCGGTGTTCACCGAGCCCAGGTTCCAGACGCCGGAGCGCGCCGCCGCCGAAGCGGCCGCCGAGGCCGCCGAGGAGCCGGTGGAGAACGTGGAGCCCGTGGAGGCCGAGGAGTTCACGGAGGAGCGCGCCGAGGCCGGCTCGCGCCGCCGCCGTCGCCGCCGGGGTGCGCCCCAGGCCGAGGAGGCGCCGGCCGCCCGGGCCGCCGTCGAGGACAAGAAGCCGGCCGAGGCCGACGAGGCCGAGGACGCCGCCGACGACCTCGCGGACGGTGACGACGCCGACGACGCCGAGGGTGCCGACGGCTTCGAGGAGTCCGGTTCGCGCCGTCGCCGTCGCCGTGGCGGCCGTCGCCGTCGCCGTGGTGAGGCCGCCGACGGCGAGGGCGTGGACGCCGACGAACTGGCCGACGAGCAGGCCGCCCAGGACGCCGAGGACACCGCCGAGCAGGAGGACGAGGACGCCGAGGAGGCCCGTGGCGACGAGTCCGGCGGGTCCAGCTCCAGCAGCCGGCGCCGTCGTCGCAGGCGCCGTCGCGCCGGTGACTCCGGTCCGGACGCCGAGCCGTCCGATGACGACCCGGAGCGCACGGTCGTCAAGGTCCGCGAGCCCCGCAAGCCCGCCGAGCCGTCCGACGAGGTGCAGTCCATCAAGGGCTCGACCCGTCTGGAGGCCAAGAAGCAGCGCCGCAGGGAAGGCCGTGAGCAGGGCCGGCGCCGCGTCCCGATCATCACCGAGGCCGAGTTCCTGGCCCGCCGCGAGGCCGTCGAGCGCGTGATGGTCGTCCGTCAGCACGGCGACCGTACGCAGATCGGCGTCCTGGAGGACGGCGTGCTCGTCGAGCACTACGTCAACAAGGAGCAGTCGACCTCGTACGTCGGCAACGTCTACCTGGGCAAGGTCCAGAACGTGCTGCCGTCGATGGAGGCCGCCTTCATCGACATCGGCAAGGGCCGCAACGCCGTGCTCTACGCCGGTGAGGTCAACTTCGAGGCGCTGGGCATGGCCAACGGCCCGCGCCGCATCGAGTCCGCCCTGAAGTCCGGGCAGTCCGTGCTCGTGCAGGTCACGAAGGACCCGATCGGGCACAAGGGCGCGCGTCTGACCAGCCAGGTCTCCCTGCCGGGCCGCTACCTCGTGTACGTCCCCGAGGGCTCGATGACCGGCATCAGCCGCAAGCTGCCCGACACCGAGCGGGCCCGGCTGAAGACCATCCTCAAGAAGATCGTCCCCGAGGACGCGGGCGTCATCGTGCGCACCGCCGCCGAGGGCGCGAGCGAGGACGAGCTGCGCCGGGACGTCGAGCGGCTGCAGGCGCAGTGGGAGGACATCAAGAAGAAGGCCAAGAGCGGCAACGCCCCGACGCTGCTCTACGGCGAGCCGGACATGACCGTCCGGGTCGTGCGCGACATCTTCAACGAGGACTTCTCCAAGGTCGTCGTCAGCGGTGACGAGGCCTGGTCGACCATCCACGGGTACGTCTCGCACGTCGCCCCGGACCTGGCCGACCGGCTGTCGCGGTGGACCAGCGAGGTCGACGTCTTCGCCACCTACCGGATCGACGAGCAGCTCGCCAAGGCCCTGGACCGCAAGGTCTGGCTGCCCAGCGGCGGTTCGCTGGTGATCGACCGGACCGAGGCGATGGTCGTGGTCGACGTCAACACCGGCAAGTTCACCGGCCAGGGCGGCAACCTGGAGGAGACGGTCACCAGGAACAACCTGGAGGCGGCCGAGGAGATCGTGCGCCAGCTGCGGCTGCGCGACCTCGGCGGCATCATCGTGATCGACTTCATCGACATGGTCCTGGAGTCCAACCGCGACCTGGTGCTGCGCCGTCTGCTGGAGTGCCTGGGCCGCGACCGCACGAAGCACCAGGTGGCCGAGGTGACCTCGCTGGGTCTGGTGCAGATGACCCGCAAGCGGGTCGGCCAGGGCCTGCTGGAGTCCTTCTCCGAGACCTGCGTCCACTGCAACGGCCGTGGCGTCATCGTGCACATGGAGCAGCCCACCTCCGGCGGTGGCGGCGGTGGCGGCAAGCGCAAGAAGCGCGGGCGCGGCGGTGACACGCAGGAGCACGTGCACGAGACGGCCGCGGTGGCCGTCGAGAGCGGCGAGGACGTCGAGCCGGAGGTCGAGACCGCCGTGGAGGTGGCCGCCGAGATCGCCGAGCCGGTGGCCCTGCCCGCGCCCGACTTCTCGCCGGACGAGGAGCTGTTCAGCAGCGTCGCCGAGGCGGAGGCGGCGGCCGGCCGCGGCCGTACACGGCGCCGGGCGAGCCGCCGGGCGTCGGCTCCGGCCGGCGCGCCCAAGGCGGACAGGGCCGAGAAGGCCGCAGAGCGTGCCGAGCGCGCCGAGCAGGCCGAGAAGGCCGACAGGGCGAAGGCGGGGCGGGCCAAGGCCGAGGCTCCGCTGGAGGAGCCGGCGCAGCCCGAGGCCGCTGTGGCCGCCGCGGCGCCGACCGCGCAGGACGTGACGGCCGAAGAGGCCGCCGCGCGTCCGGTGCGGCCGGAGCCGGCCGCCGAGGCGCTGGCCGAGCCCGCGGCCGCCGAGGACCAGGTGGTCCCGGCGCCGCAGGCCGAGGACGCCGAGGAAGCCGCGCCCAAGGGCCGTACGCGCCGTCGGGCGACCCGGAAGGTGTCGGCCCCGGCCGGTTCCCCGGCGGGCGCCGAGACGTCCGTGGTGACGGTGGCGGAGACCGCGTCCGCGGCCGAGGCCCCGGCGGAACGGCCGGAGGAGGCTCCTGCCGCGGCCGAGGAGGCGCCCGCGGAGAGCGCCGCCCCGGCCCGTCCGCGCCGCCGCGCCGTGCGCAGGGCCACCGCGCCGACCGCGTCGGAGGACACGGCCGTCGTGGTCGTCCCGGCGTCCGCGGCGGACGAGGCCCCGGTGGCCGGCGAGCCGGCCGAGGAGCTGGCCGAGGCGGTCGCCGCGGCCAAGAAGACCGTCCGCAAGGCGGCCAAGAAGGCGACGGCCAAGAAGGCCGCCACCAAGAAGACCGCGGCCAAGAAGACGGCCGCCAAGAAGACGACGGCCAAGAAGGCGGCCAAGACCGCCAAGACGGCCGCGGCGAAGTCGACGGCGAAGAAGACCACCTCGGTCTCCACCACCGCCGACGAGAGCTGAGTCTCGTCCCATCCGGTGCGGCCCCGTCCCGAGGACGGGGCCGCACCGCTGTGTCGGCGCCTTGCGCGCAGCCCGTGCGCACAGCCGTGCGAACAGCCGAGCGCATGGCGGTGTGCGGTGCCGTGTGCGGTGCTGTCCGTGGCCCTGAGGGCCGGGCGGGGCCCGGTTTGACCCCTAGGGGCCAGGCCCGTAACCTGGACCGTCGGCGTGTCCACTGAACACGCCACATCCCCGTAAACCTCTTCCTCCCGGACATTCGGTTGGCCGGGAGAGGTTGTCCGTTGTGTTTCGGGCGGCTGGCCTGCGGGGGTGCCGTTTCTTCGAGCGAAAGTGAGACCCGCGTGTACGCCATCGTGCGCAGCGGTGGTCGCCAGCACAAGGTTGCTGTCGGCGACATCGTTGAGGTTGACAAGATTTCCACTGGCAAGGTTGGCGACACGGTCGAGCTCTCGACCCTGCTCGTTGTCGACGGCGACTCCGTGACCAGCGACCCGTGGGTGCTGGCCGGCATCAAGGTCCAGGCCGAGATCGTGGACCACCACAAGGGCCAGAAGATCGACATTCTGCGCTACAAGAACAAGACCGGCTACCGCCGTCGTCAGGGCCACCGCCAGCAGTACACGGCGATCAAGGTCACGTCGATTCCCGCGGCTGCGAAGTAAGGGACTGAGGAGAAATGGCACACAAGAAGGGCGCATCGTCCACCCGGAACGGTCGCGACTCCAATGCCCAGCGGCTCGGCGTGAAGCGCTTCGGCGGTCAGGTCGTCAACGCGGGTGAGATCCTGGTCCGCCAGCGCGGCACCCACTTCCACCCCGGCGCGGGCGTCGGCCGTGGCGGCGACGACACGCTGTTCGCCCTGCAGGCCGGTGCGGTGGAGTTCGGCAGCCACCGTGGCCGCAAGGTCGTGAACATCGTTCCGGTCGCCTGAGTCGCCTGAACCAGGGCTCAGACCGAACGTTTCGTTTCGCGAGGCGGACCTCACTTCCCGGTCGGGAAGGCGGGTCCGCCTTTCGCGTGTTACGCAGTAGACATACCTGTACGTACTGAAGTGCTGGAGGCACCCACCATGACCACCTTCGTGGACCGCGTCGAACTGCATGTCGCCGCGGGTAACGGAGGCCACGGCTGTGCCTCCGTCCACCGTGAGAAGTTCAAACCGCTCGGCGGCCCCGACGGCGGCAACGGCGGCCGGGGCGGCGACGTCATCCTGACCGTCGACCAGTCCGTGACCACGCTTCTCGACTACCACCACTCCCCGCACCGCAAGGCCACCAACGGCAAGCCCGGCGAGGGCGGCAACCGTTCCGGCAAGGACGGCGAGGACCTGGTCCTGCCGGTGCCGGACGGCACGGTCGTCCTGGACAGGGCGGGCAACGTGCTGGCCGACCTGGTCGGGCACGGCACCTCGTACGTCGCCGCACAGGGCGGCCGGGGCGGACTGGGCAACGCGGCACTGGCCAGCGCCCGCCGCAAGGCGCCGGGCTTCGCGCTGCTGGGCGTGCCCGGGGACCTCCAGGAGATCGTGCTGGAGCTGAAGACCGTCGCCGACGTGGCCCTCGTCGGCTACCCGAGCGCGGGCAAGTCCTCGCTGATCTCCGTGCTCAGCGCGGCCAAGCCGAAGATCGCCGACTACCCCTTCACCACGCTGGTGCCGAACCTGGGCGTCGTCACCGCCGGCTCGACGGTCTACACCATCGCCGACGTGCCGGGTCTGATCCCGGGCGCCAGCCAGGGCAAGGGGCTCGGCCTGGAGTTCCTGCGGCACGTGGAGCGGTGCAGCGTGCTGGTGCACGTGCTGGACACCGCCACCCTGGAGTCCGACCGCGACCCGCTCTCCGACCTCGACATCATCGAGGAGGAGCTGCGGCAGTACGGCGGCCTCGACAACCGGCCCCGGATGGTCGTCCTGAACAAGGTCGACGTGCCCGACGGCAAGGACCTCGCCGAGATGGTCCGCCCCGACCTGGAGGCGCGCGGCTACCGCGTCTTCGAGGTGTCGGCGGTGGCCCACATCGGGCTCCGGGAGCTGACCTTCGCACTCGGCGAGCTGGTCGCCCAGGCGCGCGCCGCCAGGCCGAAGGAGGAGGCGACGCGGATCGTCATCCGGCCCAAGGCCGTGGACGACGCGGGCTTCACCGTCACCCGCGAGGACTCCGGCGGCGAGCCGCTGTTCCGGGTGCGCGGCGAGAAGCCCGAACGCTGGATCCGGCAGACCGACTTCAACAACGACGAGGCCGTCGGCTACCTCGCCGACCGGCTCAACCGCCTCGGTGTGGAAGAGAAGCTGATGAAGGCGGGCGCCCGCTCCGGCGACGGCGTCGCCATCGGCCCGGAGGAGAACGCGGTCGTCTTCGACTGGGAGCCGACGGTCATGGCCGGCGCGGAGATGCTCGGCCGCCGGGGTGAGGACCACCGGTTCGAGGCACCTCGGCCCGCGGCCCAGCGCCGCAGGGACCGGCAGGCCGAACGTGACGACTCGGACCGGGAGTTCGACGACTTCGATCCCTTCTAGGCCCCACGGGCGCGGTTCGCCGAGGCGCAACGCTTCGGCTGTTACACCACCTTTACAGCACTTCGTGTCAACCGCCGGGTGAGTTACACCGAGTCGACGGGTGGGCGGCGATAAGGTGACATGACTGATTGCGGTGTGGAGCGTCCCGACCGGCGCTCCTCACCGCGTGCACGTCGTGTTCCATGGGGGAAATACATATGGGCTCCGGGCCCGACAACCGTCCTGCCGTTTCCGTGATCATTCCGGTCTACAACGCGGTCGACCACCTGCCCGAGTGCCTGCACTCGATCGCCGGCCAGTCCATCGGATTCGAGCGGCTCGAGATCGTCGCCGTGGACGACGGCTCCACCGACGGCAGCGGTGAGCTGCTCGACGAATGGGCCGAGCGCCACCCCGGCCGGGTCCGGGTGGTGCACCAGGAGAACTCGGGCGCCCCGGGCGGGCCGCGCAACCGGGCCATCGACATGGCCGAGGGCGAGTTCCTGTTCTTCGCCGACCCCGACGACTATCTGGGCACCGAGGCGCTGGAACGCCTGGTAGCCGCCGCCGAGCGCAACGACTCCGACGTGGTGCTGGGCAAGATCAAGGGCGTGGGACGCAAGGCCCCGGTGACCCCGTTCCGGGCGAACGTGGACGGCGGTGACATCTTCACGTCCAAGGGCGTCTGGTCCCTCACCGCGCACAAGCTGTTCCGCCGGTCGCTGGTCGAGGAGCACGGCCTGCGGTTCGCGGAGGGCCTGCGGCTGGCCGAGGAGCAGGTGTTCGTCGTGCCGGCCTATCTGCTGGCCCGGTCGATCTCCGTCGTGTCCGACTACGACTGCTACTACCTGGTCCGCCGCGACGACTTCCCGCACCTCACCCGCGAGGTCCCGGACCCCGCCCCGTTCTACGCGAACGTGCGCGAGGTGCTGGACATCGTGGTGGCGCACGTCCCGGCCGGCGGCCGGCGAGACAAGCTGCTCCACCGCTGGCTCACCCTGGAGATCCTCGGCCGCTTCGACCGGCGTTTCGCCGATCTGCCCGAGGACACCCGTGCCCTGCACGTGAAGCTGGCCGGCGAGCTGTTGCGCGACTTCATGCCGCAGGCGCTCGTGGCTGCGCTGCCGCCGCTGTCCCGGCTGCGCTGCCTGCTGATCTCCGGGGAACTCGTCGAGGAACTCACCGCACTCACCACGCTGGTCCCGAGGCCCGAGCCGAAGCCCAAGCCGAAGCCCGAGCCGGAGGCGCCGCAGCGGGCCGCCTCCGCCGCCGAGCCGGCGCCCCGGCCACGCGGAGGGCTCGGCCGGTACACCCCCGCCACCGTGCTCAGGGGCGTCAGACGCCGTCTGAAGCGCGGGCGTTGATCGGCCGAAGCGCGTTCTCGGACCGCCTGAAGCGCGAGGCGCGGACCGCCTGAGGCAGTGGCCCCGGCCGCCCGAAGCGCGGGCGCCGGCGGAGCCGGGAAAAGGGGCGGGGCCCGGAGGATCTCCTCCGGGCCCCGCCCCTTTTCCGCGCTCGCTCAGAGCTCCTTGGCCTGCTCCATCATCCGGTCCAGGACCCGCGCCGACGCGTGGCCGTCGTCCAAGTCGCAGAACAGGTGGTGGAAGCGGTCGAAGCGGTCCTGGTACTCGGCGGACACCGTGTCGATGTCCCGGATCGCGTCGACCAGCTCCTTGGAGGTGAAGACCAGCGGACCGGGCGAGTCCTGCTCGAAGTCGAAGTAGAAGCCGCGCAGGGTGTCCCGGTAGTGCTCCAGGTCGTAGGTGAAGAAGAGCATCGGACGCTTCAGGTGGGCGTAGTCGAACATGACCGACGAGTAGTCCGTGATCATGATGTCGGCCGCCAGGTACAGCTCGGCGATGTCCGGGTACTCCGACACGTCCCACACGAAGCCGTTGCCGGCGCCGGGCACCGCGTCCACCACGTTGGAGTGGCGGCGGATGAGCAGGACGTGGTCGTCGCCGAGCCGCCGCCGCGCGTCCTCGATGTCGATCCGCAGGTCGAACAGGTACTGGCCCTGGCTGTGCGCCTGGTCGTCCCGCCAGGTCGGCGCGTAGAGCACGACCTTCTTGCCCGCCGGCAGGCCGAGCTGCTTCTTCACCCGGTCGGCGATGGCGTCCTTGTCCGGCGAGTACAGGTAGTCGTTGCGGGGGTAGCCCGCCTCCAGGATCTCCCCGTCATAGGAGAAGGCGCGCTTCAGGATCGGCGTGCTGAACCGGTTGGAGGAGACCACCATGCTCCACTGCTTCGCCTCCAGCGCCAGCTTCTCCTGGTAGCGGCGGTCGAAGTGCAGGGTGTCGATGTCGTGGCCGATCTTCTTCAGCATCGTGCCGTGCCAGGTCTGGACGATGACCTGGCCGGGGCGCCGCTCGATCCAGTCCGGCAGGTGGCCGTTGGTGACGATGTAGCGGCTGGAGGCCAGGGCCTCGTACCACTCGGTGCCCCACATGCGGACCCGCTCCACGCCCTCGGGCAGCACGACCTGGCCGTCGCGCACGGCCCACAGGTGCTTGAGCTCCGAGCCACGGGCCACCAGCTCCTCGTACATCGCCCGCGGGCTGTCCGAGAACTGCTTGCCGTTGTAGCTGAGGTAGAAGACCTGGTCCTTCAGCGGCTGCTGGCGCAGCGGCGCGTAGACCTCCTCGCGCAGCTGCTTCTGCCGGTACGGGCCGCGCTCGAGGTCGTCGAGTTCGGACCGGCAGTTCAGCTGTGGGAAGTCGGCCCAGCGGTTCTCCAGCCAGTAGCGGCGGCCGCCCAGTTCGGCGCGGAGCGGGAACTGCCCGGACGCGAGCCGGTCGGTGACGAAGGGCACGTCGGGGCTCTCGCCGTCGGCCGGGCGCAGGAAGAGGTTCCAGCGGCCCGCGCGCAGCGGTACGTCGCCGTTGCCGTTGCCGCCGAGGGTGGAGGGGTCGAAGTCCACCTCGAAGCGGCCGTCCTCGAACCAGCGCGGCTCCACGAAGCGCTCCTCGAAGCGGCTGCGGGGCTTGAGCAGCAGACGGGCGCCGGTGAGCCGGGCGTCGGTGCGCCCGGCGATGGTGATCCGGCCGTCCGCCAGGCCGACCCGGTCGATGACGGCACGGCGGGTGCGGCCGGCCAGCTTCAGGTAGCCGTTGTGGCCGCCGATGACGGCCAGTTCGCACAGCTCGGCCTGCTCGCCCAGCGAGGCGGGCAGGTCGAACCGGCCGTCGGCCAGACCCTCCTGCATCACCGTGCTGAACTGGCGCTCGGTGCCCTGCGGGTCCGTGGCGATCAGCGCGGTCGACCAGACACGCTTCTCCGGCTGGGCCAGGGCGTCGACACCCTCGTGGAACACCAGCGCCACGTCGGCCACCGGGACCTCGACGGAGAACCGGCGGGTGCCGTCGGCCTCGGTCACCTCGGCCGGGTACTCGTGGACCTCGGCGCCCTTCTGGTTCTTCAGCCGCAGCGTCACGCGCTCGCCGGCCGCCAGGGGCACCCGGATGTCACCGGTCACCCGCAGCCGGTCACCCTCCAGCGTCCAGCCGGTGACCAGCGCGCGGACCTTCTCGATGCGCAGCTTGAGCGCACCGCGCTCGACCGACGGCAGCATCCGGAAGTCGGAGCTGAGCCAGCGGTACGGCGGGAAGTTGCAGGCGGCACCGCCGCTGGACTGCACGGCGGCACGGCGCACCAGGCCGGAGGCGTACAGGCCGAGGCCCACGTGCCACAGGCCCTCCTGCCACTCACCGCCCTTGCGCAGCTTCGCCGGGTCGAGGGTGACCTCCCAGCCGGCCCAGTCGTAGTTGTACCGGTCCTGGCCGGAGTCGGTGGTGCGCTCGGGGCGCTCCACGTTCCGGGTGGGCAGCACGATGCGGCGGCGGGACTTGTCCTTGCGCAGCTGCAGGACCTTGACGGACGAGCGCTTCGAGGGCAGGTCGATCTTGTCGATCCAGGCGTGCCCGCCCAGCACCAGCTTGCCGTCGGACCAGGCGACGTCCTGCAGCGGGGCCCGCATGCTCAGGTCCTGGTCGATGCGCAGCGCCTTGCGCGGGAAGTCCAGGTCGGCGTCGGCCAGCGCGGGGAAGGAGGCGTACTTGCGGACCAGGCCGCTGACCTCGATGGCCTCCTTGCGGCGCTGCGAGGCCAGCAGGGTGATCAGCTCGTCGAGCTGGTGCTTGCGGACCAGCAGCCACTGCACCCGCAGGTGGGTCGGCAGGGCCATGACGACCTTGGGGTCGATGTGGTCCATGAAGCGGTTGGCCGACCGCAGGAACTCGGCGCGGTACTCCTCGTCGCCGTCGGGCACCACGTTGAGGAACAGCCGCAGGTCGTCCACGAGGACGCGGGTGTCGTACTCCTGCTTGAGGCGGGCGAAGGTGTCGCCGGACTGCTTGCCCAGGAAGTCGCTGATCTCCAGGACGGAGGTGACGCGGTCGCGGACACCGGCCGGGTCGGTACGGCGCTGGGTGATGGAGGGGGCGGACTCGCCCTCGCGCAGCCGCCAGTAGTAGCAGGCCTCGGAGATCACGTCGACGGCGTCGGCGAGGTAGTGCGCCCGCATGGTGACGGGCGTGTCCTCGTACAGGCGGCCCTCGGGGAAGGCGAAGCCGTGCTTCTCCCAGAACGTCCGGCGGAAGACCTTGTTGCAGGCTATTCGGTCGGCGACCAGCTTGGCGTACTCGGCGATGTGGGTGCGCTGGCGGGCCTCGCCCGCGAGCATCCGCATCAGCGGGACCTGCCAGGTCTTCTCGCCCTTGAGGTGGAAGACGTTGCCGGTCGCGAAGTCGGAGCCGGTCTCGTCGAGGCTGCCCACCATCAGCCGGTAGGCGTCCGGCGGGATGAGGTCGTCGCTGTCGACGAAGGTCAGCAACTCCGCCTCGGGCGCCATGTGGGCGATGCCGGTGTTACGGGCGGCCCCCAGGCCTCCGTTCTCCTTGCGGATGAGCCGGAACCGCGGGTCGCGGGCCACGTAGGACTCGGCTATCGCGGCGGAGCCGTCGGGGGAGCCGTCGTCCACCATCAGGACCTCGAAGTCCTGGTACGTCTGCGCCGCCAGCGAGTCCAGACAGGCCGGCAGATAGTGCTCGACGTCGTACATGGGGACGATGACACTGAGCCGAGGGGCCATGCTTGTCGATCTCCTTCTCGAAGGTCAGGCCCGCTCGACGGCTGCGAGCGCCTGGGCGGGGGCCGGGGCGTGGGAACGCTCGGCGAAGGGCACGAAGGGCAGGGGCTGCGTCTCGCCGAGGAAGACCCGCCGCACCACGCGTTCGGCGGCGTGCCCGTCGTCGAACTCGCAGAACCGACGGCGGAAGGCGTCGCGGCGCGCGGCCGCTTCCTGCCCGTCGTACTCGTCCGATCCGAGCAGGCGGATCAGTTCGGCCTGTGAGGTGGCCACCGCGCCCGGCGACTCCTGGAGCAGGTTGAAGTAGGTGCCGCGCACGGCGGAGTAGATGTCCCAGTCGGGCGCGAAGATGACGATCGGCCGGTCCAGCACGGCGTAGTCGAACATCGCGGAGGAGTAGTCCGTGATGAGCGCGTCCGCGGCGAGGTACAGCTCCTCCACCCGGGCGTGCCCCGACACGTCGACGATCCGCCCGGTGCGGCGCAGCTCGGCCACGTGGGAGGAGCTGCCGCCGTAGAAGTAGTGGCCGCGCACCAGCAGGGTGACGTCGGGCCCCAGCTCGTCGGCGAGGCGGGCGAGGTCGAGGCTCGGCACGAAGCCGGGCTGGTACTCGCGGTGCGTGGGCATGTACAGGTACGCCTTGGTGCCGTCGGCGAGACCCAGCGCCGCGCGGGCCCGGCGCACGTCCTCCGCCGTGCCGTTGACCAGGACGTCGTTGCGGGGGTAGCCGGACTCCAGCGACTCGTAGGAACACGGGTAGACCCGCTCCCAGACCGCCGTGGAGAAGCGGTTGGAGCTGAGGCTGAAGTCCCAGCGGTCGCAGCGCTCCAGGAGCTTGTCGAAGTCCATGTCCGTCGAGGCGGGGTACTTGCGCTGGTCGAGACCCATGGTCTTGAGCGGCGTGCCGTGGTGGGTCTGCAGATGGATCTGGCCCTCGCGCTTGACCACGCTGTCGGCGAAGTTCACGTTGTTGACCAGGTACTTGGCGCGGGCCAGCGCGGCCCAGTACTCCTTGGAGCCGACCCGGACGACGTCCACGCCCTCGGGTACCCGGTCCACGGCGTCGGGCCGGACGGCCCAGACGCGGCGTACGTGCGGGGCGAGCCGGGCGAGTTCGGCGTCGACGGCCGCCGGGTTGCAGGAGACGCTGCGGCTCCAGTAGGCGGAGAAGAGCGCCAGGTTCTCGTCCAGCGGCAGCCTCAGCTGCGACTGGTAGAAGACGCCCATCGCGCTGCGCTTGGACCGGTTGATGGCCGTGCGGGTACGGGTCCGGACCGCCTTGCGGAGCTTCACGGCGGCGGTGGCGCCGGCCATGGCGGTGTACGCGTCCTTCTCCAGCATCGCGTACTTGTGGCCGCGGCCGCCGCCCGGCCGCTGGAAGCCCTGTGGGAGCCGGGCTCGGTAGTCGGCGGCGGCGCGGTGGAAGAACTCCGCCCGCGCGTCCGCCGGCAGGCGGTCGGGCCGCTCCAGGATGGTCAGGAAGTGGTCCGCCATCTTGCGGAACAACGGCGTGCGCCACCGGGCGAGTTCGGGGCGGACGTCGAGGTAGTCGAAGACGCGGCGGTACTGGTCGAAGACGTCGAAGTGCTTACGGCTGACCGTCTTCAGGATGTTGCCGCCCTCGCGGCGCTGCCGGTACATCACGCAGACCCGGTTCAGCACGGCGATGCGCTCGGCGCTGATCATGGAGCAGAACGTCCAGGGGGCGTCCTCGTAGTAACCGGGCGGGAAGGTCAGCCCGTTCTCGGTGACGAAGTCCCGGCGGTAGGCCTTGTTCCAGACGATCTGCAGCAGGTTCAGCAGCTGCGGCCGCTCGGCGAGCGGGAAGGACTCCGGGCCGTCGGGCTGGAGTAGTTCGGCGCGCTGGTTGGGCCGGATCCGGCCGTCCCAGTAGCTGCGGGAGTAGTCGTAGACGAGTATCTCGGGGTCGCCGGCGGCTTCCAGCCGCTCGGCTATCGCACGCAGCGCGCCGTCGGTCAGGGTGTCGTCACTGTCCAGGAACAGGACGTAGTCGCCCTGGACCTTCTCCATGCCCGCGTTGCGCGCACGGCCGAGCCCCACGTTCTCCGTGAGGTGAATCACGTGAATTCGAGCGTCACGTTGCGCGTACTCGTCGAGGATGGCACCCGAGCCGTCCGGTGAGCGGTCGTCGACCGCGATGATCTCGAAGTCCGTGTAGTCCTGCCCGAGCACCGAGTCCAGGCACTCGGTGAGGTAGCCCTGCACCTTGTAGACAGGGATGACGAGAGAGAGTCTGGGCATCCTTACAACCTGTTCCGAGACTGATCACGAGAGCGTGGGCCGAGGCCAGAGCACGCTCCGCCCGCCGACGGGCATGAGCACGCCGTCGCATCAGCGTAAAGGATTCACTTGAAGTTTCCGTGAGCAAGGTAGCCGGGCGGTCGGGTCACGGAACAGTCGCAGAGACCATACCGCTACCCGAGTGGGACATTGTTCCATCCGGACCGGCTGAACGGCTCCTCCCCTTACCGCTATTACTGCCCGGCTTTGCCGCACTTGTCCGTAATTGTCCGACTCGATTTTCCGCAGCCCATGGACGAGTCTGCTCTCCACTGACGGAGACCGAGGAGGCACGGGATGAGCTGGCTGGTCACGGGCGGCGCCGGGTACATCGGTGCGCATGTGGTGCGCGCCATGACGGAGAGCGGCGAGCACGTGGTGGTCTACGACGACTTGTCGACCGGCAGCGCGGACCGGCTTCCCGGCGATGTCCCGCTGGTGGTGGGCAGCGTGCTGGACCGGGAGCTCCTGGAACGGACGATTCGTGACCATGCCGTGACGGGTGTGGTGCACATCGCAGCCAAGAAGCAGGTGGGCGAGTCGGTGGAGCGGCCTCTCCACTACTACCGCGAGAACGTCACCGGTCTGCAGACCCTGCTGGAGGCGATGACCGCCACCGGGGTCGAGCGGATCGTCTTCTCCTCGTCCGCGGCCGTCTACGGCATGCCGGACGTCGACCTCGTGACCGAGGACACCCCGTGCCTCCCCATGAGCCCCTACGGCGAGACGAAACTGGTCGGTGAGTGGCTGATCGCCGCCGCCGCCAAGGCCCACGGCCTGCGAGCCGTGTCCCTGCGCTACTTCAACGTGGCCGGTGCCGCCGCCCCGGAGCTGTCCGACGCGGGTGTCTTCAATCTCATCCCGATGGTGTTCGAGCGGCTCGAGGCCGGCGAGGCGCCCCGGATCTTCGGTGACGACTACGCCACACCGGACGGCACCTGCGTACGTGACTACATTCACGTCCAGGACATCGCCTCCGCCCACCAGGCGGCCGCGGTACGACTGCGCGAGGCACCGGAGGGGACCTCGCTCGTCCTCAACATCGGCCGGGGCGAGGGCAGCTCGGTCCGGGAGATGGTGGACCGCATCCTGAAGGTGACCGGCAACGAAGGCCTGGCGCCCGAGGTGGCCGACCGCCGCGCCGGTGACCCAGCGAGGGTGGTCGCGTCGGCGGACCGCATCCAGGCGGAACTGGGCTGGACCGCCCGCCTCGGCCTGGACGACATGATCGACTCCGCCTGGCAGGGCTGGCGCCACCACCACGCCTGACCCTCCCCACCACGCCTGCCCCCCCCGAGCGCGGAGCCGGCCGTCCGGCTCCGCGCGCTCTCGGCCGAGGCTAGGCGCCCCGCGCGCTCTCGGCTGGGGTTGCGGGTTCCATGCGGTCCGCGCGCTCTCGGCTGGGGTTGCGGCTTCCGTGCGGTCTTCCGCCGTGGGCTTCGGCTCCGCGCGGTCCTCCGGCTCCGCGTGTGCTTCCGTCAGGCCTTCAGGTCCGCCCTGTCTCCCATCACCACGACGGGGTGCAGCTTGGGGTCGAGGGTGCGCAGCAGGTACTCCATGGCCGACTTCGACTGGCTCACGCACGCCGAGGTGCCGCTGCCGTGGTCCATGTGCAGCCAGATGCTGCCGCCCTTCGACTGCCCCTGCGGCCGGGTCGGGTCGTTGGGCGGAGTGCCCTTGACGCGGTTGTAGTCGATGGCGACGACATAGTCGAAGTCGTGCCAGTACGGCTTCTTCCAGTAGTGGGGCGCCTGGAAGGCCGCGGACCGGGTGTACGGCAGCCCCTTCCCGGGTGCGGAAAGCACACCGCCCGCGTCGCTCAGCGTGAAGACGCCCACCGGACTGCGCAGATCGCCCTCGTGATGATCCGTCGTCCAGCCCTTGCGCCCGTTGTGCGCCGGCCAGGTGCGCTCCTGCTTCCAGGTGGAGCCGTGCCTGGTGAAGAGCGCGACGGTGGAGTCGGGGGAGTCCTTGCCCGCGCCGTACACGGCGACCACCTGGCGGGAGCCGGCCGGCACGCGCTCCCACAGCCGGTCCCCGATGCCGGGCACGCGCTTCAGGGCCGTCTTCCGCGGTGCGTCGTCCGCACCCCCGTGCGCGGCGGCGGTGCCGTGGTCCGAACCCCCGCACGCCGCAAGGGACATCACCGACAAAGCGCCGCAGACCACGCCGGCGGCGACCCGTATCGAACCTCGTTTCCGCATGCGATCCATGGTCGCAGACCGAACGTGACGAACTCGTCCCTGGTCTGTCGCAGGCTCAGACCAGCACGTTCTTGTAATAGATGCTGGTCTTCTTGCGCTGGTCCGTGGCGGACGTGTACGAGGAGAAACCGCTGCACAGCCGCAGGGCCTGCGGGTTGGCCGGGTCGGGGATCTGGATGGCCATGCCCTCGGGCTCGCGGTAGGAAAGGGTGTACCCGGCCTTGGTGAGCTTCTGCTCCTTCACGGTGCCCGTGTTCCAGTCCACGGAGGTGATGAAGGTGTTGCCGTCCGGTGACACGGAGCCGTCCTTGCCGTACTGCGAGCCGGCCAGGAGGTAGAGGTAGCTGCCGTAGCTCGTGAAGCCCTGGAAGGTGTCGCTGTAACCGGGCTGGAGGTCGGCGGGCTGCGCGACGTCGGCGAGGGTGGTCCGGCCGCCGGCCTTGAAGGACGCGAGGTCGTACAGGCGGAAGCGGAAGGCGCCGCTCACCCGGCAGCGGACGGCGAGCCGGTTGTTCACCGGGTCGATGGCACAGGTGGTGCGGTCGACGCCGTTTTCCAGGGTGTACTGGGTGAGTGCGGGGGAGTCCGCGGTGAGCACGGTTCCGTTGGCGAATTTGAACCGGCCGAGCCGATCGCCCCAGCCGGTGTAGGTGCCGTCGGAATTCGCGGTGCGGACGTTATGGGTTTCCGCCCAGAGATAAGCTCCGGAAGTGGTGGATTCGACCCCGATCTGTACACCGTGCCCGAATCCGCGGAGATACATGGTGCCGAGAATCCGCCCGGATGTGTCGAGGCGGGTCAGGCACAGGTCGCCGTTGGCCTCGCGGTCGGGCCCCGAGTAGGTCTGTGTCTCGCCCGGGAGCTGGAGCCCGCTGTCGACGAGCTGCACGGTGAACAGGTGCCCACTGGTGTTGTCGAAGGCGAAGGACTGCAGGACGCGGGTGCTGCCCAACTGCACCTCCCGCAACAGCGCGGTGGAGGGAGCGGTCAGGTCGAAGCGCTTGCTGACGGTCACCGCACCGGGCGTGGTGCTTGTCTGCGATGTGCGGCGGGAGCGCGCGACGCCCTGTGCCACACCGACGGCGACAGTGGGAACGGCTACCGCGCCCGCGATGGCGCCCCCCGTACGCAGAAAGCGTCTGCGATCGAGCATGGTGATGAAGCCCCCCTGGAGCAAAAAGAGAAAACGCCGTTGTCCACGCCTTAGGCATGCAAATGGGGCAAGCCCTACCTAGGGGGAGCTGGCTGGATTGCTGGCGGGTCATTGAATCACCTGGAAATCGATCGCGGTAGTGACGGCGGAATTAGATATTCCGTTGGTCATGATCATCTAAAGCTTCCCTCAAGGAGGCGGGGATGTTTGGGGGACGGCGGCCCGTTTTGTCGGAAATGCTGTGATTAAGATTCTGGTTAATCTCCGGCCTGCGTGTGTTCGCCACGTGTTGGCTTTGTGCTGCCTTCGCAACGCGATCCCGCTCTTTTGACTGTTTATGGCCGACTTTCGGCCAGAGGGGTGGGGGTTCGTGATGCGTGCGTCGTACAGACGCGGCTTCGTCGTAGCGGTCTCCAGTGCGTTGCTGTCGGGTCTCGTGTCAGCTCCGGCGTTCGCCGCGGCCGTCGCCGTGGCCAAGCCGAAGGACACGACCGTCAGCGTGCCGGCGGGCAAGGGCATGGGCGTGCCCCGGCAGCAGGCGGAGCCGACCATGACCAAGGCGCCGAAGGTCACCTGGCCGAAGGGGGTGACGGCCCGGGTGGACCTCTCGCAGGCAACGCCGGGCAGGCCCAAGGCCGTGACGCCTGCCGGCGCCGTACTCGACGCCAGGGCCGGCAGCGCGGCGGCGAAGTCCGCCGTGGTGTCGGTGCAGACGCCGACGGCCGCCCAGATCGGGGCCGCGGGACAGCCCCCGCAGTCCGCGTTCGCGCGCGGGCAGAAGGCCGCCAAGGACGCCCTCGCTGAAGGCAAGGGCCTCGCCGTCTCCCCTTCCGCCGCCACCCCCGCCGACGTCGACGTGCAGGTCCTCGACCGCACGAAGATCAAGGCGATCGGCGGCGTCGGCATGGCGCTGCGCCTGACCCGCAAGGACCACAAGCCCGCCCCCGGACCGGTCGGTGTCACCCTCGACTACTCCGCCTTCAAGCACGCCTACGGCGGCGACTTCGCCTCCCGGCTGCGCCTGGTCCAGATGCCCGCGTGCGCGCTCACCACGCCGAAGAAGCGCGGCTGCTCGCCGGACACCCGCCGCTACCTGCCGGTCCACAACGACGTGAAGTCGGGCACCCTGACGGCGACGGTGTACGCCGACGCGGACCCCGCGACGACGACCGCGTCCGCCACCCCGAAGTTCGGCACCGCCATGATGGCGGCGGCCACCACGTCGACCGTGACGGCGGTGACGACCAGCTCCTCATCGGAGACCGGTGACTACCGGGCCTCCACGCTCAGCCCGAGCGGCAAATGGGACGTCTCGACCGGTTCCGGGGCTTTCACCTACGACCTGCCGATCACCGTGCCGAAGGCGCCGTTCGGCGCGACCCCGAACCTCTCGCTGTCCTACAACTCCCAGTCGGTCGACGGCCGCACCTCCGCGACCAACAACCAGGCCTCCTGGGCGGGCATCGGCTGGGACCTGAACGTCGGCTACATCGAGCGCAAGTACAAGAACTGCTCGCAGGACGTGAACAACACCGTCGGCGACATGTGCTGGCAGTCGCCCAACCACGGCACCGAGCCGGACGGCGCCGAGTACACCATCAGCCTCAACGGCGTGGACTCGGCCCTCGTCCAGGACGGCAACGGCACCGGCTCCTACCACGTGCAGGACGACCCGGGCTGGCGCGTGCAGCACCTGACCGGCGGCCACGGCGCCGACGACGAGTACTGGGTGATCTCCAGCCAGGACGGCATGCGCTACTACTTCGGCTGGGGCCGCAGCGAGCGCGACAACTCCATCACCCACTCCGTGCTGACCGTCCCGGTGGCCGGCGACGACACGGGCGAACCCTGCCACGCCCAGTTCCCCGAGCCCTGCACCCAGGCCTGGCGCTGGAACCTGGACCGCGTGGTCGACCCCAACGAGGTCGAGAACGCCTACTTCTACGACAAGCAGACCAACTACTACCGCTCGGTCATCAACACCGACAAGGCGCGTCAGTACGACGCGGCGAGCTACCTGACGCGGATCGAGTACGGCTGGGCCGCCCAGATCCCGGGTGCGAAGCTGCCCGCCAAGGTCGAGCTGCGTCATGTCGGCCGGTGTGTGGAGCGGATGAGCGACGCGGATCCGCTGGGCAAGGAGCCCTCGGCCTGCCCGGGCATCTCCTCCACGCCCGGTTCCTACCCGGACGTGCCGACCGACCTCATGTGCGACGGCACCTCGGCGGACAACTACTGCGAGGGCAAGACGTACTACCCCACGTTCTTCACCACCGACATGCTGTGGGACATCAAGACCTACGTCAGCGACGACGGCGGTGTGACGTGGGATCCGGCCATGCAGTACCAGATGAAGTACGGTCTGCCCGATCCCGCCGGTTCCGTGGGCAAGACGCTCTGGCTCGACTACGTCCAGCGCCAGGGCTACGGCGACGGTGTCGACCTGCGTCTGCCCACCATCAACTTCAACGGCGAGTGGCTCGACAACCAGGTCGGCAAGTCCACCCTCAACTTTCGCCGTGTCACCAAGGTCTACGGCGACCTCGGCTCGGTGACCAGCGTCACCTACGGCCAGCCGGACGCCTGCGACATCAACAGCCTGCCCAGCGAGTCGTCCAACACCCAGGACTGCTTCTGGCAGAAGTGGACGCCCGAGGGCGCCAGCAGCTCGACAACCGGCTGGTTCAAGAAATACCTCGTCACCGAGGTCTCCGAGGACCCCGGTGTCGGAAAGGGCGCCAACAGCGACGGTGACCCGGTCATGACGACCCGGTACGAGTACCACGGTGGCGCCGGCTGGCGGTTCACCAACGACCCGCTGTCCCCGGACGCCGACGAGACCTGGTCCGACTGGCGCGGTTACCCGCAGGTCGAGGTCTTCACCGGAACCAAGAGCAACGCGGCCTCCACCTACTACTGGCTCTACCGGGGTCTGGACGGCGACCGCACCTCCAAGACGGACAGCTCCGCCACCCGCAGCGTCGAGGTCACCGACGGATACGGCGACTCCTGGACGGACTCGGCCTGGCTGGCCGGGCGGACCCTGGAGAGCTCCGAACGCGACGGCGACGGCAACTCGCACCAGCGCGTCCGCAAGGAGTACTGGGTCCACGACACCGCCCAGTACGAGGGTCTTCCCGACGCCCGCTTCGTCCGGGAGAGCAAGACCACGACCGACGACCTGGTCTCCACCGGCTGGCGCGAGCACGTGGTCAAGGACGAGTACGACGACACCGAGGCCGCCAGCACCGTCTATGGCCTGCCCATGCGCACCAACGACTGGGGCCAGGTCAGCGTCGACGACAACCGGTGCACCACCTACGGCCGCGCGTACAACACCTCGGCCTTCCCCGACTCCGACGTCAAGCGCTGGATGGTCTTCCAGGACGAGGAGCGCCACTACGCCGCCGACTGCGCCGACCGCACCTCGGCCAATCAGGACTCCTACAAGGTGACGCTGTACGACGGGGCGACCACCCTCGCGGACAACGACACCAAGCTGGCCGACGGCAACGCGACCGAGCAGGACGTCTACACCGACGCGGACCCGGCCGACGCCCGGAAGACGTGGACGGACTACGACGGTGCGGGCCGCGCCGTCGCCACCTACGACGGCAAGCGCCGGAAGACCACCACGGCCTACGCGCCGAACACGACCTGGCCGATCGACGGCGTCACGGTGACCACACCCGACCCGGACGACAACTCTCCGGCCGGCAACGGTCCGGCCACGCCGCAGTCCACCACCACGTGGTATTCGCGCCTGTGGGGAACGCCGTACCGCATCCTCGACGCCAACGGCCACACCACGCGGATCGTCCTCGACTCCGTGGGCCGTATCAGCCAGGTCTTCAAGGCGACGGAGATCGGCAACTACCCCAGCGGCAAGCCGTCGATCCAGTTCGGCTACGACGTACCCGCCGGACCCAACAGCGACGGCGTGCCCGACACGGTGACCGGCCCTGCCGAGGTGACCACAGGCGTGTTGCAGTCCGGCAGCACGTACGTCAATTCCTACGCGTACCTCGACGGCCTGGGCCGCACCCGCGAGACCCAGACGACGGCGCCGGACGGCACCGGCCGTGACGTGGTCTCCACCCGTTACGACACGTCGGGCAACGTCACGGGTACCTCCGCGGCGTTCTACAACTCCGGCAAGGCCGGGGTCGACGGCATGGTCCTGCCGACCGTGGCCGACCTGCCGTCCTACACCGACCCGGTCATCGACTGGGCCGGCCGGACCACGGAGACCCAGACCCTGGCCAACGGAGTCGCGCAGGCGTCCGGCCACACCCACACGTACTACTTCGGCGACTACACCACCACGGTCCCCGCCACCGGTGAGCGCACCGACACCTACACGGACGTCTTCGGGCAGACCACCAAGACCGTCCAGCACGGCCCGATAGGGGCGATCACCACCTCGTACCTGTACACGCGCAGCGGCCAGCTGAAGACGATCACGGACACCAAGGGGAACGTCACCACCTACGGCTACAACTGGGCCGGTGACCGGACCTCGGTCACCGACCCCGACGCCGGGTCGTCGTCCACCGCGTACGACGAGAACGGCAAGGTGAGCACCAGCGTCAGCAACGGCACGACGCTGACGTACACATACGACCACCTCCAGCGGCAGAAGACCCTCTCGAAGACGACCACGCAGGGCAGCACCCTCCTGTCACGGTGGGACTACGACTCCGCCACCGGCGGTGTGGGCCTGCCGGCCGGGTCGACGACGTATGTGAACGGCAAGGCCTACACCCAAGCCGTCGGCAGCTACGACGCGCGCGGTCGTGCGGAGAGCAAGACGTACACCGTCCCCGACGACGGGTCCGGTCTCGCCGGTACCTACAAGTTCGACTACGGCTACGACCTCGCCGACCACCTGACGTCGGTCACCTACCCCAAGGTGGGCGACCTGGCGGTCGGACAACTGCCCGCGGAGACGGTCACCACCACCTACACCGACCGGGGACTGCCGTCCAAGGTCTCCTCGGCACTCGCCACCTACCAGTCGAACATCGGCTTCGACCGCCAGGGCCGCATCAACGGCCGCACCTACGGCACGAGCGGCGGCACGGACGCCACGGCGAACCGCGCCTACACCTACGACGACACCAACGGCAGCGGCGCGCTGTTCAACGTCAAGACCACCGTGACGACCGGCAGCACCACCAAGCCCGCGCAGGACGACACCTTCACGCGCGATCTCGCCGGCCAGATCACCGGTGTCACGGACGCCGTGGCCAAGCAGAGCGAGTGCTACACGTACGACGAGCTGAACCGGCTCACGCACGCGTGGACCACCGAGGCCACCGGCGGTTGCTCGGGCGCGGCCACGCCGGACCTGAGCAGCAGCCTCGACCCGTACGACCAGGCGTACACCTACGACGACCTCGGCAACCTGATGTCCGTCAAGGACACGACGGCCACCGGGGCGACCACGAGGAAGTACGCCTACCCCGGTTACAGCGCCGACGGCTCCACCTACACCGCCGGCAAGGCCCATCCGCACGCGGTGACCCAGGCCGGGTCCGACAGCTTCACCTACAACGCGACGGGTCAGATGGACACCCGCACGGTGAACGGCGTCCAGTCGTCGATCGCCTGGAACGCCCAGAACCGGGTCGACAGCATCACCCAGCACAAGAAGGACGGCGACGAGGTCTCGACGTACGTCTACGACACCGACGGCAACGTCCTGCTGCGTACCTCGGCCGCGGAGAACGTCCTGTACCTCGACGGCCAGGAACTGCACAAGACCAACGGCACCGGTGAGGGGGTCAAGGCGACGCGTCTGTACAGCGCCGCAGGCACCACTGTCGCCATGCGCCAGGGCGACGGCTCGACAAACGGCAAGCTGACCTGGCTCATGAACGACTCGCAGGCGTCCACGGCCCTGCTGATCGGCATCGGCGGTGCGATCACCCGGCGCCGCTACACACCGTTCGGCAAGGAGCGCAACCTGGGCAGCGGCGACCTGCCGGCCGGTCTCGACCGGGGATTCCTCGGCAAGCCGGAGGACGACAGCACGTCGCTGACCATCCTCGGCGCCCGGATGTACGACCCCTCACTGGGTCGGTTCATCAGCCCGGACGAACTGAACGACCAGACCGATCCGCAGAACCTGTCGGCCTACAGCTATGCCGACAACAACCCCGTCCTGTACAGCGACCCATCGGGCCTGGGCCTCGCCTGCGGCGGCAACGACCCGGCCTGCCCGACGCACAAGAACGACAAGAAGAAGCCCAAGAGCCACGCCCCGAAGGGCAGCAAGAAGGTCAAGGGCCTCGGAACGGTCACCAAGAAGCAGTACCAATGGCTGACGGACCCCGACGACGGGCTGGGCTACAAGCCCTCTTACGGCAGCTGGGACCACTTCGTGGCCCAGAAGCTGGACTCGGCCAAGGTCGACCTCGCCCGGTCGTTCCAGTCCTGCCTGCACAAGGGCGACTCGTCGAAGAACTGCGTGCCGGGCGACGACCACAACGCCGTGCTCAGGTACATCCATGAGAACCGGGACTGGATCGAGACCGCCGGTGATATCGGTCAAACGGTGAACTATTCTGCGACGGGAATCGCGGCTCTCTGCGTCGCCGTCACCGAAGGCGCGTGTGCCGCAGGACCCGCCGAGGTGCTGGCAGTGGCCGGCAAGATCGGCGCGGGTGTGAGCGCGGTATCGTCCGTAGCGCAGGCCGTTGACTCGTGCTCCTATGAGGGCTGGTCCCATGCCTGCGCGCACGACACGTTCGGTGCTGTCACCTCGACCATGGAGATCGCCCTGCCCTTCGTCCCGGTCGGCGGCCAGAAGATCATTTCCGGCATCCAGGACCGCTACTTGGGGGACGGCACGGACTTGCTCTCCCGCGCTACCAGGTGGATGTTCTAGCAGGTGTCCCGCCCCGCCCCGAGGATCGGGGCGGGGCGGCACTGGCCGCATGAGCACGACGGAGGAAAACCGGTCAAAGTGGTGAGAATCAGAAGAACCCGCAGGGTGGTGCTGGCCGTCGCAGCACAGGCGGCCATGGTGGCCTTGCAGGTGGTGGTCCAGGCGGACGAGGCCGGTACCAGCTCGTGGATGTCGCGCCTGGCCCTACTGATTCCCGTGCCGCTCGTCCTTTACATGATCTGGCGGCTGTACCTCAACCCTTACGTCGCGTTCGAGCAGGACCGGCTCCGCGTGAACAACATATTCACGCGGTACCTCGTCCCCTATCACCTGATCACGGTGCTGGAGGGGCGGACCGCCCTCACCCTCGACGTGTCGGGGCACGGCCGCCTGCCGGTGTACGCGTTCGGCGCGGCCATCATCGGCCGGGCCCAGCGGGACGCCGTCGCGGAGGAACTGCTGCGCCGCCGTGACGCCGCCGTTCGGGCGGCCGGGGGCGGCTTCGAGAAGCGCAGCACGATTGGGCTTCCGGAGTGGCTCGGGCCCGGCCTCACCGGCGCGCTCTTCCTCGTGGCCATCGTCGCCTCGGAAGTCGGCTGACGCCGGTCCGCGTGCTGGACGAATGGGCGAGATCCGTTCCTCTTCGCGTAGATTGCGGTCGAGAGAGCCGACCGGCGCAATGGGCGAGTTGCGCGAGCGAAGGGGACGAGTGCGCAGGTGGCAAGCGCAAGGCAGGCCGTGAACGAAGCCCGCAGGGTCGTGGTCAAGGTGGGCTCCTCCTCCCTGACCACCGCCGCCGGCGGCCTGGACGCCGACCGCGTCGACGCGCTCGTCGACGTGCTCGCCAAGAGCCGCAGCGGAGGTGAGCGGGAGATCGTCCTGGTCTCCTCCGGTGCCATCGCGGCCGGGCTCGCCCCCCTGGGTCTGCTCCGCCGCCCCAAGGACCTCGCCCGGCAGCAGGCGGCCGCCAGCGTCGGCCAGGGACTGCTCGTCGCCCGGTACACCGCTTCCTTCGCCCGCTACGGCGCCCGCGTCGGACAGGTCCTGCTGACCAGCGACGACATGAGCCGCCGCGCCCACCACCGCAACGCCTCCCGCACGCTGGACAAGCTGTTGGCGATGGGCGCCCTCCCGATCGTCAACGAGAACGACACCGTCGCCACGGACGAGATCCGCTTCGGCGACAACGACCGCCTCGCCGCCCTCGTCGCCCACCTCGTCCACGCCGATCTGCTGGTCCTGCTCTCCGACGTCGACGGTGTCTACGACGGCGACCCCGGCAAGCCGGGCACCTCGCGGATAGCGGAGGTCCGGGGGCCGCAGGACCTCGCCGGGGTCGAGATCGGCAGCGCCGGCAAAGCCGGGGTCGGCACCGGCGGCATGGTCACCAAGGTCGAGGCCGCCCGCATCGCGGCCGCCGCCGGTGTCCCGGTGGTCCTGACCAGCGCCGTCCATGCCGCCGAGGCACTCGCCGGCGGTGACACCGGCACCTACTTCCACCCCACCGGCAAGCGCTCCGCCGACCGGCTGCTCTGGCTCCAGCACGCGTCCACCCCGCAGGGTGCGCTGATCCTGGACGACGGCGCCGTGGACGCGGTCGTGCAGCGGCGCACATCGCTGCTGCCGGCCGGAATCGCCGCGGTGGAAGGGGAGTTCAGCGCCGGTGACCCGGTCGAGCTGCGGGACAGCGCGGGCCGCGCGGTGGCCCGGGGGCTCGTCAACTTCGACGCCAAGGAGATCCCCCGGCTGCTCGGGCGTTCGACCCGGGAGCTGGCGCGCGAGCTGGGCCCGGCGTACGAACGCGAGGTCGTACACAGGGACGACCTGGTGCTCCTGCACACCTGACTCTCGCAAGACCGCTCGTAAAGCGGGGCGCAAGGACCGACCCCGGTGGGGGACGTTCCGTAAAACCACCACGCGGAGCCCTGCGGCCTGCTCAACTTTGTCTTCGGGGCCATGTTGAAGGGACACGTTCCGTCAAGGGGCCGTGCGAGCCATGCGTGAAGGAGGCCGTCGTGAGACGAGTGCGCCCTGGGGCGGCGTCCCGCGGTGCTCTGACGAGCGTCGCGGCCGGGGACACCTACGAGGATCACGAGGAACCCCAGGACCTGCCCCGCCTGTGGCACGTCACCCTCAGCGTCTCCGGTGAGCAGGTGCCCGTGCCGGATCTGCGGCGAGCCCTGGAACAGCTCGCCCACGACCACCCCTTCCTGCTCACCAGCAGGTACGCGACCGACCACGCGGAGATCCGCTACTGGGAGGAGGCCCGCGACCTGCACGACGCCGCCGCCGTGGCTTTGCGCCTGTGGGGCGAGCACCGGCAGAGCGCGGGGCTGCCGGCCTGGGAGATCGTCGGACTGGAGGTCATCGACCGGGAGACCTACCACCAGCGCATCGCCGAGGGCTACGGCCCGGCCCCGGCCACCCCCGTCGGCGTCCACCCCTTCTGACCTCCGCTCCGGCCTCCGGGCCGCCGTCCCGGCGCCGTCCGGACCCGCCGTCCGGGCCGCCGTCCCGGCCCGCCGTCCGGCCCGTGGTCCGGGCCCTGCGTTCCCGGTCCGTGGTCCGGGCCCTGCGTTCCCGGTCCGTGGTCCGGGCCCTGCGTTCCCGGTCCGTCGTCCGGGCCCTGCGTCCCCGGCCCGTCGTCCGGGCCCGGCGTCTCGGCCTCCGGAACGGTTGCCGCGTGGCGCTCGCAGGAGCACTACCCTGCGGGTATGACCACGCTCTCGCCCTACGACTCGATGTCCCCGGTCACCCAGGCCGCCTACCGTGCCAAGGCCGCCGCCGCCGACCTCGCGCCGCTTCCGCGCGCCGTGAAGGACGACGCGCTGCTCGCCATCGCGGACGCCCTCGAGGTCCGGACCAGCGAGATCATCGAGGCCAACGCCAAGGACGTGGCCAAGGCCCGGGAGAGCGGCACCAGCGAGGCCATCGTCGACCGGCTCACCCTCACCCCCGAGCGGGTCCGCGCCATCGCCTCCGACGTCCGCGACGTCGCCAAGCTGCCCGACCCGGTGGGCGAGGTCGTCCGCGGCTCCACCCTCCCCAACGGCATCGACCTGCGCCAGGTCCGCGTCCCGCTCGGCGTCGTCGGCATCATCTACGAGGCCCGTCCCAACGTCACCGTCGACGCCGCCGCCCTGTGCCTCAAGTCCGGCAACGCCGTCCTGCTGCGCGGCTCCGCCTCCGCCTACGAGTCCAACACCGCCCTCGTCCGGGTGGTCCGGGACGCGGTCGGCGGTGCCGGCCTGCCCGCCGACGCCGTCCAGCTGGTGCCCGGCGAGAGCCGCGATTCCGTACGCGAGCTGATGCGCGCCCGCGGCCTCGTCGACGTGCTCATCCCGCGCGGCGGCGCCTCCCTGATCCAGACCGTGGTGACCGAGTCCATCGTCCCCGTCATCGAGACCGGCACCGGCAACTGCCACGTCTACGTCGACGCCCGGGCCGACATCGACACGGCGATCGAGATCCTGATCAACTCCAAGGCCCACCGGGTCAGCGTCTGCAACGCCGCCGAGACCCTCCTGGTCCACCAGGACATCGCCGCCGAGTTCCTGCCACGCGCCCTGGACGCCCTCGCCCAGGCCGGCGTCACCGTCCACGCCGACGAGCGCGTCATGGCCTACGCCAAGGACTCCCGGGCCACCGTGGTCGAGGCGACCCCTGAGGACTGGGAGACCGAGTACCTCTCCCACGACATCGCCGCCGCGGTCGTCGACTCGCTGGACAAGGCCGTCGAGCACATCCGCCTGTGGACCTCCGGCCACACCGAGGCGATCGTCACCACGTCCCAGCAGGCCGCCCGCCGCTTCACCCAGCTGGTCGACTCCACCACCGTCGCCGTCAACGCCTCCACCCGTTTCACCGACGGCGGCCAGTTCGGCTTCGGCGCAGAGATCGGCATCTCCACCCAGAAGCTGCACGCCCGTGGCCCGATGGGCCTGCCGGAGCTGACCAGCACGAAGTACATCGTCACCGGCGACGGTCACGTTCGGCACTGAGGTTCACCCGTTCGGCCGTACCCGCCGGGCGCCCCTCCGGCGCGGCCGAAACCGTCTCATCAAGTGGATGAATTTCCATACCGTCTGCACAGATTGACCCCCCAGGTCTACTCTGGACGTGTGCCGGAGGACGTGGGGGGCACGCCGTTCCCTGACGGCTGGGAGCCCGACGACGACCACGACCACGGGGTGCCGGACGAAGAGTTCGCCTCCGTGGTCTTCGACGAGGACTTCGTACGGGCGGCCACGGTTCATGAACCGACCGCCGTCGAACGCCTCCTGGCCGCAGCGCAGGCCAGAGCCGAGGCCTCCGAGGCGGAGGGGCGCCGCGCCCGCTCCGGAGGCGACCGCTACGACGACACCTACGGCCCCGAGGGCGTCGACCTCGGTCAGGATCCAGGCGACGGCGAAGTGGACGACACCTACGTCCTCCGCGACCACCACGGCCTCTTCGGTGCCTACGGCAAGCAGGTCCGCTGGCATCGCCCCGTGGCCTGGGTGCTCGCCGTCGTGATGGGTATCGGCATGGTCGCCCTGGCCTTCGCCGCGGTCTACCGGGGAGCCTCCTCGAACACCCGCGACCAGGTGCCCGCCCCCGCATCGACCGGCCTGGAGCAAGGCAGCGCGGCCGCTCCGTCCGTCTCCGCCGGCCACCCCCGCCCGGCCGTCTCGGCCGCCCCGCGCTCCCCCTGAGCGCGGGCGCCGCGCCGGTTGAGAACCTGTCAGAAGTTGTCCTGCGGCAGGGCGTTTACCGGGGGCCCGCGAGACCTACCCTGAAGGTATGGGCGGGCCTGGAGACCCACCGGAGGGGACACCCGAGGGCGGCCCCGGCGGTGCAGAGGAAGAGTACCGATCCGTGGTGTTCGACGAGTCCTTCGTTCGCGCTGCCCGCCTCCAGGAATCCTCGGCCGAGGAGCGGATGGCCGACCACGCCCCCGCCGTACGCCGCCGGCCGCCCCTGCACCGCGGCCTCACCCGGCAGCTGATGATCCTCGCCGTGCTGATCGCCGTCGCCTTCGGCACCGCGGTCTACATGAGCGTCCGCCACCCCTACGGATCCCCGTCGGCCCGGCGACCGGCCGAACCCCTGCGCATGACCGTCATCCCGCTCGCCCCGCAGGGCAGGGTGCCCGGCGCCGCCGACGCCGAGAGCCTGTACGCGCACAGCCCCGCCGCCCATTTCGACACCGGCGCCGAGGGCGTACCGCTGCCGGCCTCCCACAGCACCGCCCACTTCTCCGACAGCCAGGTCGTGTCCGCGCTCACCATCGTCAAGGACTACATCGTCCGCTCCTCGCTCTACCCCGAGGTGCTCACCGGCCGGCAGACCGCACCCGCCCGGGCCCTGCTCGATCCCGATCAGCTCGACCAGTTCGACCGGAGCCTCGACCACCCGGCGGCGGACGGCAGGCACGCTCCCACCGGCTGGCTGGTCCGACTCGACCCGGCCCGGGTCCGGCTGGCCGACGACCGGATCCGTGTCCGGGGCAGCCTGCAGGCCGGCGAGAGCGACTCGGCCACCCTGGAGATCACCGCCGACCACATCTTCGTGTACGCCCTGCGCCCCGCCGGCACCGCCGGCGCCCCCGTCTCGCTGTTCACCGTCCGCCGCGAGGTGACCTTCCGCTTCGACCGCGACGACCTGCGCACCCACCAGGTCCAGCTCGTCACGGCCTACGTGCAGGCGGGCCCGCTGTCCTGCGCCGAGGACTCCAGCGCCTACCTCCACCCCCTCCTGGCCGGCCAGACGGCCAGGGCGGGCGGCCCCGCGGGAACCGACCCCTACGAGACGGACGACCCGCCGACCCTGTGCGGCACGCTGGCCGACGGAGGCGGGTCGGAGGGGTGAGCCGTGCGCCGGCCGTCGGAGCCGGGTCGGAGGGGTGAGCCGTGCGCCGGCCGTCGGAGGCGGGTCGGAGGGGTGAGCCGTGCGCCGGCCGTCGGAGGCGGGTCGGAGGGGTGAGCCGTGCGCCGACCGTCGGAGCCGGGTCGGACGGGTGGGCCGTGAGCCGCTGCGCCGGGGACCCGGGCCCCGCTACTCCCGCTCCCCCTGCGGAGCGTCCGCGGCGCCACCCTCCGCCGGCGGCGGGCTGCGGAAGCCGTCGAAACCGCGCCGGACCCGGCCGCCCAGGTCGCCGGCGCCGCCCGCCAGGTCGCTGACCAGCTTCATCAGCGGGTCCTTGGAGCCCTTCACATCGCTGGCGTAGCTGGACGCGGACTCGCGGAAGGAGTCGCCGACGGAGGCGTCCTTGTCCTCCCCGCGTCGCGGGTAGTGGCCGTCCATGATCCGCTGATAGTCCCGGGACTCGGCCCACTTCTTCAGCTCCGCGGCCCGCACGGTGGTGAAGGGGTGCGAGCGGGGCAGCACGTTCAGGATCTTCAGCACCGAGTCGCGCAGATCGCCGCCGGCGTCGTACTCCTCGGCCTGCTCCAGGAAGGCGTCCACGTTCATCTCGTGCAGATGGTTGCCGCCCGCGATCTTCATCAGGCCCCGCATCGAGGCCCGGACGTCCTGGCCCACCAGCAGCCCCGCCCGGTCGGCGGACAGCTCCGACTTGCGGAACCACTCCCTGAGCGCCGTCACGAGCGCCATGACCGCCAGATTGCCGAGCGGGATCCAGGCGACCCGCAGCGCGAGGGTCGTCAGGAACAGCAGGATCGTGCGGTACACCGAGTGCCCCGACAGCGCGTGGCCCACCTCGTGCCCGACGACCGCCCGCATCTCCTCCTCGTCGAGCAGCTCGACCAGCCCGGTCGTGACCACGATGACCGGCTCGTCCAGGCCGATGCACATCGCGTTCGGCTGCGGGTCCTGCGTGACGTACATCGGCGGGACCTTCTCCAGGTCCAGGATGTAGCAGGCGTCCAGCAGCATGTCGTGCAGGTGCGTGAACTGACGCTCGGAGACCCGCACCGAGTCGGACAGGAACAGCAGCCGCAGGCTGCGCTCCGGCAGCAGCCCGCTGAGCGCCTTGAAGACGGTGTCGAACCCGCTCAGCTTGCGCAGCGCGACCAGCGCCGACCGGTCGGCCGGGTGCTCGTAGGCACGCGAGGAGATCTCCGGGAAACGCCTGCGCTGCCTGCCGGGCACCCGCTCGTGTCCCGTCTGCTGGTGGCCGTCGTCGGACATGTCTTCCCCCAAGTGCGTGTGAGTGCCTTGTGCCCCCGAGGCGGGGCCCAGCCTAGGCGGAGATACCGTGGACGGGCAGTACAGCCGAAGGAGTCCGAGTCATGGAGCACCACCCCTCAGCCACCTGGCTGACCGAGGCCGCCGCGAGCGCCGTCCAGCAGCACGGGACGGGGAACCTGCTCCGCGTCGTCCTCCTTGTGATGATCGTCGGTTGTGCACTGACCGCCTGGTTGCTGCTGCGCGGCTACAAGCGGAAGGACGACTGACGGACGGGGAAGGTTCCCCGCCGCCGGGCGGTGGACCCCCTCCCGGCGGGCGCCCGGCAGCCAGCCGCCCCCGGCCACCGACGGCGGAGTCGGCGTGATCGCCGCAGGACCGCCCGCTTACGATGAGCCGACGTCTTTATTCCGCCCACACGCGATAGGTCACGCCGAAGATGAGCTACCACAGCGCCGCAGCCCAGTTGGTCACCCTTGCCGCCGAGGGCGAGCACGGCGGAAACCACAACAGCCTGAACCCGGCCGTCACCGGTGGCGGTGCCCTGATCATCCTGCTCCTGCTGCTGTGGATCACCACGCGCTTCAACCGCGACCGCTGAGCGGGAACCCGTCCCCGCCGAAAGGCCCGAGGCCGGGCCGGTAGGGTCTGCACGCATGGGAGAGCAGGACATGCCTACCGGTCCGGCGCACGAGAGCACCGATGACACCGAGGGCTCGGCGCAGCACCCGGAGTACGGGCCGGGCAACGGTCCCGCCCACACGGGCAAGCGGCGCCTGGGCGTCATGGGCGGAACCTTCGACCCGATCCACCACGGGCACCTCGTGGCGGCGAGCGAGGTCGCCGCGCGGTTCCAGCTGGACGAGGTGGTGTTCGTACCCACCGGCCAGCCGTGGCAGAAGTCCCACCGCAACGTCTCCCCTGCCGAGGACCGCTACCTGATGACGGTCATCGCGACGGCCGAGAACCCCCAGTTCTCCGTCAGCCGCATCGACATCGACCGCGGCGGCCCCACCTACACCGTGGACACGCTGCGCGACCTGCGCGCCCTCAACCCCGACACCGACCTGTTCTTCATCACCGGTGCCGACGCCCTCGCCCAGCTGCTGACCTGGCGCGACTCGGTGGAACTGTTCTCCCTCGCGCACTTCATCGGCGTCACCCGTCCCGGCCACAACCTGACCGACCCGGGCCTGCCCGAGGGCGGTGTCTCGCTCGTCGAGGTGCCGGCGCTCGCCATCTCCTCCACAGGGTGCCGTGCGAGAGTCGCCACGGGGGACCCCATCTGGTACATGGTGCCGGACGGAGTCGTGCGCTACATCGACAAGCGCGAGCTGTACCGCGGCGAGTGAGCCGAGAGGGGCACCGGTGAACGACCGATACGACGCGGGGGACGCCAGCTACGGCGCCGGCCCGTACGAACTCGTCGGCTACGACGAGTACGGCCGGCCCATGTACCGGCAGGCTCAGGCCCAGCAGGCCCAGCAGGCCCAGCAGGCGACCCACGACCCGTACCTCCAGCAGCAGGGTGGCTACGGCTACGACCCGTACGGCACCGGCCAGCAGCCGCCGGTGGACCCCTACGGCTCCACCCCGCAGGCCCCGGCCTACGACCCGTACGGCTCGCAGACCCCTTACGGCAGCCAGCCCCCGTACGGCTCCGGGTCCCCGCATGCCTCCGAGCCCGCGTATGACCCCTACGGCACCACCGCTCACGACGCCGCCTCCTACGACCCGTACGGGCAGACCGCGAGCAGCGGGCAGCAACCCCGGGTCGCCGAGCAGACCGCCTACATCCCGCAGCAGGCCGGCCCGGCGGAACAGGACGCGCACCCCCGGCACAGTCCGCGGCAGGGCGATCCGGCCAACCCGGCCAACCCGGCCAACCCGGGCGAGCCGGGAGATCCGGACGACCCGGACCAGCACACGGAGCAGTTCGCGTTCGTCGAGGAGCCGGACGGCGACTCCGAGGACGTCATCGACTGGCTGAAGTTCACCGAGAACCGCACCGAGCGCCGCGAGGAGGCCCGCCGCCGGGCCCGCGGCCGGATCGTCGCTCTCCTCGTCGTCCTCGCCCTCGTCGTCGTCGGTGGCGCCGGCTACCTGTGGTCCGCCGGAAAGCTGCCCGGTCTGTCCTCATCGGGCGCGAAGGACGGCACGGCCACGCCCGCCGCCGCCCAGAAGCGCGACGTGATCGTCGTCCACCTGCACAACACCGGCAAGGGCGGCACCTCCACGGCGCTGCTGGTCGACAACACCACCACCGAGCAGGGCACCACCGTCCTGCTGCCCAACTCCCTCGCGGTGAGCGGCGACGACGGCTCCACCACCACCCTCGCCAAGTCGGTCGACGGCGACGGCTCCTCCGGCACCCGCGACCAGCTCGACACCGTCCTCGGCACCGACATCCAGGGCACCTGGCGCCTGGACACCCCCTATCTGCAGAACCTCGTCGAGCTGGTCGGCGGCATCGAGGTCGACACCGACACCGACGTGCCCGACCCGGCCGTCAGGAAGAAGGGCGCGGCCCCCCTCGTCCACCGGGGCACCGGCCAGAGCCTCAGCGGCAAGATGGCCGTCGCCTATGCCACCTACCGCGCCGCCGGCGAGTCCGAGAACGCCCAGCTGAAGCGCTTCGGCCAGATCATGCAAGGCGTCCTGCGGAAGATGTCCTCCGACCCCTCCTCGGCCACCACCACCGTCCAGACGCTCGCGCAGATCCTGGACCCCTCGCTCACCGACAAGGACCTCGGCTCCTTCCTCGCCAAGCTCGCCGACCTCGCCAAGAGCGGTCACTACAAGACCGCCCTGCTGCCCGTGCAGACCGACGGCACGCTGAGCGCCGAGACCAGTGACAGCGTGGTCAAGGACATCCTCGGCGGCACCGCCAAGAGCCCCGTCGCCGGCTCCGCGCTCCGGGTCTCCGTCCAGAACGCCACCGGAGTGAAGGAGGACCTGGACAAGGCCCGCGTGGCGCTCCTCAACGGAGGCTTCACCTTCCGGGAGGGCGGCAGCGCCTCCGGGACCCGGACCGGCTCGCTGGTGACCTACTCGGACGCCTCCCACAAGGCGGACGCCGCGGAGGTGGCCAAGACCCTCGGCCTGCCCGCCGGCTCCGTGACGAAGGGAACCGTCTCCTCCGGTGCCGACGTCTCGGTCGTCCTCGGCGCCGACTACCGGCCCACCGCCTCCTGACGAGGGCCGGACCACCCCACGTGTCGCCGTAATCGCGTGGGGTGGTCCGGGCGGTCCGTGAGACCCTTGAAGACCAGTGACCGCCGACGGAAAGCCATGTAGTGACCGCCACCGACCGTTCCATTGAGCTCATCCACACCGCCGCCCAGGCAGCGGCCGACAAGCTCGCCCACGACGTCATCGCCTACGACGTCAGCGACGTGCTGTCGATCACGGACGCCTTCCTGCTGGCATCCGCGCCGAACGACCGCCAGGTCAAGGCCATCGTCGACGAGATCGAGGAGCGCCTGCAGAAGACCCTCGGCGCCAAGCCGGTGCGCCGCGAGGGCGACCGCGAGTCCCGCTGGATCCTGCTCGACTACGTCGACATCGTCGTCCACGTCCAGCACAGCGAGGAGCGTGTCTTCTACGCCCTGGAGCGGCTGTGGAAGGACTGCCCCGAGCTGGACCTGCCCGCCGACGCCAAGGCCACCCGTGGCAAGGCCGAGGAGCACGCCAAGCTGCAGGCCGCCGAGGCCGACCAGGAACCGGGCGGGGAGTGGCGATGAGCGCCACCGGCGAGGTGAGCGACCGCAGACCCCAGGGCCGCCGCGTCATTCTGTGGCGGCACGGCCAGACGTCGTGGAACGTCGAACGCCGATTCCAGGGCAGCACGGACGTCGAGCTGACCGAGACGGGCGTCGGGCAGGCCCGCCGCGCGGCCCGGCTGCTCGCCTCCCTGCGCCCCCACGCGATCGTCTCCTCGGACCTGCAGCGGGCCGCGGACACGGCCGCCGAGCTGGCCGCCCTCACCGGGCTCGACGTCACCCACGAGGAGGCCCTGCGCGAGACGTACGCGGGCGTCTGGCAGGGGCTGACGCACGAGGAGATCATCGCCCGCCACGGCGATGAGTACGCCGCCTGGAAGCGCGGCGAGCCGATCCGTCGCGGTGGCGGTGAGCTGGAGACCGAGGTCGCCGACCGCGCCGCCCCGGTCGTGCTGGCCCACACCGAGAAGCTGCCCGAGGACGGCACCCTCGTCGTCGTCAGCCACGGCGGCACCATCCGCACCACCATCGGCCGGCTCCTCGGCCTGGAGCCCCGGCACTGGGAGAGTCTCGGCGGTCTCTCCAACTGCTGCTGGTCCGTGCTGGGCGGGGGCGCCCGCGGCTGGCGCCTGCTCGAGCACAATGCGGGCACCCTCCCGGAGCCCGTCCTCGGCGACGACGACTGAGCGTCCCGAGGCCCCGGACCCCGGATTTCACTTTCCGGCTGGTCACAGGCTAAAGTTCTTCTTGTTCGCCCCGCCGAGCGGGAAGAACACCAGGGGCTATAGCTCAGTTGGTAGAGCGCCTGCATGGCATGCAGGAGGTCAGGAGTTCAATTCTCCTTAGCTCCACAGATCGACACTCTGTTGAGTTGTCAAAGATCGGTGACGAGAATCCCGTCCCTCGCAGGGGCGGGATTTTCCGTACCTCAACCCGTCACGGACAGTGAAGCACCCGCCACTGACACTCGCCCCGGTGGTCTGCCGGCGACGGTCGTCCGGCCGGGTCGGCTGAACGGCGTGGCGTCTTTCGGCACACTGTTCCTGACCGGCTTGAGTCACTCGGGGCCCGCGGTCGTATACCTCTGCGGAGGCGTTCTCGACGGGTGCCCGGGCGCAGGCCGGTGCGGCCGCGACAGGGGCCGTGTCCGGACTGGTACTGAGGCGTCGCTGACCGTATTGCTCCGGCCGTGGCAGAATCAAACGGCCGGAAGGGAGCGCGGCCCGACGGGAGGGAGTGGCGATGCCTGCGAGCATCCTCGAGGAGGGCGGCCTCCTCCTCGGTGCGGCGTTGATACGGGACACGGCCACCCGGCTCAGCTGCCCTTCCTGCGGTTCCGTGCACGTGGCCCAAGTACTCGGCGACAACGGCGGAATCTCCTACGTGTGCACGGCCTGCGGCCACAGCTGGAGCTGATCGATGGGTGCACACAGGCGAAAGTGCGACTGGTGCGGCAGTGGTACGCCCATCGTCCGGGACATGGAGCCGATCAACCCCGACTACCAGTACTGGTGCGAGGAATGCGCGCGGGCGCTGATCATAAAGGGCGACCCGATCGAGACGTACCGGGAACTGGAGGGCGAGCCGATCTACGGCCGCCTCCTCGAGGAGCACTGCACGCTCAAGAGGTTCTATTCCTTCGTCACGGCTTGACGCGGGCCGCTCCGGCACCGGGTCTCGGCAACGATGTCCATGCCAGCACGAGGAACAGCGCACCGACGCCCCCGTAAAGGGACAGCAACGTCAACTCCACGGCGTTCTGGTGCATTTCGGGGCGCCCGGGACCGTGGGGGACCCACCAGGGCACGTAGGAGCAGAACACCAGCAGCGAGCCAACGGCCGCCGCCCGGTGCCCGTGCGTCCACAACAGCAGGACCAGTGGCACGCACCACACCCAGTGGTGCGTCCAGGACACGGGGCTGATCAACAGCGCGGTGACCGCGCAGACGCACACCGCCCAGGCCCGCCGCCCCCGCAACTCCGCCGCCACGGCCACCGCGAGGCCCAGCGCGGCCGCCACGGCCGCACAGACGGCCCAGGGCGCTCCCGGGTCCGGCATGTGCAGAAGCCGGGCCAGGACGCCGCGCAGGGCCTGATTGGCGGTGTCCTCGGCGTGCCCGACCCGGCCCGTGCGGAAGACCATGTCCGTCCAGAACCGCCATGAGTCGTGCGGCAGGACGGCCGCCGCCAGCAGGGCCGCCCCGGCGAACGTGAGGGCCGCCCCGCGCGCGTGCCGCAGCCAGGGCCCCGGATCCCTGCCGCCCAGCCGGGCCGCGGCGGCCGTGAGGAGCAGGAACACCGGGAACAGCGCGGGCGTCAGCTTCACCGCGGCGGCCAGCCCGAGACCCACCCCGGCCCACCGGTCGCTGCGGCCGGCCGGGCGGCGGGACAGGTCCCACAGCACCAGGACCGCCAGCAGCAGGTTGACCTGGCCGTAGCGCAGGGTCGTCCAGACCGGCTCGCACCACACGGCCGGCGCGGCCACCCACCAGACGCTCTCCACGCGCGCGTGGCCGACGAGTTTCAGCGACAGCCGCACGAACGCCACCAGCAGCGCGAGGTTCCCGGCGGTGGCCAGCGCGCGCAGGGGAGCGGTGTCGAGCAGGGACAGCGGAGTGAACAGCAGGGCCGCGAACGGCGGGTAGGTGGTGGGCAGGTGCGCGGCCGTCGCCCGCAGCGCGTAGAGATCACCGCCGGCGCGCACGGTGGCACCCTCGGCCCGGTAGACCAGCAGGTCGATCATCGACACATGGGCGGCCCGTTGTGCGGCCCAGAAGGCAGCGAACGACACCAGGCACACCCCGAGGGCGACCGGTGCCCGGCGGGCTGCGGAGACGGCGATCACGGTCACGAAAGGTGACATTAGCGCCCGTACACGAGCAGAGCGGAAACCGATTTGGTACTGCGCCCCCGGGACCGTGTAATGTTGGCGTCGCCGCCGGGGAAACCGGGCGGACCAAAGCAAGGGGCTATAGCTCAGTTGGTAGAGCGCCTGCATGGCATGCAGGAGGTCAGGAGTTCAATTCTCCTTAGCTCCACAGAAATCGAAGGCGGATCATCCTGACGGATGGTCCGCCTTCGGCGTGTTCCGCACTCGGCACGGCGTACCGGACGGCGGCGTACCTGAGGGCCAGGCATGGCGAACGGCGACGTACCGGACGGCGACGCGTGGCGAACGGCGCGGGTGGGGCCCCGGATCGGGGACCCCACCCGCGTGGCGTGCTCAGCGGCCGAGCGCGCGCCGGCCGCGGCCCTGGGAGAGGACCGGCAGGTTGCGCGAGGGCGCCTGCCCACGCGTGTCCTCCTCCAGACGCAGGGCGAGCGCCGGGCAGCGGCGCACCGCGCGCAGCGCCTTCGCCTCCGCGTAGCGCGGCACCTGGGCCTGCGCCACGGTCGGGAAACCGTCCGCGCCCAGTTCGAAGACCTCCGGGAGGATGTCGGCGCACAGGCCGTGCCCCCGGCACAGCGTCCAGTCGACGTGGATCTTCTGGCGGCTGGCGCCGCTGTCCTCGGGCTCCGAGCCGCCCGGGATGCCCGTCGGGGCCCTGCCCCCCTCGAAGAGCGGCAGAACGCCCTCCACGGGCCGTCCGCAGCCGTTTCCGAGGACGTGGGCGGCCAGGTCGTCGGTGAACGCCTTGATGGTCGACTCCAGGAACATCGCCGAGCCGTCGGGGTGCGAACACGCCCCGCGCCGCTTGACGTTCTTCGCGACCTGCTTCAGTGCCTCCAGGGCGGCCGGTCCGCCGCCGTTGAGGATGTCCTCCAAGCCGCGCGCGGCGGCGGGCAGTCCGAGGTAGCAGGGGCCGCACTGGCCGGCGCTCTCCTCCGCCAGCCACTGGGCGACCCGCAGCGACTCGCCCAGCGGGCAGGTGTCCTGGCTGATCGGCAGGATCGCGCCCGCGCCCAGCGCACCGCCCACCGCGTCGAGGGAGTTGCGCGAGACGATCGCCTCGTCGACGGTCGCCGCGTCGATCCACTTGCCGTGGTAGCCCCCGGTCAGCACACCCTGCGGTACCGGCGGGGCACCCGCCAGCTGCAGGACGTAGCGCAGCGGTACGCCCGTCGGGACCTCGAGCACCATCGGGCGCGCGACCGCGCCGGAGACCGTCAGCATGACGGTGCCCGGCTCGTCGTACAGGCCGGTGTTGCCGTAGCGCTCCGGGCCGATGCGGGCGGCGATGGCCAGCTGCGCGAACGTCTCCGCGTTCGACAGCAGGGTCGGCGCGCCGCCGACGCCGGTCTGCGAGGCGCTGACCTTGCGGCCGGGCGGGATCGCCGGGCCGCCGTCGATCGAGCGGACCAGCGAGGCGGCGGCGCCGGTGACCATGCGTACCGGATTGCGCTGCACCCACGCGCGTAGCGCCGATCTACGGCTGTTGCTCAGGCCACGTTCGGAGAGCGCGGCCTCCATGGAGCGCTGCGTGGACTCGCGGGTGACACCGATCACGAGCGTGCGCGCGCCGAGCGCCTCGGCGCACAGGAGCGCGCCGTCCAGGATGAGGTGCGGGGCGCGGTTGATCAGCACCGTGTCCTTGCGGCAGGCGGGTTCGTCCTCGCTGCCGTTGACCACGACGACCGGCCGCACGCCGCGCTTGATCGCGGACTCGGCGACCGAGCGCAGCTTCTTGTGGAAGGGGAAGCCGGCGCCGCCCCTGCCCTTGAGGTTGATGCGCTCGGCGAGCTGGGCCAGCTGTTCGCCGCCCAGCGGGTCGAGCGGCCCGTGCACCTTCAGGTGCATGGGCAGGTCGAGCCGTTCCACAAGGTCGAAGCCCGACGTGAGCTGGGGAAGCCCGACCACGCGGACTTCGGGGACGTCGGGCAGGGCCTCGTTCACCTATAGCCTCCGGAAGGCATGTTCCAAGGTTCGCCCGAACCGGGCGCGTCGTACGAGGTGCCGGGGGTTGGTTCGGTGGCGGGACCGCTGTTGAACGTGTCACTCGGGTTGTACGTGCCGTAGAAGCCGTTTGTCTCACCGGTGTCGTACACGTCACTTCCGCCCCGGCCGGGCGTGCCCGGATCGCCGTACACCGGGATGGTGTATCCGGTGTCCTGGAGCGGGTCGTACGCGGACGGCGGGGCCTCGCCGACCGGCGGCGGGGACGGGATCGGCCAGCTGCCCGAGGTGCTCGAGGGGCCGTCCACGCGCGGGACGGCCTCCGTCGGCCGGAGATCCGACGGCAGGTCCATGCGCGCGGTCCGGCCGGCGGCGAACGGCTGCTGGGGCCGGCCCGGTGTGGAGACCGCGCGGTAGGCGGCCGCGAAGCCCGACGCGGGCTCCGCGGAGGGGGCCGCGGGGGACTGGTAGAGGGGAGCGGAGGGGAAGGCCGGCGAGTCCGCGGGCGGCTTCCTCCGTGCCCGGCGCCCTTCGTAGCCCGGCTGCTCACGGCGGCCTTCGTAGCCCGGCTGCTCACGGCGGCCTTCGTAACCCTGCTGGCCCGGGTCCCCGGCCCGGGAGCGGCTCGCGTCCAGTCCCTCGAGTCCCGGCCGTTCCGAGCTGCCGAACAGCGCCACCAGCCGGTCGGCGACCTTGCGCTTGACCGGGCGCGGGGCGGCGCGCAGCGCGAGGGCGCCCATCACGCCGAGCAGGGACAGGCTGTACAGGATCACGAAGACCGGCTTGGCCGCGCGACCCGCGTAGAGGCCGTGGAGGAGCGCGGCGCACCAGGCCGGATAGGCCAGCATGTGCATGGCACGCCAGCGGGCGGCGACCGGGGCCGGGGCGGCGAAGTTGCTGCGCAGGGCGCCCGTGATGCCGACGAAGACCATCAGCAGGCCCGCCAGGGAGCCCAGGCCGATCAGCCCGCCGATGCCGGTGACGCCGAGCGAGAACGGGATGATCGCCGCGATCAGCTGGGTGTGGCCGAGGGCGATCTTCGTGGTGATGTGGAGCAGCAGGAACGCGATGGAGGCGACGGCGGTCGTCCGGTGCACCGCCTGGCCGACGATCCGCTGCCGGGTGTTCAGGAAGATCCGGTCCTGGGCGAACAGGCCCCAGATCACCGAGCAGCTGAGCGAGACGAGAGACAGCACGCCCGCGCCGAAGTTCAGGAATTCGCGGAACTGGCTGCCTCCGACCAGCACGGCCACGGGTATCAGCAGCAGGACGACAGCGGATGCCACCCCATAGGCCGAGCGGCCCGGTTTGGGGAGCGAGCTGGTACTACGACGAGGGTTCATGGGGGCAACTCCGAGCAGTTTCGGGAAAGCGGTCCCGCTGCCGAACTCTAAGTGGCGCCATACCGATCAGTACGGGGGTTTGAGTTATTGCGTTGTTATCAACGGACAATGTGACTGTGGCGATGCCCCTTAGGGGGCGGTACGCGAAGTAAGTTTTGACCTTGGTTCAGTTTCTGTGTGGTTCGTGACATGTCCACTAGGCATACGGAAGCGCGTCGCGGCTTGCTCAAGGCCTGCGGTACCCTAACGCCATGCGTGCCGTACGCCTTCTGCTTAGCGGGCCGCGCTGATCAGCACCGACCCCCCGGTCCAGCCGTGAGGTCGGCATCGGCGCGGCGTCCCCTCCTGTGCGAGGGGATTTTTCGTTTCCGCAGGCAGAGACGATCGATGGAGCTTTGAGGATCATGAGCGAGACGAACCCCGCTGCCGCCGCCGCTACGTCGGCGGAGGCCGCGCCGCACCGCTACACGGCCGGCATGGCGGCCGACATCGAGGCACGCTGGCAGGACTTCTGGGACGCCGACGGCACCTACGCGGCGCCGAACCCCAAGGGTGACCTGGCGGGCGACCCCGAGCTGGTCGCCAGGCCCAAGAAGTTCATCATGGACATGTTCCCCTACCCTTCCGGTGCGGGCCTGCACGTCGGTCACCCGCTGGGCTACATCGCCACCGACGTCTACGCCCGGTTCCAGCGCATGACCGGCCACAACGTCCTGCACACCCTGGGCTTCGACGCCTTCGGCCTGCCCGCCGAGCAGTACGCGGTGCAGACCGGCACGCACCCGCGCGTGTCCACCGAGGCCAACATCGAGAACATGAAGGCCCAGCTGCGCCGGCTGGGCCTGGGCCACGACAAGCGCCGGTCCTTCGCGACGATCGACCCGGACTACTACAAGTGGACCCAGTGGATCTTCCTGCAGATCTTCAACTCCTGGTATGACGAGGACGCGAAGAAGGCCCGCCCGATCGCCGAGCTGATCGCCCGGTTCGAGTCCGGTGAGCGGCCGGTCCCGGGCACCACGCGCGCGTGGAGCGAGCTGAGCGGCCCCGAGCGCGCCGAGATCCTGGGCGAGTACCGCCTGGCCTACGCCTCCGACGCGCCGGTCAACTGGTGCCCCGGCCTGGGCACCGTGCTGGCCAACGAGGAGGTCACCGCCGACGGCCGCTCCGAGCGCGGCAACTTCCCCGTCTTCAAGGCCAAGCTGCGCCAGTGGAACATGCGCATCACCGCCTACGCCGACCGGCTGCTGGAGGACCTGGAGGAGCTGGACTGGCCCGAGGCCATCAAGCTGCAGCAGCGCAACTGGATCGGCCGCAGCGAGGGCGCCCGCGTCGACTTCCCGATCGACGGCGAGCACATCACGGTCTTCACCACCCGCCCGGACACCCTGTTCGGCGCCACCTACATGGTGCTGGCGCCCGAGCACCCGCTGGTCGAGAAGTTCACGCCCGGCGCCTGGCCCGAGGGCACGCACGAGGTGTGGACCGGCGGACACGCCACCCCGGCCGAGGCCGTCGCCGCCTACCGCGCGCAGGCCGCCTCGAAGTCCGACGTCGAGCGCCAGGCCGAGGCCAAGGACAAGACCGGCGTCTTCACCGGCGCCTTCGCGACCAACCCGGTCAACGGCGAGCAGGTCCCGGTCTTCATCGCCGACTATGTGCTGATGGGCTACGGAACCGGCGCGATCATGGCCGTTCCCGCGCACGACACCCGCGACTTCGCCTTCGCCCGCGCCTTCGAACTGCCGATCCGCTGCGTCGTCGAGCCGACCGACGGCCGCGGCACCGACACCACCGCCTGGGACGACGCGTTCGCCTCCTACGACGCGAAGATCGTGAACTCGCGCGGCGAGGGCGTCTCCCTGGACGGTCTGGGCGTGGCCGAGGCCAAGGCCCGCATCACCGAGTGGCTGCAGGACGCGGGCATCGGCGAGGGCACCGTCAACTTCCGGCTGCGCGACTGGCTGTTCAGCCGCCAGCGCTACTGGGGCGAGCCCTTCCCGATCGTCTACGACGAGGACGGCGTCGCCCACGCGCTGCCCGAGTCGATGCTGCCGCTGGAGCTGCCGGAGGTCGAGGACTACAGCCCGCGCACCTTCGACCCGGACGACGCCGACACCCAGCCCGAGACGCCGCTGTCGCGCAACGAGGACTGGGTCAACGTCACCCTGGACCTGGGCGACGGGCCGAAGAAGTACCGCCGCGAGACCAACACCATGCCCAACTGGGCCGGTTCCTGCTGGTACGAGTTCCGCTACCTGGACCCGCACAACGACGGCAAGCTGGTCGACCCGGAGATCGAGCAGTACTGGATGGGCCCGCGCGAGGGCCAGCCGCACGGCGGTGTCGACCTGTACGTCGGCGGTGCCGAGCACGCCGTGCTCCACCTGCTGTACGCGCGCTTCTGGTCCAAGGTCCTGTTCGACCTGGGCCACGTCTCCTCCGTGGAGCCGTTCCACAAGCTGTTCAACCAGGGCATGATCCAGGCCTACGTCTACCGCGACAGCCGCGGTATCGCGGTGCCGGCCGCCGAGGTCGAGGAGCGCGACGGCGCCTACTACCAACAGGGCGAGAAGGTCAGCCGCCTGCTGGGCAAGATGGGCAAGTCCCTGAAGAACGCGGTGACCCCGGACGAGATCGCCGCCGAGTACGGCGCCGACACCCTGCGCCTGTACGAGATGGCCATGGGCCCGCTGGACGTCTCCCGCCCGTGGGACACGCGCGCGGTGGTCGGCCAGTTCCGGCTGCTGCAGCGGCTGTGGCGCAACATCGTCGACGAGGACACCGGCGAGGTCACCGTCACCGACGCCGAGCCCGGCGAGGAGGCCCTGCGCGCGCTGCACAAGGCGATCGACGGCGTCCGCCAGGACCTGGAGGGCCTGCGCTTCAACACCGCCATCGCCAAGGTCACCGAGCTGAACAACCACCTGACCAAGGCCGGCGGCGCCCTGCCGCGGTCCGTGGCCGAGCCCCTGGTGCTGATGATCGCGCCGCTGGCTCCGCACATCGCCGAGGAGCTGTGGCGCAAGCTGGGCCGCACCGAGTCGGTCGTCCACCAGGACTTCCCGGTCGCCGACCCCCGTTACGTGGTGGACGAGACCGTCACCTGCGTCGTGCAGATCAAGGGCAAGGTCAAGGCCCGCCTGGAGGTGCCGCCGGCCATCTCCGAGGAGGAGCTGGAGAAGGTGGCGCTGTCCGACGAGAAGGTCGTCGCGGCGCTGGACGGCGCCGGCATCCGCAAGGTGATCGTGCGGGCACCGAAGCTGGTGAACATCGTCACGGCGTGACGTCCGGGCGCGTTCGGGACGCCGGTGCGACGCCGGTGCGACGCCGGTGCGACGCCGGTGCGACGCCGGTGCGACGCCGTCGGGACGCTGGTGGGGCGCCGTCGGGTTGCCGGTGGGGTGCTGCCGGGATCCCGGTGGGAACCGGCGTCGGGGTGGTCCCCTACGGGCAGGTTCGGGGTTCTTCCGGAACTCCGGGCCTGCCCGCTGCGTTTACCGTGGAGAGCACAGCGGCTTGTGCCGTGCCGGCCCGAGGAGGAGCGTCATGGAAGTGGTGCTGACCGTGTTCGCCCTGCTCTTCTTGCTCTTCATCGGCCTGGGCGCCTACGCCACGGTCAAGGCGGTCGGCGCAGCCAAGCGCGGCGTGGACCGGACGATCGCGCAGGCCCGCCGCACGGTCGAGGACCACACCCTGCGCGCCAAGTCCTTCGCCCAGCCCGGCCCGGCCGGCGAGATCGCCCAGCTCCGGCTCGCGTTGCGCACGTCCATGCGCGCCACCCAGGACGCGCTGCACGCGGGCGCGGCCGAGGACGAGTCGCTGAAGGAGTCCCTCGGCCTGTTCGAGCGGCTCAGCACGCACGGCCACGAGCTGGACGCGGACCTCAGGCGCCTGGAGTCCGAGCCGGACCGGGCCACCCTCGCCGCACACCTGCCCGCGCTGCGTGGCCGCACCGAGCGCATCACCAAGTCCGCCGATGCGCTGCGCTGGGCCGTCCGGGACCGGGCGCGCCGCTTCGCCGACGACGATCTGGGATCGCTCAGCTCCCAGATAGACATCGAAGCCGACGCCCTGCGGCACTGGACCCGGGCCGGGAGCTTCCCGGCGCCCCCTCAGCGGGACGCCCGCACCGACGGACCGGCAGAGCGGCAGCACGGGACCGACTCCCACGCCGCCGAGGAGCCGGCTCCCCAGGCGATCACCTCCCCGCCGCCGCGCCCCGCTCACCCCTGGCAGAAGAAGCCCCGCCCCGAGAGCACCACCTGACCGGGAATCGGGCCGGGCCGGCACTTCAGGGGCCGGGCTGCAGCACGAGCGGTACGGCAGGTAACCTCCAGCTCATGTCCCGCCATGTCGCGATCGTCACCGATTCAACGGCCTACCTGCCGCCGCGGACGATGGAGCGTCACGGCATCACAGCGGTGCCCCTGACCGTGGTGCTCGGCGACCGGGCGCTCGAAGAGGGCACCGAGATCTCGACCCGCTCGTTGGCCCAGGCGTTGCAGAAGCGGCGTTCCGTCACCACCTCCCGGCCCAGCCCGCAGGTCTTCGCCGAGACCTATCGCAAGGTCGCCGAGGCCGGTGCGACCGGCATCGTCTCCCTGCACCTGTCCGCGGAGCTGTCCGGTACCTATGACGCGGCGGTCCTCGCGGCGCGTGAGGTACCGGTGCCCGTACGGGTCGTGGACACCGGGATGGTCGCGATGGCCCTCGGATTCTGCGCGCTCTCGGCCGCCGAGGTGGCGGAGGCCGGCGGCACGGTGGACGAGGCCGTCACGGCCGCCGAGAAACGGGCGGGGGGCACGTCCGCCTACTTCTACGTCGACACGCTCGACTATCTGCGCCGTGGCGGCCGGATCGGTGCCGCGCAGGCTCTGCTCGGCTCCGCACTCGCCGTCAAACCGCTGCTCCAGCTGGACGGCGGCCGCATCGAGCTGCTCGAGAAGGTCCGTACGGCGTCCAAGGCCATCGCCCGGCTGGAGGAGATCGCCGCCGAGCGGGCGGGCAGCGCGGAGGTCGACATCGCCGTCCACCATCTCGCCGCCCCGGAGCGCGCCGCCGCACTCGCCGACCGGCTGCGGGTACGGGTGCCGGGCCTGGCCGATCTGCATGTGAGCGAGGTCGGAGCGGTGATCGGGGCGCACACGGGGCCGGGGCTGCTGGGAGCTGTGGTCTCGCCCCGCTGAGGGTGGCCGCATCCCCCTTTCCGGCTCCAGGTTTCACTCGTCCGGGTGGCGGATTTTTCCACAACCGGGCGGTTCTCCCCGGGAATTGACCAAGATCATCGCGATTCGGCGAGATGTTCCATCCTCGTCGCATGGCACTTCGATCACGTTCCCGCACAGCCACTCCGACCAGCGGCCCCGGCCGCGGGCCCACCTCCGACGGCCGCGTCCGCAATCGCCGCGGCACCGGGCATCCCCGCGGCATCGGGCACCCTCGCGGCGCCGGGCATCGTCGCGGCGCCGAGGACCGTCGGGGCACCGTCCGTCGCCGCGCCGGTCACCGCCCGACCGCATCCGCGGAGGAACTGCGCCGCCGGGCGGAACTCCTCTTCGGGGAACACGCCGTGCACCGACGGGAGTCGGGAAACGGGCCACCGGCAACCACCGCGGCACCAGGACCGATGGTGACGGCAGAGCCCGAATCGAGGGCAACCGGGACTCCGCCGGAGCCGGACGTACCGGCCGCGACGGTGACTTCGTCCGAGCCGGACGTACCGACAACGACAGCGACTTCGTCGGAGCCGGACGTACCGGCCGTAAAGGCGACTCCGGTGGAGCCGGATGCACTGGCCGGACCGGACTGGCGGGAGCGGGCCGGTCTGGCGGTGCGCGAGCGGATGCCGGTGTGGTTGCAGGCACGGTGCGGGGTGGAGCGGCGGGGAGTCGTGGCGCTGGCCGTGGTGCTCGTGTTGGCGTCCGCGTTCGCCGTGCAGCACTTCTGGACCGGCCGCCCGCAGTCCGTGAGCGCCCCTCGAGTGGTGCGTGCCGAGTCCTCCTTCACCCAGCGGCACGAAGACGCGAAGGAGAACGCCTCGGCGGGTGCCGCGATGGGCACTTCGGCGACACCGGGTGGGGAGATCGTCGTGGACGTCGGCGGCAAGGTCCGTAAACCGGGCATCCTGCGGTTGCCGGCCGGTTCCCGGGTGGCCGACGCGCTGCGGGCGGCGGGCGGCATCCGTCCGGGAGCGAGTTCCCAGGGCCTCAACCGGGCCCGGTTCCTCGTCGACGGCGAACAGGTCCTCGTCGGCGTATCCGCCACCGCGCCCGTCTCACCCGGCCAGCTGGGCGGGGCGGCCGCCGGGCCGGCGGGCGCCGGCGCCACGGCCCCGGTCTCCCTCAACACGGCGACCGCGGACCAGCTCGACACCTTGCCCGGAGTCGGTCCCGTCCTGGCTCAGCACATCATCGACTACCGCGGCCGGCACGGCGGTTTCCGCTCGGTGGACGAACTCCGCGAGGTGAACGGCATCGGCGACCGCCGCTTCACCGATCTCCGGGATCTGGTACGGCCATGAGCCGCGTGCCCGACGAAGTCGCGGCCCCCGGCCCCGAGCCGGACGAGCGCGGAAGAGCGCGCGATCGGGCGGCTCCCCTGGACCTGCGCCTGGTGCCGGCCGCCCTGGCTGTCTGGGCCACGGCGGCGCTCACGCTGGACGCACCGTGCGGCTGCACCGTGGGGATCGCGGCCTGCTGCCTGATCGGCGGGATCCTCCTGCTGTCGGTGCGGCGGACCGGACGGCGCGGGCTGATCGCCGGGAGGAGTGCGCCGACCACCGAGCCCACCGTCGAGCCGGACTCCCAGCCGGAGCCCGGGCCGGAGCCGGAGCCCGAACCCGGGCCGGAGCCGGGGCCGGAGCCCGAGTCCGACTCCGCACGCGGCCGGTTCACCTGGGCGCGCCCGTCGGTCGCCGCCGTGCTGCTCTGCATCGCCGCGTCCGCAGCCTCCGCCGGGATGCACGGCTCGGACGTGCGGCGCGGACCGGTGCCCGAGCTGGCCCGGCGGTTCACGACCGTGACCGCCGAGGTCGAACTGAGCGGCGACCCCTGGCTGAGCCGTCCGAGGGTGCGCGGTGATCACGCGGCGCCTGTGGCCGTGCTCGTCCGCGCGGAGGTGCGGAGGGTCGAGACAGCCGGCGGAAGGAACGTGCGGACACGGACTCCGGTCCTGCTGGTGGTCGACGCGGACGTGCCGGCTCCGCGGGACAGTGCCGTGCGCGACGGGGACCCGAAGCAGCCACCGGCCCCGGCTGCCGGGGGCGCGCCGAGCGGGCTGGTCGCGGGAAGCGCGGAGGCGCGGGGTGTGCCGGTCCCGGCTGTGCCGGGGGGTGGGGATGGACGAGGAGCGCCGGCGTCGGCCGTTCGCGGGGCGGGGGGTGGGCGTGCCGCCTGGCTGGGGCTGTTGCCGTCCACACGGCTGCGGGTGGGCGGCCGGCTGGCGCCTGCCGTGGCGGGCGGTGACCGGACCGCGGCCGTGCTGCGGGTGCGCGGCCGGCCGGGTCCGCGGATCGTGGCGGGGCCGGACGGGCCGCAGCGGCTCGCGGGGCGGCTCAGGGCGGGGCTGCGCGAAGCGACCGACGGTCTGCGGGCGGATGCGCGGGCACTGCTTCCCGGGCTGGTCGTCGGGGACACCTCACGGATCACCCCCGAGCTGGACGAGGCTTTCAAGGAGACGGACCTGGCGCACACGCTCGCCGTCTCCGGCAGCAACCTCACCGTCCTGCTCGCCCTGCTCCTCGGACCACCCGGCCTGGCCCAGCGGGCCGAACGGCGGGGCCTCGCCCGGCGCCTGGGGCTCTCCCTGCGGGCGACCGCCGTGTCGGCGGGAGCGCTGACGCTGGGATTCGTCATCGTGTGCCGGCCCGACCCCAGTGTGCTGCGGGCCGCCGCCTGCGGGGCGGTCGCCCTGCTCGCCCTGGCCACCGGGCGGCGCAGATCCCTCGTCCCGGCGCTGGCCACGGCCGTACTCCTGCTGGTGCTGTACGACCCCTGGCTGGCCCGCAGTTACGGCTTCCTGCTCTCCGTGCTGGCCACCGGCGCGCTGCTGGTCCTGGCGCCGGGCTGGAGCGAGGCGTTGCGGCGGCGCCGGGTGCCACCGCGGCTCGCCGAGGCACTCGGGGCGGCCGCCGCCGCGCAGGCCGTGTGCGCACCGGTGGTGGCGGTGCTGTCGGCCCGGGTGAGCCTCGTGGCGGTGCCCTGCAATCTGCTGGCCGAGGTGGCGGTGGCGCCGGCCACGGTACTGGGGTTCGCGGCGCTCACCACGGCACCGCTGGTGATGCCGGTCGCCAAGGTGCTGGCGTGGTGCGCGAGTTGGCCGGCCGGGTGGATCGCCCAGGTGGCCCGGACCGGGGCGGCGCTGCCCGGCGCGGGGGTGGACTGGCCGGGGAGCTGGGCGGGAGCGCTGTCGCTCGCGGTGGTCACGGTGGCCGTCGTTGCGGTCGGGAGGAGGCTGCTGCGGCACCCGTGGTGGTGCGGTCTGCTCGGGGTGGTGCTCCTGCTGGCGGTCGTACGGCCGGCGCCCCTGACCCGGGTGCTCACGGGGTGGCCGCCACCGGGGTGGCGGTTCGCGATGTGCGATGTCGGGCAGGGCGACGCGACCGTGCTCGCGGCGGGGGAGGGGACCGCGGTGGTCGTGGACGCCGGGCCGGACCCGGCGCCGGTCGACCACTGTCTGCGGCAGTTGGGCATCACGCGCATCCCTCTGCTCGTCCTCACCCACTTCCATGCCGACCATGTGGCGGGCCTGCCCGGGGTGCTGCGGGGCCGCTCGGTGGCCGAGATCGAGACGACGGGTTTCGAGGAACCGGCGGAGCAGGCCGAGTCCGTCAGAAGGCAGGCGGCCGAACGGCACATCCCGGTCACGCGGGCCGCCGCGGGGGAGGAACGGCGCTCCGGCCCGCTGTCCTGGCGCGTCCTGTGGCCCCCGCCGAACGGAAGAGCGTCAGCGGGTGCACAGGCGCCGCCGGGCGGCACCCTGCCGGAATCGGACGGACCGAACGACGCGAGCGTCGCGCTGCTCGTCCGCGCGGGAGGACTGCGGTTGCTGCTGCTCGGTGACCTCGAACCCCCCGCTCAGCAGGCGCTGTCGAGAACCCCGGCGGCTGCCGGGCTGGCCGGCGTGGACGTCCTGAAAGTGGCCCATCACGGCTCGGCCTACCAGGACCCGGAGCTGATACGGCTCGTGGCACCCAGAGTGGCCCTGATCTCCGCCGGCGCCGGCAACCCCTACGGGCACCCGGCACCGTCGACCGTCGCCGCGCTGCGTGCCGGAGGCGCGACGGTGCTGCGCACCGACCGGGACGGAGCGCTCGCCGTCGGGGGGACCGGAGGGGCGGGAGGGGAGGTGCGGGTGGCCAGAGAGTGAGGAGGAGTGAGCCACGGCCCTGCTTCGGGTACCTGGCGGGTCTCCGGAGTGGCCGGCCGCCAGCTGGCGGCGCCTCGAGAGGGGCCGTCTGTGAGAGCGGCGGGGCTCGGGAGCGGTCGTCTGTGAGAGCGGCGGGGTTCGGGAGCGGTCGTTTTCGGGCTCGGCGGGGCTTTCGGGAGGGGCCGTCTGTGAGAGCGGCGGGGCTCGGGAGCGGTCGTCTGTGAGGCCGGCGGGGCTCGAGAGCGGTCGTTTTCGGGCTCGGCGGGGCTTTCGGGAGGGGCCGTCTGTGAGAGCGGCGGGGTTCGGGAGCGGTCGTCTGTGAGGCCGGCGGGGTTCCGGGGTGGTCGTTCGCCGAGACTGGGGGCATGAACTCTGCACAGGCCGATGCCTATCTCCTGCGTCTCGGGGCGGCGCGCCCGCAGCGGCCCACCAGCGAGGCCCTGCGAGAACTGCACCTGCGCCACCTGCGGACCGTGCCCTTCGAGAACCTCTCGATCCACCTCGGGGAGGAGATCGTGCTGGAGGAGAAGCGGCTGCTGGACAAGGTGACGGGAAGCCGGCGCGGCGGCTTCTGCTACGAACTCAACGGGGCCTTCGCAGCGTTGCTCACCGCCCTCGGCTATGAGGTGGAGCTGTTCGCGGGACGGGTGTACGACGAGGAGGGGCGGACCGGGATCCCCTACGACCACCTCGCGCTCGGGGTGCGTACGGCGGACGGGGAGACCTGGCTCGCCGACGTGGGGTTCGGGGCCCACAGCCACTACCCGCTCGCCTTCGCGGAGCGCGGGGAGCAGGACGATCCGGGCGGGAGGTTCCGCCTGGTGGAGGCGGGGCCCGACGCGGCGGGGGCGCGAGGCGGAGATGACGGGGCGGGTTCGCGGGGCGGCCGGGGCGCGGTGGATGCCGGAGACCTGGACGTCCTACGGAACGGCAAGCCGCAGTACCGGCTGGAGACGCGGCCCCGGGTGCTCGGTGACTTCGTGGCCGGTGCCTGGTGGCACAGCACCTCACCGCTGTCGCACTTCACCCGCTCGCTGGTCTGCTCACGGATCACCGGAGACGGAGGGAGGATCACGCTCGGTGGGCGCACGCTGACGACGACGGCAGCCGACGGAGAGCGCGAGAAACGGGAGTTGGAGACGGACGAGGAGGTGCTGGCGGTGTACCGGGAGCGGTTCGGCATCGAGTTGGACCGGGTACCGGCTGTGCGGGATCAGAACGGTACTTCTTGAGTCGGCGCCGCTCGGCTCCGGACGTCGGCTCGGCTCGGCTCCGCTCGGCTGGCTCGGCTTCGGACGTCGGCTCCGCTCGGCTCGGCCCGGCCCCGGCGCCGAGCCGGCTCAGCCCTGGACGCCGAGCCGGCTCAGCCCTGGACGCCGAGTCGGCTCACCCCTGGATGCCGGCTCAGCTCCGGACGCCGACGCGGCTCAGTCCAGGCCCCCCCCGCCTCCCGCCCCCGCCCCCCGGCCGCAGGCGCCCGCCCTCTCCGCTCGGCCTGCCCCCGGTGCCGGAGAATGGCCCCGTGAGCGATGTGAGACACGTGCTGGTGCTGCCCGATCGCGATGCCGCCGAGGAGGCGGCCGCGGCGCTCGGGGAGCGGTTCGGCATCGACGAGGAGCCCCGGCTCGTCCGGGACGCGCTGGCCGGTGAGGACGACGCCGAGGACGCCCAGTGGCTGGTGGTCCTGCGGGACGAGGAGCAGCGGCTGGATCCGGCGGGGCTGGACGAGTTCGCGGGCGAGTGGGACGGCTGGCGCGAGGAGCCCTGATCTGGGACGGGCTCGGTGGGATCCGTGGACGGGCTCGGTGGTCCTGATCCGGGACGGACTTCGCTGCCCTGATCCGGGACGGGCTCGGTGGGATCCGGGACGGACTTCGCTGCCCTGATCCGGGACGGACTTCCGCTGCACTGGTCCGGGATGGACTCCGGGTGCCCTGATCCTGAGAAGAACCCCGGATGCGCTGACCCTGATACGGGCTCCGGGTGCGGTCCGGGGCCGGTCGGGGCCCGCGGCCCGTTCGTTGTCGGTGGTGCGTGGGATGCTGAAGGCGATGGCCAGGAAAACTGCGAATGACGACCCTCTCGCCCCGGTGACGCTCGCCGTGGGCCAGGAGGACCTCCTGCTCGACCGTGCCGTGCAGGAGGTGGTGGCCGCCGCCAAGGCCGCCGACGCCGACACGGACGTACGCGACCTCACCTCGGACCAGGTGCAGCCCGGCACGCTCGCCGAGCTGACCAGTCCGTCGCTCTTCGCCGAGCGGAAAGTCGTGGTCGTACGCAACGCGCAGGACCTGTCCGCCGACACGGTCAAGGACGTGAAGGCGTACCTCGGATCGCCCGCGGAGGAGATCACGCTCGTGCTGCTGCATGCCGGCGGCGCCAAGGGCAAGGGACTGCTGGACGCCGCGCGCAAGGCGGGGGCGCGGGAGGTGGCCTGCCCGAAGATGACCAAGCCGGCGGACCGGCTGGCCTTCGTTCGGGGGGAGTTCCGTTCGTCCGGGCGGTCGGCGACGCCCGAGGCGTGCCAGGTGCTCTGCGACGCGATCGGCAGTGACCTGCGGGAGCTGGCCTCGGCGGTTTCCCAGCTGGTCGCCGACGTGGAGGGGACGATCGACGAGGCCGTCGTCGGGCGGTACTACACGGGCCGCGCCGAGGCCTCCAGCTTCACGGTCGCCGACCGGGCCGTGGAGGGGCGGACGGCGGAGGCGCTGGAGGCGCTCAGATGGTCGCTGTCGACGGGCGTGGCGCCGGTACTGATCACCAGCGCGCTGGCGCAAGGGGTGCGGGCGATCGGGAAGCTCTCCTCCGCGCGTGGCGGACGCCCGGCCGACCTGGCTCGCGAGCTGGGTATGCCGCCGTGGAAGATCGACCGGGTCCGGCAGCAGATGCGGGGCTGGACTCCCGACGGCGTCGCGGTGGCGATGCGCGCGGTCGCCGAGGCCGACGCGGGCGTGAAGGGCGGCGGTGACGACCCCGGGTACGCGCTGGAGAAGGCGGTCGTGACGATCGCCCGGGCCGCGCGGTCCAGGGGCCGCGGCTGATCCGGTTACCCGACGGCGCTGGACGTATGCCGAAGGCGCCGCATGTCGAAGGCGCCGCATGTCGAAGGCGCCCTAGGTCGAAAGGCGCCCTAGGTCGAAAGGCGCCGCATGCCGAAGGCCCTGCCGTCCCCCTTGGGGAAGGGGAGCGGCAGGGCCTCGGTTCAAGCTGTTCAAGCTGTCGGATCCGCGCCCGCGTGGCGAACGCAGGCCGCGCGCGGTTCCTGGGGTGCCGGTCGGGAGCGGATGAGAGAGGGCCCGCCCTGGGTCCTTCCGGCGATCAGATCAAAAAGGGTTTCAGCCCTTGAGAGCGATGACCTTGGAAGCAAGCGCCGACTTCTTGTTGGCGGCCTGGTTCTTGTGGATGACACCCTTGGAGACGGCCTTGTCGAGCGCACGCGCGGCAGCGCGCTGCAGCTCGGTCGCCTTCTCCACGTCACCCGCGGCAGCGGCCTCACGGGCCTTGCGGATCGCGGTCTTCAGGGAGGACTTGACGGCCTTGTTGCGCAGCCGGGCCTTCTCGTTGGTCTTGATCCGCTTGATCTGGGACTTGATGTTCGCCACGAAGGAGCCTTTTCAGGTTCAGGCGCGGAACCGCTCGGGTCCCGTGCCGGTGATCCAAAATTTCTCGGACGTGCCTCGCGCTGAGAGGGCATGAGGCACAGCCATCTACAGTACCAGTGGCCCTGCGAGCGGCCCAAAACGGTCCCCGGTCCGTCCCCGTGGGACGATGGAGACTACGTATCGATCCGACCCGAGGCATAAGGCGCCTCAAGAGACAGGACCCTGCGTGCCCGCGACCCCTAACAATGTGCCCGAGCCGAGCCGTACCGCCCCGGCTCTGATCCGCAACTTCTGCATCATCGCGCACATCGACCACGGCAAGTCCACGCTCGCCGACCGGATGCTCCAGCTGACCGGCGTGGTCGAGCAGCGGCAGATGCGTGCTCAGTACCTCGACCGGATGGACATCGAGCGCGAGCGCGGCATCACGATCAAGTCCCAGGCGGTGCGTCTGCCCTGGGCCCCGACCGAGGGCCCCGACCAGGGCGCGACCCACATCCTCAACATGATCGACACCCCGGGGCACGTCGACTTCACCTACGAGGTCTCGCGGTCGCTGGCCGCCTGTGAGGGGACCATCCTCCTCGTCGACGCCGCCCAGGGCATCGAGGCGCAGACCCTCGCCAACCTGTACCTGGCGATGGAGAACGACCTCGCGATCATCCCGGTGCTGAACAAGATCGACCTGCCGGCCGCGCAGCCGGAGAAGTTCGCCGAGGAGCTGGCGAACCTGGTCGGCTGTGACCCCGACGACGTGCTGCGGGTCTCCGCCAAGACGGGTGTCGGCGTCGACGCGCTGCTGAACAGGGTCGTCCGGGACGTGCCCGCGCCGGTCGGTGTCGCCGACGCGCCCGCCCGAGCGATGATCTTCGACTCGGTCTACGACTCGTACCGGGGCGTGGTGACCTACGTCCGTGTCATCGACGGCCAGCTCAACAAGCGTGAGCGCATCCGCATGATGTCGACGAACGCCACCCACGAACTGCTGGAGATCGGCACCAACTCGCCGGAGATGCTGCCCGCCGACGGACTGGGCGTGGGCGAGGTGGGCTATCTCATCACCGGCGTGAAGGACGTCCGCCAGTCCAAGGTCGGTGACACCATCACCAGCCTGCACAAGGGGGCCACGGAGGCGCTCGGCGGGTACAAGGACCCCAAGCCGATGGTCTTCTCGGGTCTGTATCCGCTGGACGGCTCCGACTACCCCGAGCTGCGCGACGCCCTGGACAAGCTGCAGCTCAACGACGCCGCGCTGGTCTACGAGCCGGAGACCTCCGCCGCCCTCGGCTTCGGCTTCCGGGTCGGCTTCCTGGGCCTGCTGCACCTGGACGTGATCCGGGAGCGGCTGGAGCGCGAGTTCGGGCTCGACCTGATCGCCACCGCCCCGAACGTGGTGTACCGCGTGCTCATGGAGGACGGCACCGAGCACACGGTCACCAACCCGAGCGAGTTCCCCGAGGGGAAGATCGACGAGGTGTACGAGCCGGTCGTGCGCGCCACCATCCTGGCGCCGAGCGAGTTCATCGGCTCGATCATGGAGCTGTGCCAGACCCGGCGCGGCACCCTGCTCGGCATGGACTACCTCTCCGAGGACCGGGTCGAGATCCGCTACACGCTCCCCCTCGCGGAGATCGTCTTCGACTTCTTCGACCAGCTGAAGTCCAAAACGCGCGGCTACGCCTCACTCGACTACGAGCCCACCGGTGAGCAGACCTCCAGCCTCGTCAAGGTCGACATCCTGCTGCACGGCGACAAGGTGGACGCCTTCTCGGCGATCACCCACAAGGACGCGGCGTACGCGTACGGCGTGCGGCTGGTGGCCAAGCTGCGCGAGCTGATCCCGCGGCAGGCCTTCGAGGTGCCCATCCAGGCGGCCGTGGGCTCGCGGGTCATCGCCCGCGAGACCATCCGCGCCATCCGCAAGGACGTCCTCGCCAAGTGCTACGGCGGTGACATCTCGCGTAAGCGCAAGCTGCTGGAGAAGCAGAAGGAAGGCAAGAAGCGGATGAAGATGGTGGGTTCCGTGGAGGTTCCGCAGGAGGCCTTCATCGCCGTCCTGTCCAGCGATGACAGCGCGGGGTCGGGCAAGGGCAAGAAGTAACCACCGGTAACAAACGGTGACGGCCGGGTTACCGCCGTAACCGGGCACAAGGGGGCTCGTCGTGCGAAAGTGCGACGGGCCCCTACGCGTGCGTAACGTCGCTCTGAGTGGAAAGTGACAGGCCGAAGCCCCTTACGCAGCGGCCGGTCGCGGCTTACTCTGAACCCTGCTCGATAGTTACTCGCGAGTTAAACAACAGATCCTGAAGCACACCGTGAGTTAACCCAGCCGCACCGAGTCAGCCGCACCGCAGCGGGCCCCGGAGGATGTCGTGACCGACGCACAGACCCTGATCGAGAACCGTCCGCCGTCCGTGGCGGCCCTCTTCCTGGAGCGCGTGGCGGCGACACCGGACGCCGAGGCCTACCGCTATCCCGTCCCGTCCGCCTCCGGTGACGGCCCGGACGACTGGAAGTCGCTCAGCTGGGCCCAGGCCGCGGACCGGGTGTACGCCATCGCGGCCGGCCTCATCGAGCTGGGTGTACAGCCGGAGCAGCGGGTGGCGCTCGCCTCCTCGACCCGCGTCGAGTGGATCCTCGCCGACCTCGGCATCATGTGCGGCGGCGGCGCGACCACGACCATCTACCCGCAGACCAACGCCGACGAGTCGGCGTTCATCCTCGCCGACTCCGAGAGCCGGGTGCTGATCGCCGAGGACGCGGCCCAGGTCGCCAAGGCGATCGAGAAGCGCGCCGAGCTGCCCGACCTGGCCAAGATCGTCGTCATCGACCCGGCGGGCGCGGAGACCGGCGACTGGGTGATCACCCTCGCGGAACTGGAGCGGCGCGGCGCCGCCTACCTGGAGCAGCACCCCCAGCTGATCAAGGAGCGGGTCGGCGCGATCGCCAAGGACCAGCTCGCCACCCTCATCTACACCTCCGGCACCACCGGCCGCCCCAAGGGCGTGCGCCTGCCGCACGACAACTGGTCGTACATGGCGAAGGCGATCGCGTCCACCGGGCTGCTCGGCGCCGACGACGTGCAGTACCTGTGGCTGCCGCTCGCCCACGTCTTCGGCAAGGTCCTCACCTCCGGCCAGATCGAGGTCGGGCACGTCACCGCCGTCGACGGCCGCGTGGACAAGATCATCGAGAACCTTCCGGTGGTGCAGCCGACGTACATGGCGGCCGTCCCGCGGATCTTCGAGAAGGTCTACAACGGCGTCGCGGCCAAGGCCCGCGAGGGTGGTGCGGCCAAGTACAAGATCTTCCAGTGGGCCGCCGAGGTGTCCCGCGAGTACGCCAAGGTCACGCAGGACAACTTCCGCCGCACCGGCACCGCCTCGGCGCCCTTCGGCCTGGCCGCCCGGCACAAGGTCGCCGACACCCTGGTCTACGGCAAGCTCCGCGAGGCCTTCGGCGGCCGGCTGCGCGCCTGTGTCTCCGGCGCCTCCGCGTTGGCTCCGGAGATCGGCTACTTCTTCGCCGGCGCCGGCATCCACATCCTGGAGGGCTACGGCCTCACCGAGTCCTCCGCGGCCTCCTTCGTCAACCCCGGCGAGGCCTACCGCACCGGCACGGTCGGCAAGCCGCTGCCCGGCACCGAGGTGCGGATCGCCGAGGACGGCGAGATCCTGCTGCGCGGTCCCGGCATCATGGACGGCTACCACAGGCTGCCCGAGAAGACCGCCGAGGTGCTGGAGTCCGACGGCTGGTTCCACACCGGCGACATCGGCGAGCTGTCGCCCGACGGCTATCTGCGCATCACCGACCGGAAGAAGGACCTGATCAAGACCTCCGGCGGCAAGTACGTCGCCCCTGCCGAGGTCGAGGGGCAGTTCAAGGCGGTGTGCCCGTACGTCTCCAACATCCTCGTGCACGGCGCCGACCGGAACTACTGCACCGCCCTGATCGCCCTGGACGAACTCGCGATCCAGGACTGGGCGAAGGAGAACGGCCTGGCGGGCAAGCCGTACGCCGAGATCGTCGCGGCGCCGCAGACGGTCGAGCTGGTCGACGGTTACGTCCAGCGGCTCAACGCCGGTCTCCAGCGCTGGCAGACGATCAAGAAGTTCCGCCTGCTGCCGCGGGACCTCGACGTCGAGCACGGCGAGATCACGCCGAGCCTGAAGCTGAAGCGGCCCGTCGTGGAGCGGGAGTACAAGGGCCTCATCGACGAGATGTACGCGGGGTCGCGGGAGGCCTAGCACGTTCGGAGGGGCGCCGGCACGCTCCCGGCTCTTGGGAGGGGGCCACGCTCTGGGAGGGGTGCCGGCACGGTGTCGCACTGGCGCCGGCACCTGCTCGACGAGGTGCCGGCGTGCTCGCGAGGGGTCGGCACCCGGGCGAAGGAACGCCGGCACCCTCGCGGAAGGGGTGGCGGCAGGGTCTCCGAGGGTGGCGGGGGATCGGCGGTGGCCGCGGGTCGTCCGTAGTGAATCGCGTGGTCACCTGCACCCCTTTGGTCGGTTTCCGCCCGACCGCGCTCGATAGTGTCCGTCTGGGAGCACTCCCGCAGCACGGTTCTCGGTCACGACTGGCCACTTCGGTGACTGCGCGCTTGTCCGTGCCTGCTGTCTGTCACCCTTGCCGCATGGACATGGCGGCCATACCGGCGCAGCGGGAGAGCGAGGCCCCGGACCGTGAGGTGCGGGGGCGGGCCACGCTGGCCGGAAGTCCCCTCGCGCCGGGCTCGGCCCGCGCGCTGGTGCGGGCCGCGCTGGCCGAGGCGCGCGGGGTGTCCGCCCGGCTCGCCGACGACGCCATGGCCGTCGTCAGTGAACTGGTCACCAACGCCGTCGTGCACGCCGGTACCGACGTCGAGCTGGACTGGCGTCTGGAGCAGACCGGCGCGTTCGTCGTGGAGGTGGGCGACCGGCACCCCTCCCGCCCCCCGCGCGATCCGGACGGCGGCGAGACGCCGTACGACGTTGCCGAGTACGGACGCGGGCTGCGGCTGGTCGCCACCCTCGCGGAGTCCTGGGGCGTCACCTACCGCACCGGCGCCAAGACGGTGTGGGCGCGGCTGCCCCCGGGCGGCAGCGACACCGCGGCCGGGCCCGCCCCGGGCCCCGCCCTGGAGGTCGCCGAGGACCTGGCCCCGCAGCCGCACCGCGCCGACGCCGACCGGGACTGGCTCGGCCGGAGCGCGCTGTCCTTCCTCGCCGAGGCCTCCGACCTGCTGGCCGGACAGCTCGACGAGAACCTCGTCGCCGCCCTCACCGGCCAGCTGATCGTGCCCCGGCTCGCCGACTGGTGCGCGGTGTGGCTGGAGGACGAGGCGACCGTACGCGGCGGCACGGGTGGCGGACCGGCCCGGGTCTGGCACACCAGCGAGTCCCGGATCGAGGAACTGCGCTGCGCCCTGGAGAAGGAGCCGCCGTGCCCGCAGGAGGGGCTGCGCTCGAGCCCCGAGCCGTACGCCTGGCCCGGCGACGCGCTCGGCCCGCAGGGTGCCGACGGCACGGCGCTGGCCTACCGGCTGATCGCGGGCGGCCGGCCGCTCGGCACGCTGGTCATCGGCCGCTGCGGGCTGACCGGGTTCCCCGACGAGGTCACCGGGCTCGTCGAGGATCTCAGCAGACGGGTCGCCCTCGCCGTCGGCGCGGCCCGCCAGTACGCCCGCCAGGCCGCCATCAGCGCCGTCCTGCAGCGCGGCCTGCTGCCCGGCGCGGTCGCCGAGATCCCGGGCATGCGCAGCGCGCTCGTCTACGAGCCCTGTGACAAGGGCGGCCCCAGCGGCGACTTCTACGACCTCTTCCCGGCCGGCGACGGCCGCTGGTGCTTCGCCGTCGGCGACGTCCAGGGCAAGGGCCCCGAGGCGGCCGTCGTCATCGGTCTCGCCCGGCCCTGGCTGCGGCTCCTCGCCCGCGAGGGCTACCGCGTCGCCGACGTGCTCGACCGCCTGAACCAGCTCCTCCTCGACGACGCCACCGAGGCCGCCGACGCGGCCGCCCGCGCGCTGGTCGCCGCGGGCGGCCGGCCCGTGCCGCCCGGAGACGGCCCGCAGACCCGCTTCCTGTCCCTGCTCTACGGCGAGCTGACGCCCCACGCCGCGGGTGTCCGCTGCACCCTCGCCTCCGCCGGGCACCCGCTGCCCCTGGTCCTGCGGCCGAACGGCGAGGTGCGCACCGCCGCCCGCCCCCAGACCCTGCTCGGTGTGGTCGAGGACGAGACGTACACCAGCGAGACCCTCGAACTGCGGCCCGGTGACAGCCTGCTGTGCGTCACCGACGGGGTGACCGAGCGCCGCTCGGGCTCCCGCCAGTTCGACGACGGCGACGGGCTCGCGCGGGCCCTGTCCGGCTGCGCGGGCCTGAGCGCCGAGCTGATCGCGGAAAGGATCCGCCGCCTGGTGCACGACTTCGGCGGCGGCCTCCCGGAGGACGACCTGGCCCTGCTGGTCCTCCAGGCGGAGTGACGGGGCGTGGTGGTTCCGGGAGTGGGTGATGGGTGGTGTTCCGGGGCGAGTGACGGACGTGGTGGCTCTGGGCCGGGTGACGGCTGTGGGCGTTCCGGGGCGAGTGATACGCACATGGTGGCCCTGGGCCATGTGACGGTCGTGGGGGTTACGGGGCGAAAGTGACGCACGTAGTGGGCCTGGGCCATGCGACGGCCGTGGGTGTGCCGGGGCGGGAGTGACGGACGTGGTGCTTCGGGCCGGAGCGACCGCCGTCGTACCGGGCGGTGGTCGTACGGGACAATGGGGGACATGCCTTCCGCACTTCCCGACGGCGAGCCCGTCCCCGCCGACGGCGCGCTGCCCGCCGCCGCGCTCGCCGGGGCAGCCGACCGCCCCCTCGGGTTCTATCTGCACGTCCCGTACTGCGCCACCCGCTGCGGCTACTGCGACTTCAACACGTACACCGCGACTGAGCTGCGCGGCACCGGCGGGGTGCTCGCGTCCCGGGACAACTACGCGGACACCCTGACCGACGAGATCCGCCTGGCCCGCAAGGTGCTCGGCGACGACCCGCGCGAGGTCCGCACGGTCTTCGTCGGCGGCGGCACGCCCACGCTGCTGGCCGCGGAGGACCTCGTACGGATGCTGGGCGCGATCCGCGACGAGTTCGGTCTCGCACCGGACGCGGAGATCACCACGGAGGCGAACCCGGAGTCGGTCGACCCGGCCTACCTCGCCACCCTGCGCGAGGGCGGCTTCAACCGGATCTCCTTCGGCATGCAGAGCGCGCGGCGGCACGTGCTGAGGGTGCTGGACCGCACGCACACCCCGGGCCGCCCCGAGGCGTGCGTGGCGGAGGCGCGGTCGGCCGGCTTCCGGCACGTCAACCTCGACCTGATCTACGGCACACCAGGGGAGAGCGACGACGACTGGCGGGCCTCCCTGGACGCGGCGATCGGTGCCGGCCCCGACCACGTCAGCGCCTATGCGCTGATCGTCGAGGAGGGCACCCAGCTCGCCCGCCGCATCCGCCGCGGTGAGGTCCCGATGACGGACGACGACGTTCACGCCGACCGCTACCTGATCGCCGAGGAGACCCTGTCGGCGGCGGGCTTCGACTGGTACGAGGTCTCCAACTGGGCCACCTCCGAGGCGGGCCGCTGCCTGCACAACGAGCTGTACTGGCGGGGTGCCGACTGGTGGGGCGCGGGCCCCGGCGCGCACTCGCACGTCGGCGGGGTGCGCTGGTGGAACGTGAAGCACCCCGGTGCGTACGCGGCGGCGCTGGCGTCTGGGCGGTCGCCCGGGGCCGGCCGTGAGCTGCTGCCGGAGGAGGACCGGCGGGTGGAGCGCGTCCTGCTGGAGCTTCGGCTGCGGGAGGGTGTTCCGCTGTCGCTGCTGAAGGCGGCCGGACGCGCGGCGTCCCGGCGGGCGCTGGCGGACGGCCTGCTCCAGGAGGAACCGTACGCGCGCGGCCGTGCCGTGCTGACCCTGCGCGGCCGGCTGCTGGCGGACGCGGTGGTGCGAGACCTGGTCGACTGACCGGGCCTCGCCGCACGCCCCGTCCGTGGCGGTCGGATGTCGCCGCGCGCCCCGGCCGTTGCGGTCGGACGTCGTAGAGTGCCTCGTCCGTGGCGCTCGGAGGTCGCCGCACGCCCCGTCCGTGGCGGTCGGATGTCGCCGCGCGCCCCGGCCGTTGCGGTCGGACGTCGTAGAGTGCCCCGTCCGTGGCGCTCGGAGGTCGCCGCACGCCCCGTCCGTGGCGGTCTGGCCTCGCCGCGTGTCCTCGCCCCGTGGGTCAGCCCTCGTCGCCGGACGTGACGAAGTCGATCAGCTCCTCCACCCGTCCCAGCAACTCCGGCTCCAGATCCCGGTACGACCCCACGCGCGCCAGAATCGCCTGCCAGGCGGCCCCCGTGTGCTGCGGCCAGCCCAGCGCCCGGCACACCCCCGTCTTCCAGTCCTGGCCGCGGGGCACCCGGGGCCAGCCGGGGATCCCCAGGGACGACGGCTTCACCGCCTCCCAGATGTCGATGTACGGGTGGCCGACGACGAGGGCGTGTTCGCTCGTCACGGCTTCCGCGATGCGCCACTCCTTGGAGCCCGGCACCAGATGGTCCACGAGGACGCCCAGCCGGGCGTCCGGCCCAGGCCCGAACTCGGAGACGATCGCCGGCAGGTCGTCCACGCCCTCCAGGTACTCCACGACCACGCCCTCGACGCGCAGGTCGTCGCCCCACACCTTCTCGACCAGCTCGGCGTCGTGCCGGCCCTCCACGTAGATGCGGCCGGCCCGGGCCACCCGCGCGCGTGCGCCGGGGACGGCGACCGAGCCGGAGGCCGTGCGGGTGGGCCGTACCGGGCCACCCGCGGGTCTCACCAGGGTGACCACCCTGCCCTCCAGCAGGAAGCCGCGCGGCTCCATCGGGAACACCCGGTGCTTGCCGAAACGGTCCTCCAGGGTCACCGTGCCCGCCTCGCAGCGGATCACCGCCCCGCAGAACCCGCTGCCGGGCTCCTCCACCACCAGGCCCGGTTCGGCCGGCACCTCGGGCACGGGTTTCGGCTTCTTCCACGGCGGGGTCAGGTCGGCGGAGTACTGGCGCATTCGGATGACGATAGGAGAACCCGGGGTGCGGGTCCCACGACACGCCGGTATTCACCACCCGGAGCGGCGCGGCTCACGCGGCTCGGGCGGCCCGGTGTGGTTCAGGTCACGTCGAAGCGGGCCGCCAGTTCGTCGCGTTGGCGGCGCACGAAGGCCGCGTCGACCACCGCTCCGTGGCCCGGGACGTAGAGCGCGTCCTCGCCACCCAGGGACAGGAGGCGGTCGAGCGCGTCCGGCCAGCGGGACGGCACCGCGTCCGGGCCCGCCTGGGGCTCGCCGGACTCCTCGACCAGGTCGCCGCAGAAGACGACCTCCCGCCCGCCGGACGCCGAGCCGGGGACCAGGACCGCCAGGTCGTGCGCCGTGTGCCCGGGGCCCACGTTGGCCAGCAGGGCCTGGCGGCCGCCGCCGAGGTCGAGGGTCCACTCGCCGGAGACCAGGTGGCGGGGCGGGGTGAGCGCGTCCACCGCCTCCTCCGCGTCGGCCGCCGGCAGGCCGTTCCCGATCGCGTCCGCGCGCAGCTCCTCGCGGCCGTACGCGAAGACCGCGTCGACGCCCACCGCCCCGTACCCCTGCACCCCGGCGAACGCGGCCGCCCCGAAGACGTGGTCGAAGTGGGGGTGGGTCAGCGCGAGATGGGTCACACGGCCGCCGGTGAGCCGCTGGGCCTGCGCCCGCAGCCGGGCCCCCTCGGCGACGCTCGAGCCGGCGTCGACCATGAGCGCCGTACCCTCGCCGAGGACCAGCCCCACCGTGCAGTCCCAGCCGGGCAGCCGGCACCGCCCGGCCCCGGCGGCCAGCCGCTCCCACCCCAGCTCTTCCCAAGTCACCGTCATACCGCGACGCTAGCGGTAGCACCCGGTGCGGACGCGAGACCGCGGGGGACGACCTTGCCCAGTGTGTACCCGACAGCCGTACACTGGGCCGGGGAATGCTGGCACTCACGTGGGAAGAGTGCCAGGAGGACGACCCGAGGCGATGAGGGGACGACGTGCTGGAGGTGCGCGCGGATGCTGAGTGAACGCAGGCTTCAGGTCCTGCGCGCCATCGTCCAGGACTATGTGGGCACGGAGGAGCCGGTGGGTTCCAAGGCGCTCACCGAGCGGCACAGTCTCGGCGTCTCCCCGGCGACGGTCCGCAACGACATGGCCGCCCTGGAGGACGAGGGGTACATCGCGCAGCCGCACACCAGTGCCGGGCGCATCCCCACCGACAAGGGCTACCGGCTGTTCGTGGACAAGCTCGCGGGCGTCAAGCCGATGACCGCGCCCGAGCGGCGGGCGATCCAGAACTTCCTGGAGGGTGCCGTCGATCTCGACGACGTCGTGGCGCGCACGGTGCGGCTGCTCGCGCAGCTGACCCGGCAGGTCGCCGTCGTGCAGTACCCGTCGCTGACCCGGTCCACCGTCCGGCACGTGGAGCTGCTCTCGCTGGCTCCGGCGCGCCTGATGCTCGTGCTGATCACGGACACCGGCCGGGTCGAGCAGCGGATGGTCGACTGCCCGGCGCCGTTCGGCGAGTCCTCGCTGGCGGATCTGCGGGCGCGGCTGAACAGCCGGGTCGCCGGCCGCCGGTTCGCGGACGTGCCGAAGCTGGTCGAGGACCTCCCGGAAGCCTTCGACGCCGAGGACCGGGGTACGGTCTCCACCGTGCTCTCCACCCTGCTGGAGACACTGGTCGAGGAGAACGAGGAGCGACTGATGATCGGCGGCACCGCCAATCTCACCCGCTTCGGGCATGACTTTCCCCTCACGATCCGGCCCGTCCTGGAGGCCCTCGAGGAGCAGGTCGTGCTCCTCAAGCTCCTGGGCGAGGCGAAGGATCCGGGCGTGACCGTGCGAATCGGCCACGAGAACGCCCATGAAGGACTCAACTCCACGTCCGTCGTGTCGGTCGGTTACGGTTCGGGCGGCGAGGCGGTTGCCAAGCTCGGCGTGGTCGGACCGACCCGCATGGACTACCCGGGAACGATGGGAGCGGTACGCGCAGTGGCACGGTACGTCGGACAGATCCTGGCGGAGTCGTAAGTGGCCACGGACTACTACGCCGTTCTCGGCGTGCGCCGCGACGCGTCGCAGGATGAGATCAAGAAGGCGTTCCGTCGGCTCGCACGCGAGCTGCACCCGGACGTCAACCCCGATCCGAAGACCCAGGAGCGGTTCAAGGAGATCAACGCCGCTTACGAGGTGCTCTCGGACCCGCAGAAGAAGCAGGTCTACGACCTCGGCGGCGACCCGCTCTCCCAGTCGGGCGGCGCGGGCGCGGGCGGCTTCGGTGCCGGCGGCTTCGGCAACTTCTCGGACATCATGGACGCGTTCTTCGGTACGGCGTCGCAGCGCGGGCCGCGCTCGCGCACCCGGCGCGGCCAGGACGCGATGATCCGGATCGAGATCGAGCTGGACGAGGCGGCCTTCGGGACGACCAAGGACATCCAGGTCGACACCGCGGTCGTCTGCAACACCTGCGCCGGCGAGGGCGCGGCGCCGGGCACCTCGGCCCAGACGTGCGACATGTGCCGCGGCCGCGGTGAGGTCTCGCAGGTCACCCGGTCCTTCCTGGGCCAGGTCATGACCTCGCGGCCCTGTCCCCAGTGCCAGGGCTTCGGCACGGTGGTCCCGACCCCGTGCCCGGAGTGCGCCGGCGACGGCCGCGTCCGCTCGCGGCGCACGCTCACCGTGAAGATCCCGGCCGGTGTCGACAACGGCACCCGCATCCAGCTGGCCGGCGAGGGCGAGGTCGGTCCCGGCGGCGGTCCGGCCGGTGACCTGTACGTCGAGATCCACGAGCTGCCGCACTCGATGTTCCAGCGGCGCGGCGACGACCTGCACTGCACGGTCACCATCCCGATGACCGCGGCGGCCCTCGGCACCAAGGTCCCGCTGGAGACGCTGGACGGCATGGAGGAGGTCGACATCCGGCCCGGTACCCAGTCCGGCCAGTCGATCCCGCTGCACGACCGCGGCGTCACGCATCTGCGCGGCGGCGGCCGGGGCGATCTGATCGTCCACGTCGAGGTGCAGACCCCGGGCAAGCTCGACCCGGAGCAGGAGCGACTGCTGCGCGAGCTGGCCAAGCTGAGGGGCGAGGAGCGGCCGCAGGGACAGTTCCAGCCGGGCCAGCAGGGGCTGTTCTCACGGCTGAAGGACGCGTTCAACGGCCGGTGATTCGCGGCGCACGGGGTGCCCCGGCACCCCGTATGCCCCTGGCCTATGCCGCGGGACGCCCGGATTCGGACTTGTACGGAGGACGTGACAACATGCGCTCATGTCCTCCGCGCTGACCGGTCTCTCCCCCCACCCGATCGTGCAGGCCCCCATGGCGGGCGGTGTCTCCGTCCCGCAGCTCGCCGCCGCCGTCTGCGAGGCCGGTGGCCTCGGGTTCCTCGCCGCCGGATACAAGACGGCCGACGGCATGTACCAGGAGATCAAGCAACTGCGGGGGCTCACCGGCCGCCCGTTCGGCGTGAACGTGTTCATGCCCCAGCCCGAGTACGCCGAGTCGGGCGCCGTCGAGGTCTACGCCCACCAGCTGGCCGGCGAGGCCGCCTGGTACGAGACCGAGCTGGGCGATCCGGACAGCGGCCGGGACGACGGCTACGACGCCAAGCTCGCCGTCCTCCTCGACAACCCGGTGCCGGTGGTCTCCTTCCACTTCGGCGTGCCGAGCCCGGAGGCGCTGGAGGCGCTGCGCCGGGCAGGCACCTTCACGCTGGTCACCGCCACCACCGCCGAGGAGGCGCGCGCGGTCGAGCGGGCCGGGGCCGACGCGGTGATCGCGCAGGGCGTGGAGGCCGGCGGTCACCAGGGAACGCACCGGGACGTCGCGGAGAACGACGGCTCCGGCATCGGGCTGCTGTCGCTGATCGCGCAGATCCGCGAGGCCGTGAGCATCCCGATCGTCGCCGCCGGCGGCATCATGCGCGGCGGCCAGATCGCCGCCGTCCTCGCGGCGGGCGCGAGCGCGGCCCAGCTGGGCACCGCCTTCCTCACCACCCCCGAGTCCGGCGCTCACGACCAGCACAAACAGGCACTGACCAACCCCTTGTTCGTGCGTACCGAGCTGACCCGCGCCTTCACCGGACGCCCGGCGCGCGGCCTGGTGAACCGGTTCCTGCGCGAGCACGGCCCGTACGCCCCCGCCGCCTACCCGGAGGTCAACCACCTCACCGCCCCGCTGCGCAAGGCCGCCGCCAAGGCCGGGGACGCGCAGGGCATGGCGCTGTGGGCCGGGCAGGGGCACCGGCTGGCCCGGGAGCTGCCCGCCGGCCGGCTGGTGGAGGTGCTGGCGGCCGAACTCGCCGACGCCAGGACAGCGTTGTCGAGTCTGCCCGGGCCTGGCGGTGACCGGCGATGACCGCGCCCGTCTTCGTCGTCGACCGACTCGACCGCGTGGGGCCGGAGTTCGTGCTCGACGGACCCGAGGGCCGGCACGCGGTATCGGTGAAGCGGCTGCGGCCGGGCGAGGACGTGGTCCTCACCGACGGGCACGGCCGATGGGCCGAGGGTGTCGTCAAGGCGGCCGAGGGCAAGGACCGTCTGGTGGTCGGCGACCTGGATCCCGTCCACGAGGAGCCCCCGGCGGCCCCGCGGATCACCGTCGTCCAGGCCCTGCCCAAGGGCGACCGCGGCGAACTGGCCGTCGAGACCATGACCGAGGTCGGCGTCGACGCCGTCGTGCCCTGGCAGGCGTCCCGCTGCATCACCCAGTGGAAGGGCGAGCGGGGGCTGAAGGCCCTCGGCAAGTGGCGGGCCACCGCCCGCGAGGCCGGCAAGCAGTCCCGCCGGGTCCGCTTCCCCGAGGTCGCGGACACGGCGACGACCAGGCAGGTCGCCGCGCTGCTGGCCGGGGCGGACTTCGCCGCCGTCCTCCACGAGAGCGGCGACGAGCGGCTCGCCACCGCCGAACTGCCCGCCCAGGGCGAGATCGTGCTGGTCGTCGGCCCCGAGGGCGGTGTCTCCCCCGAGGAACTGGCCGTTTTCACGGAGGCGGGTGCGAAGCCGTACGTCCTCGGTCCTACCGTGTTGCGTACATCTACCGCCGGCACCGCCGCCGCGGCCCTCCTGCTGGGCCGCACCGGCCGCTGGTCCTGACCCACCTGGGGGACTCACCGTGGAACTCGCTCAAGTCCGGCTTCTGGTCACCGACTTCGCCTCCTGCTACCGCTTCTACGCCGACGTCCTCGGCCTCAAGCCGCAGTCCGGCGCGGCCGAGGGACCGTACGAGAAGTTCAGCCCGCACGCCGGTTCCGCCGGGATCGCGCTACAGGACCGGGTGATGATGGCCCAGTTCCTGCAGGAACTGGGCGAGAGCGCCACCGGCCACCGCTCCCTCGTCGTGCTGCGCGTGGACGACCTCGACACCTACTGCGCGGAGATCACCTCCCGGGGCGCGACCCTGCTGCACGGACCGGCCCCGATGACCGACCGCATGCGCGTCGCTCATCTCAAGGACCCGGAGGGCAACCTGGTCGAGCTCCAGGAATGGCTGTTGCTGCGCGGCTGACGGCACCGGCGGGCCCGGGCCACGAACGGGTGACTGGCCGTATGCGGTCTTTCGTACCGTCCGTGGCGGTGGCACGCTGCCCTGCATGGGGGCATGGACGTCATGGACGGCAGGGGCACGGAAGCGGCGCGGGGCGCGGGCGGCGGCCGTCGTGGGCCTGGTCGTGGTGGCCGGGGGCGCCACGGCGGCGTGCCGGCCGGGCGATCTCAGCTCCGCGACCGTCGCCTACACCACGGACACCACCGCGACCGCGCAGCTGAAACACGAGCACGTGGACGTCAGCTGGCTCAGCTGCACGGGGAGTTACGGCAAGGGCGGCGGCCCCGCGCGGAGGACGCCGTCGCCGAGCGAGACCACCGTCGTCTCCGTCGACTGCCGCGGGGAGACCCGGGACAGGCGGAAGATCACCGTCACCGGCGAGGTCACCAAGGCCGTCGACGGCGCCTGCGTGCGCGGGGACCTCACGGCCGAGGTCGGCGGCAGACGGGTGTTCCACGTGCGCGGGCTGGGCGACTGCGACGCCACGCCCCCCGGGCCGACGTACCGGCCGCCCGGCGGAGGGCAGCCGCGGCCGACCGTGACGGTCACCGTCACCCGCACCGTCTGGTGCGAGAGCGACCCCGGCTGCCGGCCCGTCGAGGGCAAGTGATCGGAACGGGAAGCGGAGCACGGCGGCCACTGCGTACAGTGACGGGGTGACTCAGGGTGCTTCGACGGGGACCACGGACATCTCCGGCTATCTCCGATTCCCCCATCTGCACGGCGACTTGGTGGCGTTCGTCGCCGAGGACGACGTCTGGCTCGCGCCCCTCGACGGTGGCCGCGCCTGGCGGGTGAGCGCCGACAACATGCCGGTGACCCGCCCCCGGATCTCGCCGGACGGACGGCACCTCGCCTGGACCTCCACCCGGGACGGCGCGCCCGAGGTGCACGTCGCCCCCGTCGACGGCGGCCCCGCCGAGCGCCTGACGTACTGGGGCAACCGCCGTACCGAGGTGCGCGGATGGACGGCGGACGGGCGGGTGCTCGCGCTCGGCGCGCAGGGCCGGCCCAGCTTCCGGCACACCTGGGCGCACGCCGTCCCGCTGGACGGCGGACCGGCCGAGACCCTGCCGTACGGGCCGGTCGGCGACGTGGCGTTCGGACCGGCCACCGTGCTGCTGTCCGCGCCGATGGGCCTGGAGTCCGCCTACTGGAAGCGCTACCGGGGCGGCACGGCGGGCAAGCTGTGGATCGACCCCGACGGCAGCGGCGAGTTCGTACGGCTCCACCCGGACATCGACGGGAACATCGAGTGCCCGGTGTGGGCGGGGGAGCGGATCGCGTTCCTCAGCGACCACGAGGGCACCGGCGCGCTGTACTCCTCCCTGCCCGACGGCTCCGGCCTGCGCCGGCACACCCCCCTCGACGGCTTCTACGCCCGGCACGCGGCCGGGGACGGAAACCGCGTCGTCTACGCAGCGGCGGGTGACCTGTGGCTGCTGGACGACCTGGAGGGCGCCGAGCCGCGCCGGCTCGGGGTACGGCCCGGCGGACCCCGCCCGGACCTGCGGCCGTATCCGGTGAACGCCTCCCACTGGTTCACGGAGGCCTCCCCCGACCACACCGCCCGGGGCAGCGCCGTCTGCGTGCGCGGCGGCGTCCACTGGGTCACCCACCGCTCCGGCCCCGCCCGCGCCCTCGCCGCCACCCCCGGCGTCCGCGCCCGGCTGCCCCGCGCCTTCCGCAGCGAGGGCGAGGAGTGGGCGGTGTGGGTGACGGACGCCGAGGGCGAGGACGCCCTGGAGTTCGCCCCCGCGACCGGGACCGTCCCCGGCGCCCCGCCCCGCCGGCTCGCCGCCGGGCAGCTCGGCCGGGTCCTGGAACTGGCCGTGTCGCCCGACGGCGGCCGGGTCGCCGTCGCCGCGCACGACGGGCGGCTGCTGCTCGTCGAGCGGGAGACCGGCGAGGTCCGCGAGGTCGACCGCAGCGACGACGGCGAGGTCAGCGGGCTCGCCTTCGCACCCGACTCCGCCTGGCTGGCCTGGGCCCACCCCGGCCCCCGCCCGCTGTCCCAGCTGCGCATCGCCCACACCACCGACCTGTCCGTCACCGAGGCGACGCCGCTGCGCTTCCAGGACTACGCGCCCGCCTTCACCCTCGACGGCAGACACCTCGCCTTCCTCTCCAACCGCGCCTTCGACCCGGTCTACGACGAGCACGCCTTCGACCTCGCGTTCGTGGTCGGTGCCCGGCCGCACCTGATCACGCTGGCCGCCGTCACCCCGTCCCCGTTCGGTCCGCAGCGGCACGGCCGCTCCTTCGAGACCGCCGACAAGGACGAGACCCCCGACAGCGAGGGCGCCCCCGCCACCCGAATCGACCTCGACGGCCTCGCCGACCGGATCGTGCCCTTCCCGGTCGAGGCCGGGCGCTACTCCGCGCTGCGCGCCGCCAAGGACGGCGTCCTGTGGCTGCGCCACCCCGTGCACGGCGTCCTCGGCGCGGCCCGCGCCCACCCCGAGGACCCGGATCCGCACACCGAGCTGGAGCGCTACGACCTGGTCCAGCGGCGTTTGGAGCCCCTGGTCTCCGACGCCGACCACTTCGAGGTCAGCGGCGACGGCCGGCGCGTCCTGGTGTGGGGCGGCGGCCGGCTCCGGGTGGTACCCGGCGACCGCCGCACCGGTGCCGACGACGACGGCGACGGCAGTGTCACGGTCGACCTCGCCCGCGTCCGGCAGAGCGTCGACCCGGCCGCCGAGTGGCGGCAGATGTACGACGAGACCGGCCGCCTGATGCGCGACCACTTCTGGCGGCCCGACCTCGGCGGCGTCGACTGGGACGGGGTCCTCGGCCGCTACCGGCCGCTGCTGTCCCGGCTCGCCACCCACAGCGATCTGGTCGACCTGCTCTGGGAGGTGCACGGCGAACTCGGCACCTCGCACGCCTACGTCACCCCGCGGTCCGGCCACGGTGGCCGGCACGGCCTGCTCGGCGCCGACCTCTCCCGTCACGAGGACGGAAGCTGGCGCATCGACCGGATCCTGCCCGCCGAGACCTCCGACCCGGACGCCCGCTCCCCGCTGGCCGCGCCCGGTGTCGCCGTACGCCCCGGCGACGCGATCGTCGCCGTCGCCGGGCACCCCGTCGACCCGGTGACCGGACCCGGCCCGCTGCTCGCCGGCACCGCGGGCCACGCCGTGGAGCTGACCGTCTCCCCGGCGGGCGGCGGCGAACCGCGCCACACGGTCGTCGTGCCCATCGCCGACGAGGAACCGCTGCGCTACCACGCCTGGGTGGCCGGCCGCCGCGCCCACGTCCACGCGGCCTCCGACGGCCGGCTCGGCTACCTCCACGTCCCCGACATGCAGGCCCCCGGCTGGGCGCAGATCCACCGCGACCTGCGCGTCGAGGTCGCCCGGGAGGGGCTCGTGGTCGACGTCCGGGAGAACCGCGGCGGCCACACCTCCCAGCTCGTGGTCGAGAAGCTGGCCCGCCGGATCGTCGGCTGGGACCTGGCCCGCGGCATGCGCCCCACCAGCTACCCGCTCGACGCACCCCGCGGACCCGTCGTCGCCGTCGCCAACGAGTTCTCCGGCTCCGACGGCGACATCGTCAACGCGGCCGTCAAGGCCCTCGGCATCGGCCCGGTCGTCGGCACCCGCACCTGGGGCGGCGTCATCGGCATCGACAGCCGCTACCACCTGGTCGACGGCACACTGGTCACCCAGCCCAAGTACGCGATCTGGCTGGACGGCCCCGGCTGGGACGTGGAGAACCACGGCGTCGACCCGGACGTGGAGGTCGTCCAGCGCCCCCAGGACTGGGCGGCGGGCAGGGACGCCCAGCTGGACGCGGCGATCCGGCTCGCGCTGGAGTCACTGGAGACGAGTCCCGCGAGGACACCGCCCGACCTGCCGGCCCCAGGGGCGCGGGGAACCGCGCGAAGGCCCCCCACGGGCCCGCACCCGAACGACTAACATGCCCCCGTATCGATCATCGGCGAAAGCGAGCGCAGCGTATGGCCGGCGAACCGCAGGACGACTGCCTGTTCTGCAAGATCGTCGCGGGTGAGATCCCGGCGACGATCGTCCGCGAGACCGACACCACCGTCGCCTTCCGGGACATAAACCCCCAGGCGCCCACGCACATCCTGGTGATCCCGAAGGCGCACTACGAGAACGCGGCCGCCCTGGCCGCCGGCGCCCCCCAGCTCTGCGCCGACGTGCTGCGCGAGACCGCCGAGGTCGCCGCGGGCGAGAAGCTCGACAGCTACCGCACCGTCTTCAACACCGGCAGCGGCGCCGGCCAGACCGTCTGGCACGCCCACGCGCACCTCCTCGGCGGCCGTGGCCTGGAATGGCCTCCCGGATAAGTCGCCATGTCCGTCCGTGAACTGGTGGTCCTCGGCACCGCCAGCCAGGTCCCGACCCGGCACCGCAACCACAACGGCTACCTGCTGAGGTGGGACGGCGAGGGAATCCTGTTCGACCCCGGCGAGGGCACACAGCGCCAGATGCTGCGCGCCGGGGTCGCCGCGCACGACCTGAACCGGCTGTGCGTCACGCACTTCCACGGTGACCACTGTCTCGGCCTCGCCGGCGTCATCCAGCGGATCAACCTCGACCAGGTCCCGCACCCCGTCACCGCGCACTACCCGGGCTCCGGGCAGCACTTCTTCGACCGGCTGCGGTACGCGACGGCCTACCGGGAGACGGTCCGCCTCACCGAGGCCCCGGTCACCGCCGACGGCACCCTCGCGGTGACCCCCTCCTACACCCTCGAGGCCCGCAGGCTCTCCCACCCCGTCGAGTCCTACGGCTACCGGCTGACCGAACCCGACGGGCGCCGCATGCTGTCCGAGCGCCTCGCCGCGCACGGGATCAAGGGGCCGGACGTGGGCAGGCTGCAGCGCGAGGGCCGGCTCGGGGACGTGACGCTGGAGGACGTCAGCGAGGTACGGCGCGGGCAGCGGTTCGCGTTCGTCATGGACACCAGGCTCTGCGCCGGGGTGCACGCCCTGGCCGAGGGCTGCGACCTGCTCGTCATCGAGTCCACCTTCCTCGACGAGGACGCCGGACTCGCCGCCGACCACGGCCACTTGACCGCCGGGCAGGCGGCCGCCGTGGCCCGGGACGCAGGGGTGCGGCATCTCGTCCTCACCCACTTCAGCCAGCGCTACCCCGACCCCGCCGAGTTCGAGCGGCAGGCGCGCGCGGCCGGGTTCGGCGGGGAGCTGACGGTGGCGCACGACCTGCAGCGGGTGCCGGTCCCCAAGCGCCGGTGAAACAGCAGGCCAGGGGTGGGTCGTACGATGCTTCGATGCCCCTCCCGAAAGCAGAACTGCACCTCCACATCGAAGGCACCCTGGAGCCCGAGCTGGCCTTCGAGCTGGCCGCCCGCAACGGCGTCGAACTGCCCTACGCCGACACCGGGGAACTGCGCGAGGCGTACCGGTTCGAGGACCTCCAGTCCTTCCTGAACCTGTACTACGAGCTGATGGCCGTCCTGCGTACCGAGCAGGACTTCGCGGACCTGGCGAACGCCTATCTGGCCCGGGCCGCCGCGCAGGGCGTCCGGCACGCGGAGATCTTCTTCGACCCGCAGGCCCACCTCGCCCGGGGCGTGTCCATGGGCACGGTCGTGGAGGGGCTGTGGCGGGCGCTCGGCCGCAGCGAGGAGAACCACGGGGTCTCCACCCGCCTCATCCTCTGCTTCCTGCGGGACGAGTCGGCCGAGTCGGCACGGGAGACCCTCGCGGCCGCCGAGCCGTACCTCGACCGGATCACCGGGGTCGGCCTGGACTCGGCCGAGGTCGGGCATCCGCCGGTGAAGTTCCGCGAGGTGTACGAGGCCGCCGCCGCGCTCGGGCTGCGCCGCGTGGCGCACGCCGGCGAGGAGGGGCCGCCGGAGTACATCACCGAGGCGCTGGACGTGCTCGGTGTGGAGCGCGTCGACCACGGCCTGCGCTGCGTGGAGGACCCGGCGCTGGTGGAGCGGCTGGTCCGGGACCGGATCCCGCTCACCCTGTGCCCGCTGTCCAACGTCCGCCTGCGCACCGTGGACACCCTGGCCGACCACCCGCTGCCGGCCATGCTCGACGCCGGCCTGCTGTGCACGGTCAACTCCGACGACCCGGCGTACTTCGGCGGATACGCCGGTGACAACTTCGCGGCGGTACGGCAGGCCCTGGGGCTCACCGAGGAGCGGCTGCGGGAGCTGGCGCGCAACTCCTTCCTCGCCTCCTTCCTGGAGGACGACGAGGAGCGCCGGGCCCGCTACCTCGCCGAGGTGGCGGCGTACGAGTTCGGCGAAGCGGTGTCGTAGGCGGTCCGGGCGGCGATGACGGGCGTCTCCACCGGGACTTCGACGACCGGCAGGGGACGCCTGGCTTCCCGTGGCGCGGTGACGACGGCGGCCGTACGCCTGCCCGGGCGCAGGGCCACCGCAGTCATCGGCACGGCGATCAGCAGCAGCCCGGCGGCGAGCAGGAGACCCATCGCCGGGAACCCCGCCCGTCCCGCCAGCACGCTCCCGGCCAGCGGGCCCGCCGCCGTGCCGAGCGAGGACGCCGAGCCGACCAGGACCGCCCAGCGGCCCCGCGGGTCCAGCGAGGCGGCGAGCCCGAGGACGTACGACAGCACGACCGGGTAGAGCAGGTTCCAGGAGATCTCGCCGGCGGCGAAGGCCGGCAGGTCCGTCGCCGACGCGCTGAGCGCGATGCAGCCGGCGATGAGCACGGTTCCGGCGCCGATCGGCACGGCCCGGCCCAGCCGCGGGCCCAGCGCGCCCGCGCCCAGCACCCCGAGCAGTCCGGCGCCGAGCGCGACCGCGAAGACCGCGCCGACGGTGACCTCGGTGAGATGGGCCTGGGCTTGGCCGATGCGGCCGCTGACGCCCCAGAGGGAGTTCTGGGCGAGGGACCAGCAGGGCATGGCGGCGGCCAGCAGCAGGCCGGCGCGGAGCCGGGGCAGCCGGCCGTGCCCGAGGGGTGCGCGGGCCGGGGCCGTACCGGCGCACAGACGGCCGGTGAACGGCCAGACGGCGAGCGCGGTCAGCGCGAGGGCGGCCATCGGGAGGCCGTGGCCCGGGCCGAGGTGCGGGATCGTCAGGTACAGGGCGCCGGCGAGGGCGGAGACGCAGAGCAGGCCCAGCGTGGTGACGCGGTGCGGGTCGTTCCCCCAGGCTCTCGGCCTTGCCCGGACGGGGGACACCCCGAGGGCGGCGATGCCGCTCGCGGCCACCGCGGTGACCGTGCCCGAGCCGAAGCCGCCGGCGAGGGCGCCCGCGACGACGGCCGGTACGGCGCCGGTGAGCGCGGCACCGCCGTAGCCGACGACGGCGAGGGCGAGGCCGGTGCGGGCGAGTGTGCGGGGACCGGTCCGGTCCACCCGGGAGGCCAGCAGGAACCCCGCCATGGCCGAACTCAGCAGCAGGGCACTGCCGATGGCGCCGGCCTCGGTGGCGGTGAGCGGCAGACCGCTGTCGAGTCTGCCGACGGTGGTCGGCAGCAGATAGGGAGCGAGATACCCGGCCGTGAAAAGGGCGACGAGAGGCCAGGGCGGGGTGCGGGGGGCGGACACGGGCGTTCCCAGGCAGGCTGAAGGAGCCGAGCGGCTCGGAAGGGGGGAGGGGGCGACGACCGTCGACGGACAGGAACGCGCGAGCAAGTTGTATCAAGCACGCGGTGCCGGAAGAAGGTTGGGGTGAGTGATCCCGATCACTGCCGCGTTTGGAGGTGACTCGACGGGGTAGACGCGCGCGCCCGCATCGCCGGACGCTTCCGTCGCTGTCCATGGCCCCGTCGGGTGTGCGCTATAGTTGATCACGTCGCGGTCGCCGGAACACCCGGTGCCAGGCCGTGCGTTGGTGGTCCAAGGAAAGACGCCCCGCTTCCTGCGGGGAGATGCAGGTGCAAGGCCTGCCCAGCGCTCCAGACGAGAGCCCCACCCCGCTGTGTGCGGGATGGGGCTCTTTTTCGTGCCCGTCCCTCACGCCCCCACTGCCCGGATGACGGGCTCCCATTGACGCTCCGGTGTTCGTGTATCTAGCCTCTGTTCTTATACATAGACGGCATTCACAAGGGGAGATGGTCAAGGTGGGCGGCGACCCGGCTCCGCAGGACTCGGCGCGGCGGCTGCGGGAGGGGATGGCCCGCGGCGTGCTGTCCTTCCCGCTCACCGCCTTCCACGACGACGGCACGCTCGATCCCGACGGCTTCCGCGCCCATGCGGCCGACCGGCTCGCCGCCGGCCCCGGCGCGCTCTTCCCGGCCTGCGGCACCGGCGAGTTCTTCTCGCTGGACGAGGACGAGTACCGCACGGTCGTCGCCGTCGCCGTCGAGGAGGCCGCCGGCCGGGTGCCCGTGGTGGCCGGTACGGGATACGGCTGGGCGCAGGCCGCCCGGTTCGCGCGGATCGCCGAGGAGGCCGGGGCCGACGCCCTGCTGGTGCTGCCGCACTACCTCGTCGACGCCCCGCAGGACGGCCTCGCCGCCCAGCTGGAGCAGCTCGCCGCCCGCACCCGGCTGCCGCTGATCGCCTACCAGCGCGGTCCGGTCGCCTATACGGTGGACTCGCTGCGGCGCATCGCGCGCATCCCGAACGTCATCGGCCTCAAGGACGGCCACAGTGACCTCGACCGGCTCCAGCGCCTCACCCTGGCCGCCCCCGACGGCTTCCTCTTCTTCAACGGCGCCGCCACCGCCGAGATCCAGGCCCGCGCCTACGCCACCGTCGGCGTCCCCGCCTACTCCTCCGCCGTGCACGCCTTCGCCCCCGAGATCGCCGGCGCCTTCTTCGCCGCGCTCCGCGACGGCGACCACGGGACGGCCGACAAGCTGCTGCGCGCGTTCTACGTCCCCTTCGTCGAAATCCGCGACCGCGCACCCGGTTACGCGGTGTCCCTGGTGAAGGCGGCGGCCCGGCTGCGCGGACAGCGGGTCGGCCCCGTGCGCGCCCCGCTCACCGAGCCCTCGCCCGCCGACCTCGCCGGCCTCGAGGCCCTGCTCACCGCCGGCCTCGACCTCGTAGGAGCCGCCCTGTGACCCGCGACCTGACCGTCACCGAGGTGCGGCTGACCCCGATCCTGGTCGCCGACCCGCCGCTGCTCAACACCCAGGGCGTGCACCAGCCGTACACCCCCCGGCTGATCGTCGAGATCGTCACGGCCGACGGGACCACCGGGCTCGGCGAGACCTACGGCGACGCCAGGTACCTGGACGTCGCCCGCCCGCTGGCCGAACGCCTACCCGGCCGCTCGGTCATGGATGTGAACAGCCTGTTCGCCATCGACCTCGCAGTGGACGAGTCACGGGTCGCGGGCGCCGTGGACGCCGGAGGGCTGCGCGGCGTGCAGAGCGCCGACAAACTGCGGCTGTCCGTGCTGTCCGCCTTCGAGGTCGCCTGCCTGGACGCCCAGGGCAAGGCGCTCGGGCTGCCGGTGCACGCACTGCTCGGCGGCAAGGTCCGCGACGCCGTGGAGTACAGCGCCTACCTGTTCTACAAGTGGGCCCGGCACCCCGCGGGCGTTCCGGCCGAACCGGACGAGTGGGGTGCCGCCCTGGACCCGGCCGGTGTGGTGGAACAGGCGCACAGGCTCCGGGAGCGGCACGGGTTCGGCTCGTTCAAGCTCAAGGGCGGCGTGTTCCCGCCCGAGGAGGAGATCGCGGCCGTACGCGCCCTCGCCGAGGCCTTCCCCGGGCACCCGCTGCGCCTCGACCCCAACGGCGCCTGGTCGGTCGCCACCTCGCTGAAGGTGGCCGCGGAACTCGGGGACGTCCTGGAGTACTTGGAGGACCCGGCGCTCGGCACCCCCGCGATGGCCGAGGTGTCCGCCGGCACCGACGTGCCCCTCGCGACCAACATGTGCGTGACCACCTTCGGGGAGATCAAGGAGGCGTTCACGCGGGACGCCGTCCAGGTCGTGCTCTCCGACCACCACTACTGGGGCGGACTGCGCAACACCCAGCGGCTCGCCGCGATCTGCGCCGCCTTCGGCGTCGGGGTGTCCATGCACTCCAACACCCACCTCGGCATCAGCCTCGCCGCGATGACCCACGTGGCGTCGACCGTGCCGGGCCTGCACCACGCCTGCGACTCGCACTACCCCTGGCAGTCGGAGGACGTCCTCACCGAGCGGATCGCCTTCACCGGCGGCTCGGTCGTGGTGTCCGACGAGCCGGGCCTCGGTGTCGCGCTCGACCGGGACGAACTGGCCCGGCTGCACCGCAGGTGGGCCGAGGACGACGGTGCGCTGCGCGACCGGGACGACGCGGCGGCGATGCGGGCGGCCGAACCGGGGTGGCGGACACCGGTGATGCCCCGCTGGTGACGAGCGGCACGGGCGGTCCCGGGCATGTCCTGGTGCACACTGGCCAGATCCGCACCACGCCAGGGAGCGCACCGTGACCCCGTCGCACCTCACCGCCGGAGAGGAACCGGAACACCTCACACAGACCGGGCGCCGGCAGGCCCAGGTCGACCCGCTCGGCGCGCTGCGCACACCCGGCGACCCGCCCTGGGACGTCTACCTCACGGGCACGGTCTTCCTCGACATCATCTTCACCGGCCTGGACTCGGCGCCCGTGCGCGGCACCGAGTCCTGGGCCCGGGGCATGGGTTCCAGCCCCGGCGGCGTCGCCAACATGGCCGCCGCCCTGGCCCGCCTCGGCCTGAAGACCTCCCTCGCCGCGGCCTTCGGCGACGATCACTACGGCGAGTACTGCTGGGACGCGCTCGCCCGGGGCGAGGGCATCGACCTGTCGGCCTCGCGGACCGTGCCCGGCTGGCACTCGCCGGTGACCGTCTCCATGGCGTACGAGGGCGAGCGCACCATGGTGTCCCACGGGCACGAGCCGCCCCCGGAGGAGACGGCGCCCGACTGCCCGCCCCGCGCCCGCGCGGCCGTGGCCTCGCTCACGCCCGGCACGACGGCGTCCTGGATCGCCCAGGCCGCCGGCGAGGGCACCCGGATCTTCGCCGACGTCGGCTGGGACGACACCGGCGCCTGGGATCTCGCGGGGCTCACCGACCTGCGGCACTGCGAGGCGTTCCTGCCCAACGCGGAGGAGGCGAAGCGGTACACCGGCGCCGACTGCCCGCGCCTCGCCGCGCACGCGCTGACCGAGTACGTACCGGTGGCCGTGGTCACCCTCGGGGAGGAGGGGGCCTACGCGGTGGACCGGCGCACGGGCGAGGCCGCCGAGGTGCCCGCGATCGCCGTGGAGGCGCTGGATCCGACGGGCGCGGGGGACGTGTTCGTCGCCGGGTTCGTGACGGGTTCCCTCGCGGGGTGGCCGCTGGCCGACCGGCTGGCGTTCGCCGGGCTGACGGCGGCGCTGTCGGTGCAGGAGTTCGGGGGATCGCTGTCGGCGCCGGGGTGGTCGGAGATCGGCGCGTGGTGGCGGCGGGTGCAGTCGGTGGAGGGGCAGGACCCGGCGGCGTTGCGGCGGTACGCGTTCCTCGACGGGCTGGTGCCGGAGGAACGGGAACTGGACCGGCCCTGGCCACTGCGGCGAGCGGTGCCGACCATCGGCTTCCGCAGATCCGGCTGACCGGCCGGCCGGGGCCGCCGGGCGCGCAGGGGCTTGCGAGCGGCCCCGTGACCGCAGCGCTTCGAAAAGCCTTACGGGCTTGTCAGCCGCCCGGCGTACTCTGGAACCGGGAGGCCGCCCTCAGCCGTGCGGCCGTGACGAGGAGGAAGCGCAGGCCTTAAGCGCCGGCCCATGACACAGACACCCACAGCTCACAGCCCCGCGCAGGAGCAGGCGAGAGCAGAGCTCACCGTCCCCGCCCAGCACCCCATGGTGACCGTGCTGGGTTCCGGCGACTCCCTCCTGCGCGTCATCGAGAGGGCCTTCCCGGCGGCCGACATCCACGTCCGGGGAAATGAGATCAGCGCGGTCGGTGACCCCACCGACGTCGCCCTGATCTCGCGTGTGTTCGACGAGATGATGCTGGTGCTCCGCACCGGACAGCCGATGACGGAGGACGCCGTGGAACGCTCGATCGCCATGCTCAAGGCGAGCGAGAACGGCACGAACGACGGCCCGGAGACCCCGGCGCAGGTGCTGACGCAGAACATCCTCTCCTCGCGCGGCCGCACGATCCGCCCGAAGACCCTCAACCAGAAGCGGTACGTCGACGCGATCGACAAGCACACGATCGTCTTCGGCATCGGCCCCGCCGGTACCGGCAAGACCTACCTGGCCATGGCCAAGGCCGTACAGGCACTGCAGTCCAAGCAGGTCAACCGGATCATCCTGACCCGTCCGGCGGTCGAGGCCGGCGAGCGGCTCGGCTTCCTGCCCGGCACGCTCTACGAGAAGATCGACCCCTATCTGCGCCCGCTGTACGACGCACTGCACGACATGCTCGACCCCGACTCGATCCCGCGGCTGATGGCGGCGGGCACGATCGAGGTCGCGCCGCTGGCCTACATGCGCGGCCGTACGCTCAACGACGCCTTCATCATCCTGGACGAGGCACAGAACACCAGCCCCGAGCAGATGAAGATGTTCCTCACCCGGCTCGGCTTCGACTCGAAGATCGTGATCACGGGTGACGTGACCCAGGTCGACCTGCCGAACGGCACCAAGAGCGGTCTCAGGCAGGTGCAGGAGATCCTGGAGGGCGTCGAGGACGTGCACTTCTCCCGGCTGTCGTCGCAGGATGTCGTACGGCACAAGCTGGTGGGCCGTATCGTCGACGCGTACGAGCAGTACGACAGCGAGCACGGCACCGAGAACGGCACCCACAAGGGCGGCCGGGGCCGGTCCGGGCACAAGGGGAAGTAGAGACACGGCAACACCATGTCGATCGACGTCAACAACGAGTCCGGCACCGAGGTGGACGAGCAGGCGATCCTCGACATCGCCCGCTACGCCCTCGCTCGGATGCGCATCCACCCGCTCTCCGAGCTGTCGGTGATCGTCGTGGACGCCGACGCCATGGAGCAGCTGCACATCCAGTGGATGGACCTGCCGGGTCCGACGGATGTCATGTCCTTCCCGATGGACGAGCTGCGACCGCCCGGCAAGGACGAGGAGGAGCCGCCGCAGGGGCTCCTCGGCGACATCGTGCTGTGCCCGGAGGTCGCCGCCAAACAGGGGGCCGAGGCGGACACGCAGCACTCCATGGACGAGGAGCTGCAGCTGCTCACCGTCCACGGAGTGCTGCACCTGCTCGGGTACGACCACGAGGAGCCCGACGAGAAGGCCGAGATGTTCGGGCTCCAGGCCGCCATCGTGGACGGGTGGCGGGGCGAGCGCGGCCTGACCGGGCCGTCCCCGGCGCCGACCGTCTCGTAAGCGGCCGGCATGTCCGTGCAGATCGTGATCGGCGCGATCGCGCTGGTCGTCGTCGCCTGGCTCGCCGCCTGCGCGGAGGCGGGCCTCGCGCGCGTCTCCAGCTTCCGCGCCGAGGAGGCCGCGAAGTCCGGCCGGCGGGGCAGCGCCAAGCTGGCCCAGATCGCCGCCGACCCCACCCGCTATCTGAACGTGGCCCTGCTGGTCCGCGTCACCTGCGAGATGGCGGCCGCGGCCCTGGTCACCTACGCCTGCCTGCAGGAGTTCGAGGAGACCTGGCAGGCCCTGCTCGTCGCCATCGGCGTGATGGTCCTGGTGTCGTACGTCGCGGTCGGCGTCTCCCCGCGCACCATCGGCCGCCAGCACCCGCTGAACACCGCCACGGTGGCGGCGTACGTGCTGCTGCCGCTGGCCCGGATCATGGGCCCCATCCCCTCCCTGCTGATCCTCATCGGCAACGCCCTCACACCCGGCAAGGGTTTCCGGCGCGGTCCGTTCGCCTCCGAGGCGGAGCTGCGCGCGCTGGTCGACCTCGCCGAGAAGGAGTCCCTGATCGAGGACGAGGAGCGCCGGATGGTGCACTCCGTCTTCGAGCTGGGCGACACGCTGGTGCGCGAGGTGATGGTCCCGCGGACCGACCTGGTCGTCATCGAGCGGTACAAGACCATCCGGCAGGCCCTCACCCTCGCCCTGCGCTCCGGGTTCTCCCGCATCCCGGTCACCGGGGAGAGCGAGGACGACATCGTCGGGATCGTGTACCTGAAGGACCTGGTCCGCAAGACGCACATCAGCCGGGAGGCCGAGGGCGACCTGGTGTCCACGGCCATGCGCCCGGCCGTCTTCGTGCCCGACACCAAGAACGCCGGCGATCTGCTGCGCGAGATGCAGAAGGACCGCAATCACGTCGCCGTCGTGATCGACGAGTACGGCGGCACCGCCGGCATCGTCACCATCGAGGACATCCTGGAGGAGATCGTCGGCGAGATCACCGACGAGTACGACCGGGAACTCCCGCCCGTCGAGGACCTCGGCGACGAGCGGTACCGGGTCACCGCCCGCCTCGACATCACCGACCTCGGTGAGCTGTACGGCCTCGAGGAGTACGACGACGAGGACGTGGAGACGGTCGGCGGACTGCTCGCCAAGGCCCTCGGCCGGGTGCCCATCGCCGGTGCCTCCGCCGTGGTCGAACTGCCCGACGAGCGCCGGCTGAGGCTGACGGCGGAGGCCGCGGCCGGACGCCGGAACAAGATCGTCACGGTGCTGGTGGAGCCGGTCGCCGGACCGGCCACCGAGGAGGAGAAGCCCGAGTGACCCCGAAGGAGCTGCGCGCCCTCTGCCTGTCGTTCAACGCGGCCGTGGAGGACTTTCCGTTCAACCCGGAGACCTCGGTCTTCAAGGTGCTGGGCAAGATGTTCGCCCTGACGAACCTGGACGCGCGGCCCCTGACGGTCAACCTCAAGTGCGATCCGGACGACGCGGTCCGGCTGCGCGGCGACCACGAGGGGCTGATCGTCCCCGGCTGGCACATGAACAAGCGGCACTGGAACACCGTCACGGCCGGCGGCGGCCTCCCGGACCGGCTGGTCCGCGAGCTGGTCGAGGACTCCTACGACCTCGTCGTCGCGGGTCTGCCACGGACCGAGCGGCTGCGGCTGGACCGGCCGTGACCGTCGAGCGGCCGTGGCCGGACCGGCCGTAAACGCGTTGCCGGGACCCACCGCCCCCCTGCGACAATCCGCCGCATGACTGTCCGATACCCGCGCCCCCTGCGCCCCGGTGACCGTGTCGGTGTGACCTCCCCGTCCAGCGGCGTGGCCGAGCCCCTCCGGGGGCGGCTCGACGTCGCGATCCGGGAGCTCGAGTCGCGCGGGTACGAGGTCGTCGTCGGCCGGTGCATGGACGGCTCGACCCACATCAGCGCCCCGGCCGCCGAGCGCGCCGCCGAGCTGACCGCGATGCTGACCGACCCGGCGATCCGGGCCGTGGTGCCTCCGTGGGGCGGGGAGACCGCGATCGACCTGCTGCCGCTGCTGGACTTCGAGCGGATCGGGCGGGCCGAGCCGACCTGGCTCGTCGGCTACTCCGACATGTCCACCCTGAACACCCCGCTGACCCTGCTCGCCGGTGTCGCGACCGTGCACGGCAACAACCTCATGGACACCCCCTACCGGACGCCCGAGGGGCTGGTGTCCTGGCTGGACGTCGTCACCGCGGCCCGGGGTGAAACGTTCACCCAGACGCCGCCCGGCCGGCACCGCTCCGGCGGCTACGACGACTGGGTCCGGCACCCGGGCGTCCGGGATCTCACCCTGGACGCCGAGGGCACCTGGACCCGCCTCGACGGCACCGGTGACGTGGACGTCGAGGGCCGGCTGATCGGCGGATGCGTCGAGACCCTCGCCAACCTCGCCGGCACCCCGTACCTGAGCACCTCGTCCTTCGCCGGTGACGAGGGCCTGCTGGTGTACGTCGAGGCCTGCGAGGACAACGCGTTCACCATCTGCCGCAATCTGCACGGCATGCGCCTCGCCGGATTCTTCGACCGCGCGGCCGCCGTCCTGGTGGGCCGCACCCACGCCCCCGACAGCCGCACGCTCAGCCAGCACGCGGCCGTGCTCGACGCCCTCGGCCCCCTCGGCGTACCGATCGTGGCCGACGTGGAGTGCGGGCATGTCGCGCCCTGCATGCCGCTGGTGAACGGCGCGCGCGGGCGGCTGCGCCACACGGCCGCGCGCAGCGATATCACTCAGACCCTGGACTGACCGCGGCGGGCCCGGTGGACCCCGTCGCGGGATGAGCGGGCGCCGGCTTCGTATGCTCTGGACATGACCGACAGCAGCGCGCTTGACCCCGAGGACCGCAAGATCGTCACCCTGGCCCGTTCCGCACGGGCCCGCAACGCCGTGCCCGAGGGTGCGGCCGTACGGGACGAGACGGGGCGTACGTACGTCGCCGGGACGGTGGGACTTCCTTCGCTGCGGCTGAGCGCCCTGCGGACCGCGGTGGCGATGGCCGTGGCCTCCGGCGCGCGGTCCCTGGAGGCGGCGGCGGTCGTCAGTGACGCGGAGGCGGTACCGGCCGAGGACCTGGCCGCCGTGGCCGACCTCGGGGGCGCGGGGACGCCCGTGCTGCTCGCCGGTGCCGACGGAACGGTCCGGCTCACCGTCTCCGCCGGCTGAGCCTGCTCCGGCCGACCGAAAGGTCGGCCGGAATTCAACCTTGCCGGGGTCCTGGTCCCGCGCGTCAATGAAGCCGTAACTCCCGACGACCCGTCAGATCCGCACCGCCGTACCGGGTGCCCGCATCCACCCGCCCGGCCTGCCGTTCGTCGGCGCACCTTCCGACCATCCCCACATGGCATCCCCACAGGGAAGGGAAGCGGATCCCCATGAGAGGCAAGCGCACGGCAACGGGTGCGGCACTGGCCGCCGGGGCCCTCGCGGTCACCGGTCTCGCCTTCGCGCCCACAGCGGCCGCCGTCACCCCCCAGACGGCGACCATCACCGCGAGCTGCGGCGTCTTCGGCGGCGGTGCGGCCACGCTCACCGCCACGCAGAGCGGCACCTCGGCCACCCTCACCCTCACCTCCTCCGCGATCACCGCGCCGATCGCGGTGGCCCAGGACTCGATCACCTCCACCCTCGCCATGGCCAGGGCGGGCGGCGGCACGGTCGTGTTCAGCGGGACGAAGAACCCGGCCATGAACAGCGGCACACCGGTCAGCGTCGGTCCGCTCAGCGGCACCGTCGCGACCGGGGACAGCCTGGACGCGTACGGCGGTTCGCTGAAGATGGTGATCTTCGGGATCACCGTGACCTGCAAGGCGAACGGTCCGCAGTCGCCCGGCCCCTTCGTCTTCAGCTGAGCGATCTGTTCCGGATGCCGCAGAAACTGATGATCCGTCAGCTTTCTGCGGCATCTCCATTGACTTCTCACCCCCGCTCCACATCAATGCCCCCTGTCGGCGCAGATGAGCCGCTGCGCCCGCAACCCTCAGGAGGGGGCCCCATGGGTTCGACACCCCGAAGATCCCGACGGTGGCGCTGGGCGTCGCTGCTCGGGGCGACCGCGCTCGCGGTCACCGCGGGCGGCGCGCTGGCCTGTCCGGCCGGCGCCGCCGGCGCGAACGTGGACTTCGCCACGCACTGCATTCCGCCCGCCGTCTCCGGTCTGCCGCCGATCGACGGCACCACCACCGCGAGCGTGTCGGTGGACAACGCCAGCCCGAAGGTCGGCGACACGGTCACCGTGACCTACACCGTGGTCACGGCCGCCGCCGGCAACCCCACCGACCTGGCCCTGCCGGCCGACATCATGACCCCGACCGGCAAGGTCACCCTCGGCGGCGCCCAGACCGGCGGCGTCACCGTGGCCGGACCGAAGAAGAACCCGCCGGTGCCGGGCAAGGCCGCCTTCCCGACCTTCTCCATGACCGGCACGTTCACCGTCACCAAGGCCGGGCAGATCACCCTCTCGCCCGGCGACTACAACATCCACACCAGCTACATCCTGGAGCTGGACACCCCCTGCACGGTCACCCACCCACCCGCCCCGGTCTCCCAGACCATCACGGCGACCGACGGCACCCCGGCCAACACCCGTGCCATCTCGCTGGGTTCCGCCTCCGGTGACGTGGGCGCCGCCGTCACCGTCAGCGGCAGCAACTTCACACCCGGCGCGACCGTCACCCTGGCCGGCCGGGCCGGCGACACCCAGACCGCGGACACCGCCACCGTGACCGCGAACGCCCAGGGAGCCTTCAGCGGTTCACTGGTCGTCGACGACAAGACCACCACCGGCATCGTGGCCTACGAGGGCGGCTCCTGGAACGCGGACAAGGGCGCCGGCCCCGCGGCCTACGTGGTCAACGACGACACGCCCGTCCCGGACGGCAGTCAGAAGCTGACCACCACCGTCAAGGCGGGCACCCTGTCCATGTCCCAGGCCGGGGACTCCGTCGCGCTGTCGGCGGTCGACTTCGGCAAGGGCGGGGCCTCGACCGGCGCCCTGCAGACGGTGACCGTCAAGGACTTCCGCGGCGGCCCCGCGGGCTGGTCCCTGACCGGCAAGGTCACCGACCTCACCGGTCCCGGCGCCAAGATCGACGCGGGCAGGCTGAGCTGGACCCCGGCCTGCGCGACCGCGCCGGGCAGCCCCAGCACCTGCAAGGCGGGTTCGGCGGGCGCCGTGGGCGGCTCGGGGGCGACCCTGGCGTCGACCCCGGACGGCACGGTGACCGGCGGTGAGTTCACCGTCGACGCCGGACTCTCCCTCGACGTACCGGCGTTCACGCCTCCGGGCTCCTACTCCGGCGTCCTGACCCTCACCCTCACCTGACCCGCACCCGCACCCTCACCTGACCCGCACCCCGACACCGGTGGCCGGGCGCCCCGCCCCACGACCGGGGCCGCACCCGCCCGACCGCCACCACCGACGAGCCCATGGGGGGTCCGCACCCATGCGCAAGCCGTACGTCCTCCTCCTGAGCCTGCTCCCGCTCCTCCTCGGCACCCTCGGTGTCCTCGCCACCCCCGCGCGGGCCGCCGACAACGGCAGCTGGTCCGTGTACCCGGTCGCCTCGCAGGTCGCCGCGCGCCCCTACTTCTACCTCTCGGCCGACCCCGGTCAGACCCTCACCGACAAGGTCGCCGTCCAGAACAAGACCGGCCGTCCGCTCACCTTCCGGCTCTACGCGGCCGACGCCTACAACACCGCCCGGGACGGCGGCTTCGCCGTGCGCACGCTCAAGGAACGCATGAGCGGGGTGGGTGCCTGGGCGAAGCCCGCGAAGTCCCGGATCACCGTGCCCGGCCACCGGACCGTCACCGTGCCCTTCACCCTGCGCGTCCCCGAGGGGGCCGGACCCGGCGACCACCCCGGCGCCGTCGTCGCGCTGGACGAGCGCGTCCGCCCCGGCAGCGGGAAGCTCGCGCTCGGGGTGCGGCGGGCCGTCGGCGCCCGGGTCTACCTCCGGGTCGGCGGCCCCACGCTCCCCGCGCTCTCCGTCGAGCAGGTGCGGATCGGCCATCACCAGCCCCTGATGCCGGGTCTCGGCGACAGTGTGGCGACCATCTCCTACACCCTGCGCAACACCGGCAACGTCACCGTGCACCCCGAGGTCGAGCTGAAGGCGCGCGGGCTGTTCGGGCGTACGCTGCTGAGCCGCGAGCTGACCCGGGTGCCCTCCGAGCTGCTGCCCGGACAGCGGGTGCGGCTCACCGAGGCCTGGCCCGGGGCGCCCCAGCTCGACCGGGCCGAGGTGACGCTGACCGCGCGCGCACCGGGCACCCGCCAGTCGGCGGGCGCCTCCTTCCTGGCACTGCCCTGGCTGCTCGCGACCCTCGTCCTCGCCGCCGCGGTGGCCGGGGGCCTGCTGGTCAGAGCGCGTCGGGGCCGCGCTCGCCGGTCCGCACCCGAACGACCGTCTCCACCGGAACGGCCCACACCTTCCCGTCCCCGATCTTCCCCGTCCGCGCGGCCCTGACGACCGCGTCGATCACGCCGTCCGCCACCGCGTCCTCCACCACGACCTCGATACGCGCCTTCGGCACCAGGTCGACCCGGTACTCGGCGCCGCGGTACACCTCGGTGTGCCCGCGCTGCCGGCCGTAGCCACTCGCCTCGGTCACGGTCAGACCGTGCACACCCAGTTCCTGCAGAGCGGTCTTGACCTCGTCGAGACGGTACGGCTTGATGATCGCGGTGATGAGCTTCATGACTGCGTCTCGACCTTCTGGGCGGCGTGGAGGACGGAGTGGGAGACCGGGGCGCCATGGCCCAGGACTCCGTGATCGTAGGCCGTCTCGGCGTGCACCGTGAGATCCAGCCCGGTGTGCTCCTGCTCCTCGCTCGCGCGCAGGCCCATCGCCTTGTCGATCAGCTTGCCGAGGCCGTACGTCACCGCGAACGCGTACCCCCCGACGACGGCCACGGCGAGCAGCTGCCGGCCGAGCGGGGCGAGCCCGCCGCCGTGGAACAGGCCCTCCGCGCCACCTGTCATCGACCGGACGGCGAACAGGCCGATCAGCAGGGTGCCGATCACACCGCCGACCAGGTGGACGCCGACGACGTCCAGGGAGTCGTCGTAGTTCAGCCTGAACTTCCAGCTCACGGCGTAGGAGCAGACGACGCCGGCGGCGAGGCCGACGACCAGCGCCCCGAGCAGCGAGACCGTGCCGCACGCCGGGGTGATCGCGACCAGGCCGGCCACCGCGCCGGAGACCGCACCCAGGGTGGTCGGGTGGCCGTCGCGCCGCTGCTCGACGAAGAGCCAGCCGAGCAGCCCGGTGCAGCCGGCGGCCAGGGTGTTGAGGAAGGCGGCCGCCGCGAGGCCGTTCGCGCCGAGCGCGGAGCCCGCGTTGAAGCCGAACCAGCCGAACCAGAGCAGACCGGCGCCGAGGACCACCATGGGCAGGTTGTGCGGGCGCATGGAGTCCTTCTTGAAGCCCAGCCGGGGGCCCAGGACCAGGCACAGGGCGAGCCCGGAGGCGCCGGAGGTGATCTCGACCGGCAGCCCGCCCGCGAAGTCGAGCGCGCCGAGCCCGTCCAGGATCCAGCCACCCGGACCCCACACCCAGTGCGCCACGGGAACGTATACGAGGAGCGTCCACAGGGGCACGAGGACCAGCCAGGCCGAGAACCTCGTCCGGTCGGCGACGGCACCGCTGACCAGGGCGGCCGTGATGATCGCGAAGGTCAGCTGGAAGGTGGCGAAGAGGAGGGTGGGCACCGTGCCGTGCACGCTGTCCGGGCCGATGCCGCGCAGGCCGGCGTGGTCCAGATCGCCGACGAGTCCCGCGAAGGCGTCGTCGCCGAAGGCCAGCGAGTAGCCGGCCACCAGCCACACCACCGTGACCAGGGCGATCGACACGAAGCTCATCATCAGCATGTTGAGGACGCTCTTCGTGCGGACCATGCCGCCGTAGAACAGGGCGAGGCCGGGGGTCATCAGCAGGACGAGGGCGGTGGCGGCGAGCAGCCAGGCGGTGTCGCCGGTGTCGACGTGGGCTGCGGCGAGGGTCACGGGCGTCTCCAGCGGTGTGGGGGCTCGTCAGAGGCTCACGGGCGTGCGTTTCCGGTCGCGTACAGGTGTGTTTCCGTGACGTTTCGTTGCGTGGGGGTTTCGCGGAGGGCCACCGCCCGGGAGCCGGTCGGGCGGCTGGTGCGGCGTGGTCCCGTGGATCAGGGACAATGAACGCCATGAGCGTTCGTACCCCGTCATCCCAAGAGCCGGCCGAGTCCGTCCACCGCGCCGGCTTCGCCTGCTTCGTGGGCCGCCCCAACGCGGGCAAGTCCACCCTCACGAACGCTCTGGTCGGGCAGAAGGTGGCGATCACAGCGAACCAGCCGCAGACCACGCGGCACACGGTGCGCGGGATCGTGCACCGCCCCGACGCGCAGCTGATCCTGGTGGACACCCCGGGGCTGCACAAGCCGCGCACGCTGCTCGGCGAGCGGCTCAACGACGTCGTCCGCACGACCTGGGCCGAGGTCGACGTGATCGGCTTCTGCCTCCCGGCGAACGAGAAGCTCGGCCCCGGTGACCGGTTCATCGCCAAGGAGCTGGCCGGGATCAAGAAGTCCCCGAAGGTCGCCATCATCACGAAGACCGACCTCGTGGACTCCAGGGCCCTCGCCGAGCAGCTGATCGCCGTCGACCAGCTGGGCAAGGACCTGGGCATCGAGTGGGCGCAGATCGTGCCGGTGTCGGCGGTGGGCGCCAAGCAGGTCGACCTGCTGGCGGACCTGCTGATCCCGCTGCTGCCCGAGGGTCCGGCCCTCTACCCCGAGGGCGACCTCACGGACGAGCCCGAGCAGGTCATGATCGCGGAACTGATCCGCGAGGCCGCGCTGGAAGGTGTCCGGGACGAGCTGCCGCACTCCATCGCCGTGGTCGTGGAGGAGATGCTCCCGCGCGAGGACCGTCCGGCGGACAAGCCGCTGCTGGACATCCACGCCAACGTCTACATCGAGCGGCCCAGCCAGAAGGGCATCATCATCGGCCCCAAGGGCAAGCGGCTGAAGGATGTCGGCATCAAGTCCCGCAAGCAGATCGAGGCGCTGCTGGGTACGCCGGTCTTCCTGGACCTGCACGTGAAGGTGGCCAAGGACTGGCAGCGCGACCCGAAGCAGCTGCGCAAGCTGGGCTTCTGAGCGTCGCCGCCCTCCCACCCGACTCGGCCGGCCGAACGGCAACCGCCACGGTGCCCCGCCCCGGACCCCCGCCCTGACTGCCCCGCCCCCCGGCCTGTGCCGCGGTCATCTCTGTGCCCGCAGCACCTCCCGGAACCAGTGGTAGGAGGCCTTCGGGGTGCGCTGGAGGGTGTCGTAGTCCACGTGCACCAGACCGAACCGGCGCGCGTACCCCTCCGCCCACTCGAAGTTGTCCAGCAGGGACCACACGAAGTAGCCGCGCACGTCCACCCCGGCTGCCAGCGCCGCGTGCAGGGCACGGAGATGGGCGTCCAGGTAGGCGATGCGGTCCTGGTCGTCGACGCCCTCGTAGGAGCAGCCGTTCTCGGTGATGACGATCGGCGGGAGCCGGTCGCCGTAGCGCTCGCGGAACCCGCACAGCAGCTCGGTGAGGCCCTCGGGGACCACCGGCCAGCCGAAGTCGGTCACCGGACTCCCCTCGATCTCCCGCATGGAGAACGGCAGTTCCGCCGGCAGCGTGAGCCCGCCGTACTCGGCGTCGCCGCTTCCCGGAGCCCCGACCCTGGACGGCGCGTAGTAGTTGACGCCGTACCAGTCGACCGGCTCGGCGATGACCGACAGGTCCTCCCGTACGTCCCCGGGCATCAGCTCGGCCACGCCGTCCGGGTACGCGCCGAGGATCACCGGCTCGGCGAACAGCCGGTTGAGCAGCAGGTCGTAGAAGCCCGCCGCCTCCACGTCGGCCTGTTCCGCCGAGGCGGCCCGGACCGGGCCGTGGGAGTTGGCGATGCCGATGTCCCTCGCCCCTGCCGCGCGCAGGGCGCGTACCGCGAGCCCGTGCGCGAGGAGCTGGTGGTGGGCGACCGGGAGGGCGTCGAAGAGGAGCCGCTTGCCGGGGGCGTGCACGCCGAGCGCGTGCCCGAGGAGGGTGTGCTCCGCCGGCTCGTTGAGGGTGATCCACTTCGTCACCCGGTCGCCGAGGCGGCCGGCGACGACGGACACGTGGTCGGCGAACCGGTCCGCGGTGTCCCGTTCCAGCCAGTCCAGCGAGGCCGGCAGGTCCCAGTGGAAGAGGGTCGGGACCGGCTGTACCCCCGCCGCGCACAGCTCGTCCACGAGGCGGTCGTAGAAGTCCAGGCCGCCGGGGGAGTTCACCCTGGGCCAGGAGACCGAGAAGCGGTAGGCCTCCACGCCGAGGCCGGCGAGGAGGGCCACGTCCTCGGGGTAGCGGTGGTAGTGGTCGCAGGACACCGCGGCCGTCGAACCGTCCTTGACCCGCCCCGGCTCGGCCGTGAACACGTCCCACACGGACGGCTCGCGCTTTTCGGCCGCCCCCTCGATCTGGTGGGCCGAGGTCGAGACCCCCCACAGGAAGCCGTCCGGGAAGCGGGGCATCGGATCGCTCGCGTCGGTCGCCATGGCCGGGATCATCCTCACCCCCGGTGAGCGAAGTCAACGCCCTTACGGCAAGAGCCCGTTGGAGGTGAGTGCCGGGACCGTCGGAGGCTCGACGGGTGCCCGCGGCCGGGATGTCACCGGAGGTTCGCTCCGGTCCGAAACGGCCTGCCGGGCCGGCGACGGCTCCTATAGTGAGGGCCACCGATCCGGCTGTGCGGGGAATCTCTCAGGGGGTCTCATGGCGAAGGTCACCATCAGCCTGGACAGCGATCTGGCCATCGAGGTCATGCTTCTGGCCGGCACCGGGAGTCCGCAGGACGCCGTCGAGCTGATCGTCCGGGACTACCTCGCGCGAGGTCGTCGCACCGAGGCTCGTACCGGTGACGCCGCCGACCACGACCGCCTCGCCGACCGGCGGTCGGCGCCGGAGGAGGGCCGTTGAGCACCGCGGCAGGAGACCGGCGCGCCGGCCCGTGGCCGGCGTCCGCCGGGCGGACGGTGACACGCGTGGAGAGGCTCTGACCGCGGCCTTCCGCAACACCTTCAGGCCCCCTCCTTCAGCACTCGTGTGATCAACGCCCGTTCGTCCTCGGTCAGCCGGGGGTCGGCCGTGTGCACCGTGCGGCCGTCCACCGTGATCTCGTAGTGGAAGCCGTCGGGCACCCCGGCCGTGGGCGTGCGGCCGGCGGAGGCCAGCGCGCGTTCGGCCAGGGTCTGCCACTCGTGGGCGTCGGGCCGGCCCGAGGTGTCCACCTCGGCCCGGCGCTCGATGCCCGCGAAGCCGCCCGTGCGCCGTACTCGAATACGCATGGGTCCCTGTGTAGTACGGAATTACAGCGTGCGCACCCCCACCTGTTCCCAGGCCTTCTGCACGCCCTGCAGTTCGTCCCCGGCGCCGAACCGCTCCCGCGCCGCCTTCACCGTCAGTCCGGCGAAGTCGGTGAACTGGGCGTCGGCCGCCAGCTCGCCACCCGTCAGCACGTCGTACCAGACCTGGCCGGCCTTCTCCCAGGCGTAGCCGCCGAGGGCGGTGGCGGCCAGGTAGAAGGCGTGGTTCGGGATACCGGAGTTGATGTGCACGCCGCCGTTGTCGCGGCCGGTGCGGACATAGTGCTCCATCGTCGCCGGCTGCGGGTCCTTGCCGAGCACGTCGTCGTCGTAGGCCGTGCCCGGGGCCTTCATCGAGCGCAGCGCGGTGCCGGTGACGCGCGGGGCGAGGAGCCCCGCGCCGATCAGCCAGTCGGCGTCGGCTGCGGTCTGACCGAGCGTGTACTGCTTGATCAGTGAGCCGAAGACGTCGGAGACCGACTCGTTGAGCGCGCCGGACTGACCGAAGTAGGCCAGGTTGGCGGTGTGCTGGGTGACGCCGTGGGTCAGCTCGTGGCCGATGACGTCCACCGGGATGGTGAAGTCGAGGAACACCTCGTTGTCGCCGTCGCCGAACACCATCTGCTCGCCGTTCCAGAAGGCGTTGTCGTAGCCCTCGCCGAAGTGCACGGTGGCGTCCAGCGGCAGCCCGTCGTCGTCGATGGAATGCCGGCCGTACGCCTTCAGGTACAGCTCGAAGGTGGCGCCGAGGCCCGCGTAGGCGCGGTTGACGCTGGCGTCGGGCCCGGCGTCGGAGCCTTCCGCGCGGACCTCGGTGCCGGGCAGGTCCTGGGTGTGCGCGGCGTCGTAGACGGTGCGGTGCGGCCGGTCGGCGGCGGCCCCGGCGGGCGCGGCGACGGAGGGCGCACCGATCACCGTGGTCAGGCGGCGCTTCGTGCGCTGGTAGGCGTCGTGCTCCAGGGACCGGCGGGCCGGACCGGCGAGCGCCGGGTCCTCGGCCTGGGCGAGCTTGTCGAGGACGTGCGGCGGCACGATCGTGCAGAAGACGGGCTGGGAGCCCCCGTTGGTCGTCATGCCGGGCACCATTGCACTGAGTGACACGGATGTCACTAGCTGCCACCATGATTGGTGAAATACCGGGACAGGGGACGCCACGCTCCGTGACGATGTGGTACGGCGCACTTTTTGCACCTTTTGCTCCACCGGTCCCGCATACTGGAACGCGTCCCCGCGTCCGGGGGCGGCTCGGCTAGGCTGCGAGGCATCATGCGTTTCGGGCTGCTCCTTCTTAGCTGCCGCGGCGAGGGCCTGTAGTCGAGGCCGACCCCCTCCCCGCGGAGCTTGGCGTTGCGTCGTCGGCCGTCCTTCCGGACCCCCTGAGGAGCCTTACGCATCATGGCCAACCGCCAGCAGCCCAGTTCCCTGCCGATCCACAAGTACGGCCGCTACGACCAGGTCGACATCCCGGACCGCACCTGGCCCGAGAAGCGGATCACCACCGCTCCCCGCTGGCTCTCCACCGACCTGCGTGACGGCAACCAGTCCCTGATCGACCCGATGTCGCCCGAGCGCAAGCGCCGGATGTTCGACCAGCTGGTCAAGATGGGCTACAAGGAGATCGAGGTCGGCTTCCCCGCCTCCGGTCAGACCGACTTCGACTTCGTGCGCTCGATCATCGAGGAAGAGGGCGCGATCCCGGAGGACGTGACCATCTCCGTGCTGACCCAGGCCCGCGAGGACCTGATCGAGCGGACCGTGGAGTCCCTGAAGGGCGCCCGCCGGGCCACCGTCCACCTGTACAACGCCACCGCCCCCGTCTTCCGCCGGGTCGTCTTCCGCGGCTCCAAGGACGACATCAAGCAGATCGCCGTCGACGGCACCCGCCTGGTGATGGAGTACGCCGAGAAACTGCTGGGCCCGGAGACGGAGTTCGGCTACCAGTACAGCCCCGAGATCTTCACCGACACCGAGCTGGACTTCGCGCTGGAGGTCTGCGAGGCGGTGATGGACGTCTACCAGCCGGGCCCGGGCCGCGAGATCATCCTCAACCTGCCCGCCACCGTGGAGCGTTCGACCCCGTCCACGCACGCGGACCGCTTCGAGTGGATGCACCGCAACCTCTCCCGCCGCGAGTACGTCTGCCTGTCCGTCCACCCGCACAACGACCGCGGTACGGCCGTGGCGGCGGCCGAGCTGGCGCTGATGGCCGGCGCCGACCGCATCGAGGGCTGCCTGTTCGGGCAGGGCGAGCGCACCGGCAACGTCGACCTGGTCACCCTGGGCATGAACCTCTTCTCCCAGGGCGTCGACCCGCAGATCGACTTCTCCGACATCGACGAGATCCGTCGCACGTGGGAGTACTGCAACCAGATGGAGGTCCACCCGCGCCACCCGTACGTGGGCGACCTGGTCTACACGTCCTTCTCCGGCTCCCACCAGGACGCCATCAAGAAGGGCTTCGACGCGATGGAGGCCGACGCGAAGGCCAAGGGCGTCACGGTCGACGACATCGAGTGGGCGGTGCCGTACCTGCCGATCGACCCCAAGGACGTCGGCCGCTCCTACGAGGCCGTCATCCGGGTCAACTCCCAGTCCGGTAAGGGCGGTGTCTCCTACGTCCTGAAGAACGACCACAAGCTGGAGCTGCCCCGCCGGATGCAGATCGAGTTCTCGAAGATCATCCAGGCGAAGACGGACGCCGACGGCGGCGAGATCACGCCGAAGGACATCTGGGCGGTCTTCCAGGACGAGTACCTGCCGAACCCGCGGAACCCCTGGGGCCGCATCCAGGTCCGCACCGGCCAGTCGACGACGGACACGGACGGGGTCGACACCCTCACCGTCGAGGCGACCGTCGACGGCGAGGACACCGTCCTGACCGGCTCCGGCAACGGTCCGATCTCGGCCTTCTTCGACGCCCTGCAGTCCCTCGGCATCGACGTACGCCTGCTGGACTACCAGGAGCACACGATGAGCGAGGGCGCCTCCGCGCAGGCCGCCTCCTACATCGAATGCGCGATCGACGACAAGATCCTGTGGGGTATCGGCATCGATGCGAACACGACGCGTGCGTCGCTGAAGGCGGTCGTCTCCGCCGTCAACCGCGCGACCCGCTGACCCCTCTGACCGGTGGTTTCGACGCCCCGGCCGCCGGAACACGGCGGCCGGGGCCCGTCGTTTCTCGGCCATCGCGCCCCCGAGGTCACGGAAAGGTCTCTTACGGGGTACTGACTCAGCCTCCGTGATGTGGCTAACATCACGCCAGTGCGGCGATGTTGCCGTGCGGTTACGGAGGTGCGACGTGCTGCCAGTACGGGGACGAGACGGCCGTGCCGCCAGGGCTGCGTGCATCCTGGGCACCCGCACCGCGTGGACACCCGTGGGAGACGGCGAGTTCTTCTGCCCCGGCTGCGGTGGCGACCGCAACTACCAGCGGCTCACCGGGCGCCGCCGCCTCACCGTGCTCGGCGTGCCCGTGCTGTCGCGCGGGGCGACCGGACCGGTCGTGGAGTGCGCCGCCTGCCGCCGGCACTTCGGCACCGACGTCCTCGACCATCCCACCACCCGCCGGTTCTCGGCGATGCTCCGCGACGCCGTGCACACCGTCGCGCTCGCCGTGCTCGCCGCGGGCGGCACCTGCTCCCGCACGGCCCTGGAGACGGCCGCCTGCGTGGTCCGCGGGGCCGGCTTCGACGGCTGCACCGAGGACCAGCTGGCCGAGCTGGTCGAGGCCCTCGCCGCCGACACCGGCCGGGTCTTCGAGCAGCCCTGCGGGGCCGGCCTGACGATAGAGCTGCACGAGGCCCTGGACCCGCTCGCCCCGCACCTGGCCACGCCCGGCCGCGAGTCCCTGCTGCTGCAGGCCGCCCGCATCGCCCTGGCCGACGGCCCCTACACCCCCGCCGAACGCGACGCGCTCAGCACGATCGGCGCGGCCCTCACGATCTGCGCCGACGACGTGACCCGCCTCCTGGCCGCGGCCCGCACCCCGTCCTGACCCGCCTGCCGGTCGCGGCCCGCACGCCGTCCTGACCCGCCTGCCGGTCGCGGTCCGCACGCCGTCCTGACCCGCCTGCCGGTCGCGGTCCGCACGCCGTCCTGACCCGCGCCGTGGTGCCGCGGGCGGTCCCGGCGCCGTGACCTGACCCGGTTCGTCCTCGTTCGTCATGAGTCGGGACCGGTGATCGCGGGGAGACATGAACGGGTGACACCGCTGAACCGCTCCCTCCTCGCCGCCCTCGCCCTGCTCACCTCGCTCACCGCCCGCGCACCCGCACCCGCGCACGCCGTGTCCGGCTGCGTCTCCTCCGTGCCGTACGCGTCCGGACAGGGCGGCTACGCCGCCTACCGCATCCCCGCCACCGTGCGGACCCGGCACGGCACGGTGCTGGCCTTCGCCGAGGGCCGGCACGACGGCGCGGGCGACACCGGCGACATCGACGTCGTGGTGCGCCGCTCCACCGACGGCGGCTGCACCTGGGGCCGGCTGACGGTGGTGGCCGCGGGCCGGGGGCACACCCGGGGCAACCCGGCGCCGGTCGTCGACCCGCTCACCGGCGCGGTGGTGCTGGTGACCTGCGCCAACGCCGGGACCGTGACGGAAGCGCAGATCATGCGCGGCGAGGTCGCGCCCGAGCTGGGCCGCCGGGTCTTCGTGCAGCGCAGCTGGGACGACGGCCGCCACTTCACCCCACCGGCGGACATCACGGACCAGGTGAAGCCGCCGGACTGGCGCTGGTACGCGACCGGCCCCGGACACGCCGTCGCCCTCACCCGGGGCCCGCACGCCGGCCGGCTCCTCGTCCCCGCCAACCACTCCGCCGCCCCGCCCGCGGGCTCCCCGGACACCGGGCGGGAACCCAGGTACTACGGCGGCCACGCCCTGTACAGCGACGACGGCGGCCGCACCTGGCACCTCGGCTTCGTGGACGCGGACTACGACGGCGCGGCCAACGCCAACGAGTCCAGCGCGGCCCAACTCCCCGACGGCCGCCTGTACGTCAGTTCCCGCGACCAGAACGGCCGGGCGCCCGGCAACCGCCTCGACACCTACTCCGGCGACGGCGGCCGCTCCCTGGACCGCCCCTACGCCGTCCAGCCCACCCTGAACGAGGTCCCGGTGGTCGAGGGGAGCGTCCTGCAACCCTCCGCGCCCGGCGCCCCCCTGCTCTTCTCCGGCCCGTCCGTGCCGGACGCCCGCCGGGCGATGGCGCTCTGGTCCAGCACGGACGCCGGCCGCACCTTCAGCAGACTGCTCACCCTCTCGGACCGGCCGGCCGCCTACTCCGACCTGGTCCAGCTGGCCGACGGCACGGTCGGCATCCTCTACGAGACCGGCGCCACCGGCCCCTACGACACCATCGAGTTCCGCAGACTGCGCCTGCCCCGGCTGGACCCGGTCACTACCTCGGTGACGTTCGGCTGACCGCCGGCCGGCCGCCGAGCACCTAGAGCAGCCCGGCCGCCGCCAGCAACTTGCCGACCCGTTCGACCTCCTCGCCGGACAGCGGTACCTGCGGCTCGGCCGTCACCGGGCAGTCGATGATCCCGCGCAGGTGCAGCGCCGCCTTGAACGCGCCGAGCGCCGAGGAACCGCCGCCCATCCGGGCCGGGTCGGCGACGCCGGTGATGCCGAACAGCGCGCACAGCCGCTCCTGCTCGGCCCGCGCGCTCTCCCGGTCGCCCGCCCGGCACTGCCGGTAGAGGCGGACGTAGCCGTGCGGGTCGACGTTGGCCAGGCCCGGCACCGCCCCGTCGGCGCCCAGCTCCAGGGCGGCGTCGGTGATCAGCTCGGAGCCGGTCAGGACGCTGAACCCGGCGTGCGCACGGGCGCCCACGACGAGCTCCCGGAACGCCGCCAGATCCCCGCTGGAGTCCTTGATCCCGGCCAGGACGCCGTCTCCGGCGAGCCCCAGCACCAGGTCGGCGGGGAGCTTGGTGTGCACCGCGACGGGGATGTCGTAGGCGATCACCGGGACCGGGCTGGCGGCCGCGATCCGGCGGTAGTGGTGGACGATCTCCGCGCGGTGGGTGCGGGCGTAGAAGGGGGCGGTGACGACGACGGCGCCCGCGCCGGCCGCGCCGACCGCCGAGACGTGCTCCAGTACGCGCGGAGTGGTCATGTCGATCGCACCGGCGAGCACGGGCAGCTGCCCGCCCACGTGCCCGGTGACGGCCTGCACGACCTGAGTGCGCTGCCGGTCCGTCAGGAAGGCGGCCTCCGAGGTCGAGCCGAGCAGGAACAGCCCGTGCACCCCCGCCTCCACCAGATGGTCGACCAGCCGGAGCAGCGAGCGCACGTCCACCTCGCGCTCCGGCGTCAGGGGTGTGCAGACGGGCGGGACGACACCGGTGAGAGGGGTGGGGAAGGTCATTCAGGGCTCCTGGCGCGCTAGGTCTCGGGTCGGCTGGTCCTCCTCCACAGGATGGTGACAGCGGTAGCGGTGTCCGGGCCGTGACGCGGCCGTGAAGTCCGGCATCGACCCGGCGCACACCTCGTCCGCCTTCCAGCAGCGGGTGCGGAACGGGCAGCCGCTCGGCGGGCGGGTCGCCGAGGGCACCGGCCCGGTCAGCGGGATCGGCTCGACGGGGTCCAGCAGGCCGGGCGTCGCCGAGAACAGGGCACGGGTGTACGGGTGCCGGGCGCTGTCGGTGACCCGGCCGGCCGGGGTCTCCTCCACGATCCGGCCCAGGTACATGGTGATCACCCGGTCGCTCATCCGCCGGACCGTCTGGATGTCGTGCGAGACGAAGACCAGGGCCAGCCCGAGGCGCTCCTTCAGATCGAGCAGCAGATTGAGGATCTGCGCGCGGACCGAGACGTCCAGGGCGCTGGTCGGCTCGTCGGCGACGACCAGCGCGGGGTCCAGGGCGAGGGCGCGGGCGATGGCGACGCGCTGCCGCTGCCCGCCCGACAGCTGCCCGGGCAGCGCGTCGGCGAGGGCCCGGGGCAGCCCCACGAGGGCCATCAGCTCATCGACCCGGTCCTCCCGTTCGGGCTTCGTGCCGCGCCGGTGCACGTCGAGCGGGTCGCGCAGGATGCGCCGCACCGGCAGCCGGCGGTTCAGGGCTGTCGACGGGTCCTGGAAGATCAGGCCGGTGCCCGCGCCGACCGTGGCCCGGCGCTCGGCGGGCGGCATCGCCCACAGGTCCCGGCCCTTGAACGACACCGTCCCCGCGGTCGGCCGCTGGATTCCGACCAGCACCTTCGCCAGGGTCGACTTGCCGCACCCGGACTCGCCGACCACGCCGACCGTCTCGCCGGGGGCCACGCGGAGACCGGCTCCGGTGAGCGCGTACACCCGGTCGCGGGTGAACAGACCGCCGCCGCGGGCCTTGTGGACGACGTGGGCGTCCCGCACCTCCACGATCATTGCAGGGCCTCCTCGCTCGCCGCGGACGTCGGCTCCACCGCCGGGTGATGACAGGCGGCCGTGTGCGCCGGGGTGCCCGCGAGGACCGGGGCGGTCGCGTGGCAGACCTCGGTGGCGAGCGGGCAGCGGTCGGCGAACCGGCAGCCCGCCGGGAAGTCGGCCGGGGCCGGTACGACCCCCTTGATCTGCGTCATCCGTTCCTCGGCCGACTCCAGCGAGAGCACGCTGCCGAGCAGCCCGCGCGTGTAGTGGTGGGCCGGGGCCGCCACCAGGTCGGCCGTCACCCCGCTCTCCACGATCTGCCCGCCGTACATCACCACCACCCGGTCGGTGACGTCGGCGACCAGCGCCAGATCGTGCGAGACGAGGACCAGCGCGAATCCCAGCTCCGCGCGCAGCCCCAGCAGCAGCTCCATGACCTGGGCCTGCACGGTGACGTCCAGGGCGGTCGTCGGCTCGTCGGCGATGATCAGCCGCGGGTCGCGGGAGAGCGCCATGGCGATGAGCACCCGCTGCCGCTGGCCGCCGGAGAGTTCGTGCGGGTAGCTGCGCAGGGTGCGCTCCGGGTCGAGGCCGACCAGCGCCAGCAGTTCCCGCGGGCCGCGCCGGCCGCCCCGCCGTACGAGCTGCTTCAGCTGGGCGCGGACGGTCATGGCCGGGTTCAGCGAGGACAGGGCGTCCTGGTAGACCATCGCCATCTCGTGCCCGAGCAGCCGGCGCCGCACCCGCATCGGCTCGGCGAGCAGGTCGCGCTGCCCGAAGCGCACCTGGCCGCGGATCCGGGCACCCTGGGGCTGCAGTCCCATGACGGTCAGCGCGGTCAGCGACTTGCCGCAGCCCGACTCGCCCACCAGGCCCAGCACCTCACCGGGGTGCACGTCGAAGCTGACGCCGTCGACGATGTCCACGCCCCGGTGCCGGCCGGGGAAGCCGATGGCGAGGTTCTCCACGGCGAGCACCGGCTGTCCGTCCCGGTCGGGCAGTGGCCGGGCCCGGGCGCGCAGCCGCCGGGCGGCCTCGGCCAGCCCGGGGAGCCGCAGCACCTCGCCGCCGCCCGCCCGCGGGGTCTGCAGCCGGTCCGCCGGCGCCTCGACCTCCCGGGGGGCGGGCGCGGCCCAGGCGTCCGAGACGCCCTCGGAGAGGATGTTCAGCGACAGCACGGTGAACAGGATCAGCAGGCCGGGGAAGACGGTCGCCCACCAGCCGCCGGTCAGCACCATGTTCTTGCCGTCGGCGATGACACTGCCCCAGGACGGGTCCGGGGGCCGCACGCCCGCGCCGATGAAGGACAGCGACGCCTCGAAGACGATGGCCTCGGCGACCTGGACCGTGCAGAACACGAGCACCGGGGCGGCACAGTTGACGGCCACGTGCCGCAGCACGATGTGCGGGGTGCGGGCGCCGATGACCCGCTCGGCGGTGACGTAGTCCTCGCCGTACTGGTCCAGCACGTTGGCCCGCACGACCCGGGCGACGGGCGGGGTGAACAGGAAGGCGATGGCGCAGATCAGCACGCCGATCCCGCCGCCGAACACGGCCACCAGCACGGCCGCTAGCGCGATGCCAGGGAACGCCATCACCACGTCCAGGCAGCGCATCAGCGTCTCGTCCACCGCCTTGCGGGAGGTGGCCGCCAGCGCCCCGACCAGCGCACCGGCGACCAGGGCGAGCGCGGTCGCCCCGAGCCCGATGGCCAGCGACCAGCGGGCGCCGTGCATCAGCCGGCTGAGGACGTCCCGGCCGAGGCTGTCCTGCCCCATCCAGTGGGCGGCGGACGGGTGCCCGCTGCCGCCGACCGGGTCCTGCTGGTCGAGCGGGTCGTCCGGGGCGAGCACCGGGGCGAGTACGGCGACCAGGACGACCAGGGCCAGGAAGCAGACGGCGGCCTTCGACGGCAGCGGCAGCCGGCGCCATCCCCGGAGCCGGACGCCGGGGCGGGAGAGCCGCTCGGTGAGGCTCGCGCGCGTGACCATCAGGCCGCCCTCAGACGTGGGTTGACGAGCAGGTAGAGGATGTCGATGACGAGGTTGACGACCACGAACCCGGTCGCCGTGGTGAGGACGACGCCCTGGACGACGGCCGGGTCGCCGTTCTGCACGGCGTCGATCATCAGCTTGCCCATGCCGGGCAGGGAGAAGATCGTCTCGATGACGACCGCACCGCCCAGCAGATAGCCGACCCGCAGGCCGAGCACGGTCAGGGGGTTGACCAGGGCGTTCCTGAGGACGTTGCGGCCGACCACCACCCGGGGCGGCAGCCCGCCGCCGATCGCCGTACGGACGTAGTCCTTGTCCAGCTCCTCCACCACCGACGTCCGCACGATCCGGGTCAGCTGCGCGGCCACCGGCAGGGAGAGGGCGAGGGCGGGCAGGGCCATGGTCTGCAGCCACCCGGTGACGGAGTCGGCCGGGTTGATGTAACCCCCGGTCGGGAACCAGCCCCGGTCCACCGCGAGGTACTGGATCATCAGCAGCGCCAGCCAGAACCCGGGCGCGGCGACCCCGACCAGCGAGACGACCCGGATGGCCTGGTCCGGCAGCCGGTCCCGGTACACGGCCGCCGTGACCCCGCCGGCCAGCGCCAGCACCACCGCGATGCCGAGCCCCAGGAAGGTCAGCTGCAGGGTGAGCGGCAGCGCGGTGGTGACCTGGTCGACCACGGGGGCGCGGGTCAGGGCGCTGGTGCCGAGGTCGCCGTGGAGCACGTGGCCGACGAAGTGGACGTAGCGCACCGGCAGCGGATCCAGCAGTCCGTTGCGCTCCCTGAAGTCGTGCAGCTGCCGGGGGGTCGGATTGGCGCCCTGGAAGAACGCGGACGCCGGGTCCACGTCGGAGAAGCGCATCACCAGGAACACGAACAGCACGATCCCGAGCAGCAGCGGCACGAGCAGCGCGACCCGGCGCAGCAGGATCCGTACGACGGCCGTCATGCCGTCAGGCCCACTGCGCCCGGAGGAGATTGACGCCGGGATAGGGCTGCGCCCTTATGCCGGTGAGCTTGCGCGGGTCCCAGGCGGTCATCAGCTCGTTGTGGACGACGGGATACAGCACGGCCTGCTCGGCGACGACGTCGATGTAGTCCTGGACCATCGCCCTCTTCCTGGCGGGGTCCGGTTCCCGGGTGGCCCGGTCCATGTCCTTGAAGAGCCGCCGGGCGACGGGGTCGCCGGCCCACCGCGTGTACCCCATCCACAGGTTTCCGGGGCCGTAGTTGTAGTGCATGATCAGGTCGGCGTCGAGCCCGAACTGGTTCGGGTTGGAGGCCGCCGCCACCACCTGGTAGTCCTGCTTCTGGTCCATCTTGGTGAACACCGCCGTGGTCTCCTGCGGCGCCAGGGTGGTCCGCACCCCGATCGCGTCCCAGGACGCCTTGAGGGTCGGCAGGCAGTCCACGATCCAGCTGACGTTGACCGCGAGGATCTCGACCTCGAGGTGCTTCACCCCGGCCGCCTTCAGCAGCGCCTTCGCCTTGGCCGGGTCGTGGTCGTAGACGGTCTTCGCCCGCCGGTGGCTGGGGTTGCCCTCGTCGAGGAACGAGGACGCCGGCCTCCCGTGCCCCTTCAGCGCGACCCGCACCATCTTCTCGCTGTCGATGGCGTAGTGCAGCGCCTGCCGTACCCGGACGTCGTCGAAGGGCTTGCGCCGGGTGTTGAACATCAGGAAGAGGTTGTTCATCCCGGCGCCGCCCGCGACCCGCAGGCCGCCCTGCTCCAGACGGGGGATGTTGGCGTAGGGGATGTTGTCGGCGATCTGGGCGCCGGCCCCGGTCCCGGAGATCTTGGCGACGCGCGGTGCCGCGTCCACCATCGTCAGCCAGTTCATCTTCCGGAAGGCGGGCTTGCGCGGGCCGTTGTAGGCGGTGAACGCCTCGAAGGTGGTGTTCGACTTCGGGTGGTGCGCGGTCTGCCGGTACGGCCCCGAACCCACGGCCAGCCCCTTGATCGCGTCGTCCCAGGCGCCGGGCCGGGAGAAGACGTGCTCGGGCATGATCTTGGCGAGGGTGAGCCGGGAGAGCCCGTCGGGGAAGGGGAACCTGAGCTTCAGCTCGACGGTCCGCGCGTCCACCTTCCGCACGCCCTCCAGCCAGCCGGCGAAGAAGCCCTTGGCCAGGGTCTGGGTCCCGGGGTCCAGGATCCGGTCGAAGACGAACACGACGTCGTCGGCGGTGACGGGCTTGCCGTCGTGGAAGGCGGCACCCCGGCGGATGCCGAACCGCCAGGTCGTGGCGTTCGGATCCGCCGGCACCTCGGTGCCGAGTGCCGGATACGGCACCCGGGTGATGGGGTCGGTGTCCAGCAGCCCCTCGTAGACGTGGTTGTTGGCGGCCATCGCGAACGCCGACGCGGTCTGGGTCGGGTCCCAGCTGCCGTCGTTGCCGTACCCGATCACGGCGGTCAGCGTCCGGTTCCTGCCGCTGCCGCCGCGTCCGGTGTCGTTCGTGGACTCCGGTCCGGCGGAGCAGCCGGCCAGCACGGCGCCCGCCCCCAGCGCTCCGGCGCCCCTCAGGAACGACCGGCGGCGCGGTGCCGGTACGGCGGGGCTCACGTCGTCGTCGCGCACGGGTCCTCCAGCGGTCGGGTGCGGAGAGGGGGAGCGAGGTGGGAGATACGACGTCCTACGTCCTACGTCCGGTCGGTAGCGCGACCATAAGAGGGCCCCCGGAGGCGGTCAAGACGGCGCACACGAATGGCGTAGCCGCCACAGGTCGGCCCAATGACGGTTCGCGGGTGTCGGCAACTACCGTGATTTTTAGGTGAATTGCGGTTTGACGGGGGGCGTGTGGCTGTAGGTTCCCGGGCACGTCGTGGGAAGTGCGTGCAGCGGGGGAAGCGGGCGGTCATGAGGCGGGTCTGGTCGGGTGCGGCGGGGGTTCTCGCCGAGGCGGTGACGGAGCTGGCCGGGGCCGGGCGGTGGTGGGGGCGCCGCCGTGTGCGGGGCCGGGCGCCGGAGCCGGTGGTGGTGGAACTGCGCGGCGGCGCCGCCGGGGACGCCCTGGCGCTGATGCTCGCCCTGGCCGAGAACGGGGGCCGGCTGCCCGTCAACCACCCCGGGGAGTTCCGGGGCGAGGGCTTCCGCGCCCTCTCCGTGGCCGAGCTGCTGGGCAAAGTGGCCGACTGGTACGGCATCCGGGGCATGTGCCGGCGCCGGCGCCCGATCCGTTTCCGCCGCTTCCGGATGATGGAGCGGGCGTACCGGGCCTGGTGCGACCCCGAGGGCGGCTGCGGTGCCGTGCGGGTCCAGGAGCTGCAGCACGGGTGCGAGCGCGCGGCCTACGACGAGCGGGGCGGCCTGCTCAACGAACTCAACCGGCTGCGGGGTCACGCGCTGCAGGAGGACCTGAAGGGCGCGGCGGCCCTGTACACCACCGGGGCGGTGCTCGCCGGCCTGACGCTGGTGCCCCTGGTCGAGTGGCTCGTGCGGCATCTGTGGGTGCACCGGCCCGCGCGCACCTGGTTGCAGAGGAAGCTGGCCGCTCCCGGACCGCAGATGATGTACCTGGCCCTGTGCCGGGTGCGGGACGAGCCGCGGGAGACCTGGGACCAGTGGCTGACGGACGCGTTCCTGGCGGACATCGACGCCTACTACCACCTGGGGCGCCGGCTGAACCGGTCCCGGCTGCCGCTGCTGCTGATGCCGCACGCCGAGCCGGGTACCGCGAGCGGTGCGCTGCTGCGGCATCTGCGGCACGGCCAGGTGGGCGAGCCCGTGCCCCGCAGGAGCTGCCCCGTGGTGGTGGCCCACACCGGCGCCGGACCGGGCGAGGAGGTCGCCGTCGTCGAGGCGGTGGTGAGCGGCGCGCGGTCGGGCCGGACCGTGTTCGAGCTGCCCGGCTCCGAGGAGGCCGAGGCGGCCGGCCGGCAGCTGGACCTGTCCGGCGGCGGGCCGGTGGCCACCGCCCTGTCCGGCGCGGCCGTTCTCGGCCTGCTGGCCGCCGGGCTGGTGATGGGCCCCACCGTCGCCGGCGGCCTCGACTGCGGACAGGGCGTGTCCCTGCGGCCGAAGCTGGCCGCCGAGGACGGCCAGTGCATCGGCGTCAGCGACGGCGCCTCGGCGGACGCCTTCCTGCCCGGCCTGGCCAAGGTCTCCCGCGGGATCGAGAAGGAGAACGACAGGGCCGAGCGGACGGGTCTGTACGCGACGGTGGCGCTCATGCTGCCGATGACTCCCGCCACCGAGCCCGAGAAGAGGCAGGTGGCCAACGAGGTGAAGGGCGCCTACCTCGCCCAGTACGAGGCCAACCACAGTCGCAAGTGGGGTGCCCTCCGGCCCGCGATCCGGCTCGTCCTCGCCAATCCCGGCCGGGACTACGCCCACTGGAGGCCGGTCACCGACACGCTCGTCGCCATGTCCCGCGACCCGGGGGAGCACCTGCGCGCGGTCACCGGGTTCAACCTCAGCGTCGACAGCACCGGACTCGCCCTGCACAGCCTGACCGCGGGGCAGGGCATCCCCGTCGTCGGCGGTCCCCTCACCGCCGACGACCTGAGCAACGAGCCGGGCGAGAAGGAGCGGGAGCGCTATCCGGGGATGGTCCGCATCGTCCCCACCAACACGGAGCAGGCCACCGCCCTGGTCCGGTACGGCCGCGCCACCTCGGCGGGCGACTCCGTCCTGGTCGTGGACGGCCGTCCCGGCGACACCTACAACGCCTCGCTCGCCGCCGCCTTCCGCAAGGCGGTGACGATCCCCACCAAGAACCGGGTGTTCACCTCGCCGGGCCCCGAGGAGCCCGGCGACACCGCCGACCAGTTCGCGCAGATGCTGCCCGCCGTGTGCGACACGGGCGCGCGGAACATCTACTTCGCCGGCCGCCCGCTCCACCTGCGGATCTTCCTCAGTGCCATGGCCCAGTCGCCCTGTGCCCGGCAGAACTACAAGGTCATCACCGGCTCGGGGGCCTCCACGGTCGCCCTCCAACTGGACGGCAAGGACTGGCAGGACCTCGACGCACGGGACAGCCGGAACCGGCTGAAGGTCGTCGTCCAGTACGCGGCCCCGGGGCATCCCGACGCCTGGCGCGACCGTGGGCTGACGGGCGCCGCGCGTGCCTTCTACGCCCCTGCCGGGCAGGAGATGACGCGGCTCGAGCGACTGAACTCCGAGCTGGGCGAGGACATGGGCGGCGCCGTCCGGTGGACCGACTCGCGGGCGATGACCTCCCACGACTCGGTGTACACGGCGGTGCAGGAGATCAAGAAGGCGTACCGCACCGGGAGCGACGCGGTGCCGTCACTCGCGGCCGTGGCCCGGCAGGGGGCGAACCTCTACTCCGTGAACGGGGTCGCCGGCTCGACGGGCATGATCTGCCTCGACAACAACGGCAGCCCCTACAACAAGGCGGTCGCCGTCGTCAGCCTCGACCCCGCGTCCAGGGACGTCCGCTTCGACGCGCTGGCCTGGCCGATGAGGAAACCGTCCACGAACTGCGAGGTCCTCACCGGGACTTCCCCACCGCTCTAGCAGCTCCCGGGGGATGCCGCTCCCGGGAATCGCCGCGCTGCTCTCGCCGTTCCCGGCAGGCGCCGGACGTCACAGGTCTCGGCCAACACCCTTGAGGCTACGGGCACTTATCGGGCACAGACCGCCGCCGAGTGTAGCGGCGGAGCGTCACGAGAGATGTGCGAAGCGTGAAACCCGGCCGGAAAGGGGAGCACGCTGAGGGTGTGACGGACCGCACACTCGCATGGTGTGCCGAAGAGGCGGAGGAGACGTTGGACGAGACCGGGCGGCGGCGCGCGGCAACCGTGACGGAGGCGGCGCGGTGAAGCCACCCATCGGCAGCCATGTCATGGACACCCACACCGGCCGGGTCGGGATCGTCATGGGGCACGAAGGCCCCTACGTCCAGCTGAGGCCGTACGGCGGAGGCCGCGAATGGGACGCCGAACCGACCGCCGTACGCGACGCCACCCCCACCGAACAGCACAGCGCACAGACGGCGGACGGCCGGGCGCGCGGTCGCGGCGAGCTGCCCTGAGCGGGCCGCCCGCGCCCTGGCCCCTCCGGCCATGGGCGAGAATGGTGGCATGAGCCTGTTCCGCGACGACGGCATCGTGCTGCGCACCCAGAAGCTGGGTGAGGCGGACCGGATCATCACGCTGCTCACGCGCGGGCACGGACGGGTGCGGGCCGTGGCGCGCGGGGTGCGGCGGACCAAGTCGAAGTTCGGGGCCCGGCTGGAGCCCTTCTCCCACGTGGACGTGCAGTTCTTCGCCCGGGGCAGCGAGCTGGTCGGGCGCGGGCTGCCGCTGTGCACGCAGAGCGAGACCATCGCCGCGTACGGTGGCGGGATCGTCACCGACTACACCCGCTACACCGCCGGCACCGCCATGCTGGAGACCGCCGAGCGGTTCACCGACCACGAGGGCGAGCCGGCCGTACAGCAGTATCTGCTGCTGGTGGGGGCCCTGCGGACGCTGGCCCGGGGCGAGCACGCGCCGCACCTCGTGCTCGACGCCTTCCTGCTGCGCTCCCTCGCCGTCAACGGCTACGCGCCCAGCTTCGGCGACTGCGCGAAATGCGGCATGCCCGGCCCGAACCGGTTCTTCTCCGTCGCCTCCGGCGGCTCGGTCTGCGCCGACTGCCGGGTCCCCGGCAGTGTCGTACCGTCCCCGCAGACCCTGGTGCTGCTCGGCGCCCTGCTTACGGGAGACTGGGAGACGGCGGACGCGTGCGAGGCGCGATATGTCCGGGAGGGCGGCGGGCTGGTGTCCGCCTACCTGCACTGGCATCTGGAGCGCGGACTGCGCTCGCTCCGGTACGTCGAGAAGACGTAGCGAACCCATAGACCGCACAGGGAGACGAGAAGCACATGGTGGTACGCGGGATCCTCGGGCGCCGGCAGCGCGAGTACCAGGCACCGGAGCCCCACCCGTCGGGTGCCCGTGCGCCGAGACTCCCCGGCGAGCTGGTCCCGAACCACGTGGCGATCGTCATGGACGGCAACGGCCGGTGGGCCAAGGAGCGCGGGCTGCCGCGCACCGAGGGGCACAAGGTCGGCGCCGAGCGCGTACTGGACGTGCTCCAGGGCTCGATCGAGGCCGGTGTGCGCAACATCTCCCTGTACGCCTTCTCCACCGAGAACTGGAAGCGCTCGCCCGACGAGGTCCGCTTCCTGATGAACTTCAACCGCGACTTCATCCGCAAGACCCGCGACCAGCTCGACGCGCTCGGCATCCGGGTGCGCTGGGTGGGCCGCATGCCCAGGCTGTGGAAGTCCGTCGCCAAGGAGCTGCAGGTCGCCCAGGAGCAGACCAAGGACAACGACCTGCTCACCCTGTACTTCTGCATGAACTACGGCGGCCGGGCCGAGATCGCGGACGCCGCCCAGGCGCTGGCCGAGGACGTGAAGGCGGGCCGCCTCGATCCGTCGAAGGTCAACGAGAAGACCCTCGCGAAGTACCTGTACTACCCGGACATGCCGGACGTCGACCTCTTCCTGCGCCCGAGCGGTGAGCAGCGCACCTCCAACTACCTGCTCTGGCAGAGCGCGTACGCCGAGATGGTCTTCCAGGACGTGCTGTGGCCCGACTTCGACCGGCGTGACCTGTGGCGGGCCTGCGTCGAGTTCGCCTCCCGCGACCGGCGGTTCGGCGGCGCCGTCCCGAACGAGGAACTGATCGCCATGGAGGCCGCCATGAGGGGGGATTCCACCCCGTAGCCATCGGCGGTTCACGCGGGCCGTCGAGGATGCGGGACTCATGAGACGTCTCACCCCTGGCCTCGCCCTTGGCGCCCTCGGCGCCCTGCTGTGCGCCGCGCTGCCCGCGCACGCGGCGCAGAGCGGCCCCGCGCACCGCGTGAGCTACGGCACGAAGTCGCCGTACGCGCCCCGGCAGAACCCTCACGGCTACCAGCGGCCCCCGGCCGGCTTCGCACCCGTCTTCACCGAGAGCGCCTCCCGGCACGGCTCCCGCGCCGCGACCGACGGCGAGGACGCCGACCTGATCCTCGCGCTGTGGGACGAGGCCGAGGCCCAGGGGCAACTGACCCGCAAGGGGCGGCGGTTCGGGCCCGAGGTCCGCGCCCTCCAGGCGGCCATGGCGAAGGTCGGCTACGGCAACCTCAGCGGGCGCGGCAAGCAGGAGATGCGGGACACGGCCGTCCGCACGCGGCACCGGCTGCCGTCCCTCTTCGCGAAGATCGCGGGCACGGGCGAGAAGATCGACGTCGTCAGCTCCGGGCAGAGGCGGGCCGTGGACAGCGCGGACGAGTACGCCGGCGCCCTCGCCGCGGCCGACCCGGCACTGAAGCCGCTGATCGGTCCGACCCGCACCGACAAGGACCTGCTGTACTTCCACAAGGCGGCGGGCGGCGCCGCCTACCGCGACTACGTCGACAACGACCAGCGGCTCAAGGACACCCTGACCGGCATCACCGGCCGGCCGAGGACCCGCGAGGCCGCCCGCGGCGTACTGGGGGGCCTCTTCCAGGACTCCTTCGTCGCGGGGATCACCGACCAGGTGGGCGCCGCCCAGGCGGTCTACAACCTGTACGCCATCGCCCCCGCGATGACCGAGGAGAGCCCGGGCGGCAGGGGCTGGGGCATGGAGCGGTACATCTCCCGCGAGGACGCGGCCTGGTTCGGCTACCTCTCCGACACCGAGGACTTCTACGAGAAGGGCCCCGGCTTCGCCGGCAGCGACATCACCTACGAGATGGCGGGCGTGCTGCTCGACGACTTCTTCCGGCAGGCCGAGGCCAAGCGCGCCGGCACCACCGGCCTCGGGGCCGAACTGCGCTTCACCCACGCCGAGGAGGTCATCCCGCTGGCCGCGCTGATGGGCCTGCCCGGCAGCACGAAGCCGGTGACGCCGGACAGGCCGTACACCTACGCCGGCAACCCGTGGCGCGGCGCGTCCGTCGCCCCGCTGGGCGCCAACATCCAGTGGGACGTCTTCCAGAAGGGCGACCGCTATCTGGTCCGGATGCTCTACAACGAGAAGGAGACGGCGTTCAAACCCGGCTGCCACCCGGTCGCGCAGGGCAGCACCTTCTACGACCTGAACGAACTGGAGCGCTGCTTCGACCGCACCTGAGACCGCCGCGGGCTGCGGCTACGATCACGGCTCACCGTCGCGGCACCGGCAAGGGGCCGTGACCGAGCAGGGCGAGCGAGCCGCGGTCCCCGAAGGCGCAGACCAGCCGCGGTGCCCGAAAGCCGAGGGCGCTGCGGCTCCCCAGGGGCGCGGGGAACTGCGCGACCAGCCACGACGATCCCGCCCCCGAAGCCACAAAAAACCCCGCCCCCGAAGTCAGGAAAGCCTCGCCCCCGAAGCCACGCGTCCGATGGCACGACGCTCCCGGAGCCGATGAGGGCCCCGCACCAACCGGGGCGCTCAGCCGGCCGCGCAGTCCGCGCACGTACCGAAGATCTCCACGGTGTGGGCCACGTTGACGTACCCGTGTTCCGCGGCGATCGCCTCGGCCCACTTCTCCACCGCGGGGCCCTCCACCTCGACCGCCTTGCCGCAGGTGCGGCAGACCAGGTGGTGGTGGTGCTCGCCGGAGGAGCAGCGGCGGTAGACGGACTCGCCGTCGGAGGTGCGCAGGACGTCGACCTCGCCGGCCTCGGCGAGGGACTGCAAGGTGCGGTAGACGGTGGTGAGCCCGACCGAGTCGCCCTTGTGCTTGAGCATGTCGTGCAGGTCCTGCGCGCTGCGGAACTCGTCGACCTCGTCCAGGGCCGCCGCCACGGCGGCACGCTGGCGTGTCGCGCGGCCCTTCACGGGCGGTCCAGCGGTCGTCACCGGTTGCCTCCTCACGTCTGGCGTCTGCCCGGGCCATTGTGCCAGCCCGGACCGTGCGCGGTCAGACGCCGGCCTCGTCCCCGGCCCCCCTGGTGGCCGGAATCAAGCACTCCGCCGGGTCCCCGGGCAACCGCCCCGCCGCGGCCGCGCGGGCGCGTCGGCGGGCCAGCGGAGTCGCCAGGGCCGTCAGCGCGACGAACGCGGCGATGGCCAGCAGGACGATCGTGGCGCCGGGCGGAACGTACTGGTAGTACGAGGTGACCGTGCCGCTGACGGTCACGGTCACGCCGATCGCCACGGCGATCGCGAACGTGGCGGTGAAGCTGCGGCTGAGCTGCTGCGCGGCCGCCACCGGCACCACCATCAGCGCGGACACCAGCAGCAGGCCGACCACCCGCATGGCGACCGTCACGGTCACCGCGGCGGTGACCGCCGTCAGCAGGTTCAGCGCGCGCACCGGCAGGCCCGTGACCCGCGCGAACTCCTCGTCCTGGCTGACCGCGAACAGCTGGCGGCGCAGGCCCAGCGTGACCAGCAGCACGAACGCGGCGAGCACGCAGATCGCGGTCACGTCGGACTCGGAGACCGTCGACAGGGAGCCGAACAGGTACGACATCAGGTTGGCGTTGGAGCCGCCCGCGAGGTTGATCAGCATCACCCCGCCGGCCATACCGCCGTAGAAGAGCATGGCGAGGGCGATGTCGCCGCGGGTCCTGCCGTACCAGCGGATCAGCTCCATCAGGACCGCGCCGAGCGCGGAGACGGCGGTCGCCATCCACACCGGTGAGGTGGAGAGCAGGAATCCGAGGCCGACGCCGGTCATCGCCACGTGCCCGATGCCGTCGCCCATCAGGGCCTGGCGGCGCTGGACCAGGTAGATGCCCACCGCGGGTGCGGTGACGCCGACCAGCACGGCGGCCAGCAACGCCCGCTGCATGAAGGCGTAGTTCAGGAATTCCATCAGCTCAGCAGTCCCGTGCGGATCGGTTCGGCGCCCGCGGGTGCGTGCGGGTGCACGTGGTCGTGGCCGGGCAGGGAGTGCTGGCCGACCGCCCGCGGGGGCGGGCCGTCGTGCACCACGCAGCCGTCGCGCAGGACGACCGCCCGGTCGATGAGGGGCTCCAGCGGGCCCAGTTCGTGCAGCACGAGCAGGACGGTCGTACCGGTCGCGACCTGTTCGCGGAGAGTGCGGGCGAGCACCTCCTGACTGGCCAGGTCGACGCCCGCCATCGGCTCGTCCATGATCAGCAGTTCGGGTTCGCAGACCAGCGCGCGGGCGATCAGCACCCGCTGGTGCTGGCCGCCGGAGAGCGCCGTCACCGAGTCCTTGGCGCGGTCCGCCATGCCGACCAGCTCCAGGGCGCGGTGGACCGCCTCGCGGTCCGCCCTGCGGAAGAGGCCGAAGCGGGTACGGGCCAGCCGGCCCGAGGCGACGATCTCGCTCACCGTGGTGGGCACCCCGCCCGCGGTCGTGGTGCGCTGCGGTACGTAGCCCACGCGCGCCCAGTCCCTGAAGCCGCGGCGCGGGGTGCCGAACAGCTCGATGGTGCCCTCGCTCACCGGCACCTGGCCGATGACGCTGCGCACGGCCGTCGACTTGCCGGAGCCGTTCGCACCGAGCAGCGCGACCACCTCGCCGCCGCGCACGGTGAGGTCGATGCCGCGCAGGACGGGGCGGGAGCCGAGTTCGGCCCGCACCCCGCGCATCGCTATGACGGGTTCGCCCATGATCCTGTCCTCCGTGCCGTTCACTTGGCGCCCAGGGCCCGCTGGAGCGCCTCGAGGTTGGCCCGCTGGACCGCGAAGTAGTCCTTGCCGCGGGACTTGCCGGTGATGCCCTCGATCGGGTCGAGGACGTCCGTCCTCAGGCCCGAGTCGTTCGCGACGGTCTTCGCGGTCCTGTCGCTGACGAGCGTCTCGTAGAAGACGGTGGTGACACCGTCGGCCTGCGCCATGTGCTCCAGGTCCTTCACGCGCGCGGCGCTGGGCTCCGACTCGGGGTCGAGGCCGTTGATGGCCTCCTCGGTGAGGCCGTAGCGCTCGGCGAGGTAGCCGAAGGCGGCGTGCGTGGTGACGAAGACCTTGCTCCGGGTGTGCGCGAGGCCGTCCCGGAACCGCTGGTCCAGGCCGTGCAGCCGCCCGACCAGATCGGCGGTGTTCTTCCGGTAGTCGGCCGCGTGCCCGGGGTCGCCCTTCTCGAAGGCCTTGCCGACGCCCTCGGCGACCTGGGCGTAGCGCACGGGGTCGAGCCAGACGTGCGGGTCCTTGCCCGCGGGCCCCCGGTGCCCGTGGTCGTCGTCGTGCGCGGCCGCGTGGCCGCCGACCTCGTCGCCGTGCACCTCCAGCGTCGTGAGGGAGGCGGCGTCGATCTTCGTCCCGAGCGAGGACTGGTCCACCGCGTCGTCGACGGCGGGCTGCAGGTTCTTCAGGTACAGAACCGCGTCCGACTCCTCGAGCGTGGCGATCTGCCGGGGGCTGATCTCCAGGTCGTGCGGCTCCTGGCCGGGCGAGGTGAGCGTGGTGACGTGCACGTGCTCGCCGCCGATCTGCTCGGCGAGGTACGTCATCGGGTAGAACGACGCGACGACGTCGAACTTGCCGGTCCCGGCGGCCGCCGCGCCGCCGGAGCAGGCGGAGAGGGTGCCGATCCCGAGAGCGGCGACCGCGGTGACCGCGGCGGCGGGTATGAGGCGTCGTCGTACGTTCATGACAGTCATTTTCAACAAATATGGAAACCGTTGTCAACAAGCCCTCGTGAGACGCTGTAACCAGGGGGCCGATTTGGTCGTGGGGGATCCCGCGCCGGTAACCTGAATCATTCGCTGGAAGCATCTCGCTTCAACGCCCGTCGTCGTAATGAAGAGAGCACCGTGGCCGCCGACAAGATCGACACCATCGTCAGCCTGAGCAAGCGCCGTGGCTTCGTTTTCCCGTGCAGTGAGATCTACGGCGGACAGCGTGCCGCCTGGGACTACGGACCGCTGGGTGTCGAGCTCAAGGAGAACATCAAGCGCCAGTGGTGGCGCTACATGGTGACGTCGCGCGAGGACGTCGTCGGTATCGACTCGTCCGTCATCCTGGCCTCCGAGGTCTGGGTCGCCTCCGGTCACGTCGCCACCTTCACGGACCCGCTGACCGAGTGCACCTCGTGCCACAAGCGGTTCCGCGCCGACCACCTGGAAGAGGCCTACGAGGAGAAGAAGGGCCACGCCCCGGCGAACGGCCTGGCCGACATCAACTGCCCGAACTGCGGCAACAAGGGCCAGTTCACCGAGCCCAAGCAGTTCTCCGGTCTGCTGTCGACGCACCTCGGCCCGACCCAGGACTCCGGTTCCGTCGCCTACCTGCGCCCCGAGACCGCGCAGGGCATCTTCACCAACTTCGCCCAGGTGCAGACCACCTCGCGCCGCAAGCCGCCCTTCGGCATCGCGCAGATGGGCAAGTCCTTCCGCAACGAGATCACGCCCGGCAACTTCATCTTCCGCACCCGCGAGTTCGAGCAGATGGAGATGGAGTTCTTCGTCAAGCCGGGCGAGGACGAGAAGTGGCAGGAGTACTGGATGGAGCAGCGCTGGAACTGGTACACCGGCCTGGGCCTGCGCACGGAGAACATGCGGTGGTACGAGCACCCGAAGGAGAAGCTCTCCCACTACTCCAAGCGCACCGCCGACATCGAGTACCGCTTCCAGTTCGGCGGCAGCGAGTGGGGTGAGCTGGAGGGCGTCGCCAACCGCACCGACTACGACCTGGGCGCCCACTCCAAGGCCTCCGGCCAGGACCTCTCCTACTTCGACCAGGAGGCCGGCGAGCGCTGGACGCCGTACGTCATCGAGCCCGCGGCCGGTGTCGGCCGCGCGATGCTGGCGTTCCTGCTCGACGCCTACATCGAGGACGAGGCGCCCAACGCCAAGGGCAAGATGGAGAAGCGCACGGTGCTGCGCCTCGACCACCGCCTGGCCCCGGTGAAGGTGGCGGTCCTCCCGCTGTCCCGCAACCCGGAGCTGTCCCCGAAGGCCAAGGGCCTCGCCCAGGCGCTGCGGCAGAACTGGAACATCGAGTTCGACGACGCCGGCGCCATCGGCCGCCGCTACCGCCGCCAGGACGAGATCGGTACGCCGTACTGCGTGACCGTCGACTTCGACACGCTCGAGGACAACGCCGTCACCGTTCGCGAGCGCGACTCGATGAAGCAGGAGCGGGTGTCCCTCGACCAGATCGAGGGCTACCTGGCCCAGCGTCTGATCGGCGCCTAGCCGTACCGCCGGATGCCGGACGGGCCGACGAGTTCAGCCCGTCCGGCATTCGTGTGTCCGCGGCCCGTTCAACGGCCCTGCAGGGCCCTGACGTTGTCGCCGAACGTCCAGTTCTTCGCGCCGTCCCAGTTGATCGACCAGGTCATCAGGCCCTTGAGCGAGGTGCCGTAGTGCTTCCAGGCCTGGGAGACGAGGGACGGTGACATGTAGCCGCCGCCCGCGCCCGACTGGGCGGGCAGCCCCGGGACCTGCTTGTCGTAGGGCACCTTGATCGTCGTGCCCTGCACCACCAGACCCCTGTTCAGGCAGTCGGTCTGGGCGGTGAAGCCCTGCACCGTGCCCGCCGAGTAGGAGTCGCCGGAGCAGCCGTACATGCTCCCGTTGTAGTACTGCATGTTCAGCCACCACAGGCGGCCGTTGTCCGCGTACTTCTTGACGATCGGCAGGTACGCGCCCCAGATGGAGCCGTAGGTGATGCTGCCGCCGGTGACGTACGCGGTCTCCGGGGCCATCGTCAGGCCGAAGCCGGCCGGCATCTTGGCGAGGATCCCGTCGATGATGCGGATCAGGTTGGCCTGGGACGCGGAGAGCCGGGTGATGCTCCCGCTGCCCGTCAGGCCCGTCTCGATGTCGATGTCGATGCCGTCGAAGTTGTACTTCTTCAGGATCGGGACGATGGTCGCCACGAAGCGGTCGGCGACGGCCGGGGACGACAGGTCGATGCCGGCCGCGGCGCCGCCGATGGACAGCAGGATCGTCTGGCCGGACGCCTTGGCCTGGCACATCTCCGCGGGCGTGGCCACCTTCACGCCGGCGTCCATGCCGTCCTCCCACAGGGCCGTGCCGTCCGAACGGATCACCGGGAAGGCGGCGTTGATCACGTTGTAGCCGTGCGCGGGGATGCGGGAGTCGGTGATCGGCGTCCAGCCGAAGGGCGGGTGGACGCCGTTGGCGGAACCGTCCCAGTTCTCCCAGTAGCCCTGGAGCACCTTGCCTGCCGGGCGCGACTTCACCGCACAGGTGTCGGCGGCGGAGGCGCTGGGCGCGGTGGCTATCGCGAGCGGGGCGAGGACGGCCGTGGTGAGGGCGGCGGTGAGCAGGCGCAGGGTGCGGCGGAGCATCGGGCCTCCCGGTGGGGATCGGTGAGGTGTCGTAGACATGACAGTGCTCTGGTCCAGACCTCTCGTCAATAGGTCTGGACCATTCGGCGGAGATCGCCGGGCGCATCGCTGACGAAGATGGAATGACAGATATTGAAATCTGTCACTTGTCATGGCAGGGTGGAGGCATGACGACGCGAACCCGAAACCTCGGAACCACCGGCCCCCGGGTCTTCTCCCTCGGCCTGGGCTGCATGGGCATGTCCGGCATGTACGGCGAGACCGACCGCGCCGAGTCGATCGCCACCCTGCACGCCGCCCTGGAGGCCGGCGTGACCCTCCTGGACACCGGCGACTTCTACGGCATGGGCCACAACGAACTGCTGGTCGGCGAGGCACTGCGCACCGCCCCGGCCGCCCTGCGCGAGAACGCGCTGCTCAGCGTGAAGTTCGGTGCCCTGCGCGACCCGGCCGGCGACTGGGCCGGCTTCGACGGGCGCCCGGCCGCCGTGAAGAACTTCGCCTCGTACACCCTCCAGCGCCTCGGCGTCGACCACATCGACGTCTACCGCCCCGCCCGGCTCGACCCGGACGTGCCGATCGAGGAGACCGTCGGCGCGATCGCGGAACTGGTCGAGAAGGGGTACGTCCGGCACATCGGCCTCAGCGAGGTCGGCCCGGACACCATCCGCCGGGCCGCCGCCACCGCCCCGATCGCCGACCTCCAGATCGAGTACGCCCTCATCTCCCGCGGTCCCGAGCGGGAGATCCTGCCCACCCTGCGCGAGCTGGGCATCGCCGTCACCGCCTACGGCGTCCTCTCCCGCGGCCTGATCTCCGGCCACCTCACGGCCGGCCGGGAGTTCGCCGCGCACGACTTCCGCGCCCACTCGCCCCGCTTCCAGGGCGAGAACCTCCAGCACAACCTCACCCTCGTCGAGTCCCTGCGCAAGATCGCCGAGCAGAAGGGCGCCACGGTCGCCCAGATCGCCATCGCCTGGGTGCTCTCCCGGGGCGAGGACATCGTGCCGCTCGTCGGCGCGCGCACCCGCGAACGGCTCGGCGAGGCCCTGGGCGCCCTGGACGTGACCCTGGACGCGGCCGACCTCGACGCCATCGAGGCCGCCGTACCGGCGGACGCCGCCGCCGGCGAGCGGTACGCCCCCGCCCAGATGGCCATGCTCGACAGCGAGCGCTGAACCCGCCGCCCGGTACGGTCTAGGGCATGGCACCGACCAGCGAGACCCTGACCGCCGAGCGCATCCTCGAGGCGACCGAGGAGGTGCTGCGCCGCCACGGCCCGGCCAAGGCCACCGTGGTCGACGTGGCCCGCGCGCTCGGTGTCAGCCACGGCAGCGTCTACCGGCACTTCCGGACCAAGGCGGCGCTGCGGGAGGCGGTCACCAAGCGCTGGCTGGACCGCACGTCACAGCGGCTCGCCGGGATCGCCGGCGCCGACGGCGCCCCCGAGGAGCGGCTGCGGGCCTGGCTGACGGTCCTGTTCGAGGCCAAGCGGCACAAGGCGGGCGACGACCCCGAACTGTTCGCCACGTACACGGTGCTGACCGACGAGAACGGCACGGTCGTCGGGGAGCACCTCGCCGATCTGACCGCACAGCTGACCCGGATCATCGAGGACGGGACCGGGTCGGGCACCTTCCTCGCGCCCGACCCGGCCGCCGCGGCCCGGGCCGTCTTCCAGGCCACCGGCCGTTTCCACGACCCCTGTTACGCCCGGGAGTGGACCGCCCCGGGCATCGACGCGGAATTCACGGCCGTGGTGGACCTGCTGATACGGGGGCTCGGTTCACCTTCACGGTGACCGTCGGCGAGTGCACCTTGCCGGCCGCGATCCGCGGGTGCGCCGTGCCCTTGGTGCCGAGCTTGCCGACCAGGGCGACAGAGCGCCGGCGCCCAGCACACGGCCGGACCCCGCCGCGCCCCTCGGGCTCAGCCGACCTCGCGGGGCAGGCGCAGGCTGAGCAGGCCCGTCAGCACGATTCCGGCCAGCTGCGCCAGCAGCGTCGTGACCAGTGCGTCCCGCACGCCCAGGTGCGGCACGAGCGTGAGGAACAGCGTGCCGAGCGTGGCCACGCCCAGGGCGAGCGCGGACTGCTGGGTGGTGACCATCACCCCGCTGCCGACGCCGGCCCGCTCGGCGGGCACCTCGGACATCACGATCCACAGCAGATTGGGCAGTTGCAGTGCCTGGCCGGCACCGGCCAGGGCCATGCCCGGCAGCAGCGAGGCGAAGCCCAGATGCGGCCAGTCCCGCCAGGCGGCCAGCACGATCAGCAGGATGCCCGCTCCCTGCACCACGGTGCCGGCGGTGACCACCCGGGTGCCGTACCGCCTGATCAGCCGCGGACCGGCGAGCGAGACCAGCAGGTGCACCACGGCCATCGGCGCGAGCGCGAGCCCGGCCGGCACCGGATCCAGCCCGGCACCCTGCTGCAGGGCCAGCGCGATCACGAACATGAACCCGCTGAATCCGATGGCGAACGGCAGCATCAGCGCCAGCCCGCGCCGCAGCGAGACGAGCGCCAGCAGACTCGGCGGCACCAGCGGAGTCCGCCCCGCCCGGTCCGCCCGCCGCTCCACCCTCCAGAACGCGGCCACGGCGAACGGGAAGGCCGCCAGCGACAGCCACGTCCACAGCGGCCAGCCCGCCGCCCGGCCCTCGGTGAGCGGGACGAGCAGCGTCAGCAGCGACAACGCGAGCAGGACCGTGCCGGGCCCGTCGACGGGTTCCGGACGCTGCGACCGCGTCTCGGGCACGAGCCGGACGGCGAGCGCCAGCCCGACGACGACCACGGGGACGTTCACCAGGAAGACGGCGCGCCACCCGGTCCCGGCGACATCGGCGGCGACGAGCACACCGCCGAGGATCTGCCCGGCCACCATCGAGAGCCCGGCCGTGGCGCCGAACAGGCTCATCGCCTTCGCCCGGCGCGCTCCGGTGGTGGTCGCCTGGATGGTGGCGAGCACCTGCGGCAGCATCGCCGCCGCCGAGGCGCCCTGCGCGACCCGGGCCACGACCAGCGTCCAGGCGGTGGGCGCGAGCCCGCACACCAGGGAGGTGAGCCCGAAGGCGGCCATCCCGCCGAGGAACAGCCGGCGCCGCCCGAACGAGTCCCCGAGCCGCCCGCCGAGGACGAGCAGCACCGCGTAGGCGACCCCGTATCCGGCGACGACCAGCTCCAGCACGGTCTCGCCCGCGTCGAGATCGGAGCCGATGGTCGGCAGGGCGACGTTGATGATGAAGAAGTCGACCAACGGCAGCGAAGCGGCCAGCAGAACGGTGAACAGGCCGAGCCCGCCGAGCGCGGGCGGCGCTGCCACCGGACGGACGGCCGTGGTGACGGGTTCGCTCATGCCCCCGAGCTTGAGTCCCCGTCCAGCTCTGCTACCAGAGTGTCTTGATCCTGGTAGAAGAACTACCCGGATACCGGGGACCACCTGGAAACGGGGTGCCGGTCCCGGCACCCTGGACGCATGACGACCATGGCCCGGGAGAGCGCCGCACGGTCGAACGGCCGGGGCTCGGAGATCCGCCGGCACGAACTGGCCGCATTCCTGCGCAGCCGCCGGGAGCGGATCGCTCCGGAGCAGGTGGGCCTCCCGCGCGGCGCCCGGCGCCGGACCCCCGGACTGCGCCGCGAGGAGGTCGCCCAGCTCTCCGCGGTCGGCGTCACCTGGTACACCTGGCTGGAACAGGCCCGCGACATACAGGTCTCCGCGCAGGTCGTGGACGCCCTCGCGCGCACCCTGCGGCTGGACGAGAGCGAGCGCGCCCATCTCTTCCGGCTGGCCGGCGCCACGGACCCGGCCCCGGCCCTCGACACCCCGAACGTGACGCCGGCGCTGCGCGAGATGCTGCGCCGGCTGGAGCCCGTCCCGGCCTGTATCCAGAACAGCCGGTACGACGTCCTCGCCTACAACCGCACCTACGGCCGGCTGATGAGCGACCTGGACGCGCTGCCGCCGGAGGACCGCAACTGCGTGCTCCTCGTGTACACCAACACCGAGTGCCAGGCGGCGGTGGTCCACCTGGAGGAGACCCAGCGCCTGATGGCCGCCCGGCTGCGGGCCGCCCTGGCCGGCCATCTCGGCGAGCCCGCCTGGAAGAAGCTCCTGGAGCGGCTGCAGGAGTGCCCGGCGTTCCGGGAGAACTGGCGGCGCCACGAGGTGGTCGGCACCCGCTCCAGGACCAGGGAGTTCCGCAATCCCCACGTCGGCCGGCTCACCCTGGAACACACCGACCTGTGGCTGGGGCCCGAGCAGGGCGCCCGCATGGTGACGTACACCCCGGGGGACGAGGAGACCCGGCAGCGGCTGGAGAAGCTGTACGAGGTGGCACGGGGGAACTGACCGCCTCCGGCCGGGTCACCGGGAGCCGGTGGCCGGGCGTGGCGGGGTCGGTGGTCAGGCGCCGTGCAGGCCGCCGGCCGCGCGCGGTGCGGGCCGGCCGTCGGGCGCGGCCGGGGTCCGTGGTCAGGCGCGGTGGGAGGAGGCACTCACCGGCCGGCGGACCTCCGCCGGCCGGAGCCGGGCGGCCGTCCGCTCGGCCGTGCGGCGGGCCCAGCGGCCGGTGGTGAGCAGGCCGAGGACGAGGACGGCCAGTCCGCACGCGGTGAGGATCCACCAGCCGGGGCGGGCCGCCGGGACGAACATGTGCCGGTACGAGGACGAGCCGATGCCCGACGCCAAGACGGCGCCGACCACCGCGACGCCGAGGGTCTGGCCCAGCTGCCTGCTCGTGGAGGCGACCGCGGCGGCGACGCCGGCCTGGGTGCGCGGCATGCCCGACACGGCCGTGTTGGTGATCGGCGCGTTCACGAAGCCGAAGCCGATGCCGAACAGGACGTAACCGATCACGAGGGTGGTGTTCGACGTCTCCGCCTCGAAGACCGCGAACAGCACGCCGCTCACCGTCATCGCCGTACCCGCCACCAGCAACGGCAGACGCGGGCCCCGGCTGCCGACCAGCCGGCCGGACAGCGGTGCGCACAGGAACGTCGGCGCGGCCATCGGCAGCATCCACAGGCCGGCGTGCAGGGCGTCCAGGCCGCGCACGTTCTGCAGGTACAGGGTCGACAGGAAGAGGAAGCCGCCCAGCGCGGCGAAGGCGCTGACCGCGATCACGGTCGCCCCGCTGAACGGCGCGGAACGGAAGAAGTGCAGGTCGACGAGGGGTTCGGCGCGCCGGGGCTCGTACCACAGCAGGCCCAGCAGGGCCGCCAGGGCGATCGCGGCGAAGGGCGCCGAGGTGCCCGGGCCCGCGTCCGGCGCCTCGATGATCGCGTACGTCAGCGAGCCGAACAGGGCGATCACCAGAAGCTGGCCGACCGGGTCGGGGCGGCGCGCCTTGGGCGCGCGGGACTCGGGGACGAAGCGGAGGGTGAGGAGGAGGGCCGCGAGGCCGACCGGGAGGTTGATCCAGAAGATCGAGCGCCAGCTCACGGACTGGACCAGCAGGCCGCCGACCAGCGGGCCCGCCGCCATGGATATGCCGACCACCGCACCCCACACACCGATCGCGCGGGCACGCTCCCGGGCGTCCGTGAAGGTGTTGGTGATGATCGACATCGCCACGGGGTTGAGCATCGAGCCACCCACCGCCTGCACCATCCGGAACACCACGAGCAGCTGCAGGCTGGGCGCCACCGAGCAGAGCAGCGAGCCGGCGGAGAAGATCACCAGGCCGGCCATGAAGACCTTCCTGCGGCCGATGCGGTCGGCCGTGGAGCCCGCGAGCATCAGCAGCGAGGCCAGGACGAGGGTGTAGGCGTCGATCGTCCACTGCAGGCCCGAGGTGTCCGCGTGCAGGTCGCGCTGCAGGGCGGGCAGCGCCACGTTCAGCACGGTGTTGTCGAGGCTCACGATCAGCAGGCTCATACAGCAGATCGCGAGCACGAGCAGGCGTCGACGATGGCTCAAGTCGTGCATGGTAGGCATCGTACGCGGATTTCAATAGTGCGTCTAACTAATGAGCACTACATCGACTTTGGCGGGCCGATGCCGGCGCCGCCCGCACGCCGGCTGGAGCGGCCGGGGGAGCAGGCGCACGAGTGGCCCGCGCGGTGAGGGACAATGGGTGCTTGCCCTGTGCCGCACTTCCGTCCCGGAGCCCCGCGATGACCCACCCGCTCTCCATCGGCCCGCACGCCGTGGCGCCGCCCGTCGTGCTCGCACCCATGGCGGGGATCACCAACGCGCCCTTCCGCACCCTGTGCAGGGAGTTCAGCGGCGGCAAGGGCCTGTTCGTCAGCGAGATGATCACGACCCGGGCGCTGGTCGAGCGCAACGACAAGACCATGCAGCTGATCCGGTTCGACGCGAGCGAGCGGCCCCGCTCGATCCAGCTCTACGGCGTCGACCCGGCGACCGTCGGCAAGGCCGTCCGCATGATCGCGGAGGAGGAGCTGGCCGACCACATCGACCTGAACTTCGGCTGCCCCGTTCCCAAGGTCACCCGCAAGGGCGGCGGCTCGGCCCTTCCCTACAAGCGCAACCTGCTGCGGGCGATCCTGCGCGAGGCGGTCTCGGGCGCCGACGACCTGCCGGTCACCATGAAGATGCGCAAGGGCATCGACGACGACCACATCACCTTCCTCGACGCCGGCCGTATCGCCGTGGAGGAAGGGGTCACGGCCATCGCCCTGCACGGCCGTACGGCCGCCCAGCACTACGGCGGCACCGCCGACTGGGACGCCATCGCCCGCCTGAAGGAGCACGTCCCGGAGATCCCCGTCCTCGGCAACGGCGACATCTGGTCGGCCGGGGACGCGCTGCGGATGGTGCGCGAGACCGGCTGCGACGGGGTGGTCGTGGGCCGCGGGTGCCTCGGGCGGCCGTGGCTCTTCGCCGACCTGGTCGCGGCGTTCGAGGGACGTCCGCAGGACGTCGCCCGTCCCGCCCTCCGTGAGGTGGCCGACGTCATGGTGCGGCACGCCACCCTGCTCGGGGAGTGGCTCGGCGACGAGTCCAAGGGCGTGGTCGACTTCCGCAAGCACGTCGCCTGGTACCTGAAGGGCTTCGCGGTCGGCTCCGAGATGCGCAAGCGGCTCGCGATCACGTCCTCGCTCCAGGAACTGCGCGCGGGACTCGACGAGCTGGACCTGGACCAGCCGTGGCCGGCCGGTGCGGACGGCCCGCGCGGCCGTACGTCCGGCAACAACCGGGTCGTCCTGCCGGACGGCTGGCTGAAGGACCCCTACGACTGCGCGGGCGTGGGCGAGGACGCGGAGCTCGACACCTCCGGCGGCTGAGCGATCCCCCGGAAGGCGGGCGTTCAGCCCTTCTTCGGGTGCGGTGTCGAGCCGTACGCCGTCAGGAAGCGGTCCCGGAAGCTGCTCATCTTCCACACCGGGGCGTCATGGGCGGGGCGCAGGCCGTCCGTCCAGCCCCAGCCGGCGACCTTGTCCAGCACCTTGGGGTCCTTGGCGACGATCGAGACCGGCACGTCACGGCTGGCGTGGTTGCCGCTGACCCGGGCGATGGGCTGGTGGTCGCCGAGGAAGACCAGCACGGTGTCCTCGGAGCCGTAGCGCTCCAGCCACTCGGTCAGCGCGGTCACCGAGTACTGGATCGACTTGCCGTACTCCTCGCGGGACCTGGTCGTGTCGGCGATGACGTCGGCCGGCTTGTCGCCCGCCGCCTGGATGTCCTTGAAGACCGAGCCGTCGCCCAGCCGGTCCCAGTCGACCGCCTTGGGGATGGGCGCCCAGGGCTGATGGCTGGAGGTCAGGATGAGCAGCGACATCCGCGACCTGCCGTCGGCCGGCGGCTTGCTGTGCACCCGCTCCTGGTACTGCTGCAGCGCGTACTGGTCGGGCATGGTCGACCAGCTGAACTTCGGGCCCTGGTAGCCGAGCTGGAAGGCGTTGTAGACCTTGTCCAGGCCGTACCACTTCTGCTCCGGCCACCCCTTCTGCACGCCCGGCATGACGCCGACCGTGTCGAACGCGCCGGTCTTCTCGAACGCCTCCGTCAGACTCAGGTGGTCGCTGGCCATGACGGTGCGGTAGCGCTGCTGGTTGCTGATCCACAGACCCGACATGGTGGTGGAGTGCCCGAGCCAGCTGCTGCCGCCGTAGGTCGCCGAGGTCAGCCAGCCGCTCTTGGCGTGGAAACCCGCCTTGTCCAGCGCCTTGGTGCGGACGTCGAGGGTGCGGTCGACGCCGGGCGCCATGACCGGATCCTCGATCGCGCTGCGGCCGTAGCTCTCGATGAACGTGAAGATCATGTCCTTGCCGCGCAGGTCCGGGACCAGCTGGCTGCCCGGGGTGTTCCCGAAGGCGTCGACCCTGGCCACCTTCCGGAACTCCGCCTCGTCCTTCAGGGTGCTCGAGACCCGGCGGGCCTGGATCCGCAGCGCGTCGGCGGTGCGGTCGGACGCGAACGGCACGCCGGCCGGCTGCAGGCCGAGCGAGGAGCAGGTGATCCAGACGACCCCGGCGATCAGCGTGCCCCGGGTCGCGGTGCCGGGGTGCCGGGCGAGCAGGCTGCTCAGCCGGACCACGGACAACGCCGGCAGCACGAGGAGGAGCAGCACGAGGACGGCCACTCCGGCCACGGCGGCGAGGGTGGCGCTCCGGCCGAGAGAGTCCTCCAGATACGACTCCGCGTCGCCGAACAGCTCCCAGTCGAGGATGACGTTGAAGCTGCGGCCGAGGTACTGGTTGAAGCCCATGTCGAGCAGGTTCAGCACGGTCACGGCCCCGAGCACCACCCCGGACACCGCCGCCAGCACCACGCGGGGCCGGCGCGGCAGCGCGAGCAGCACGGCGGCCCCGATGACGGCTTCCCCCGGCAGGCGCACGAACTTGGCCGGTCCGAGGCCCACGACGGTGTTCGGCAGCACGAGTGCGGCGACGACGAGCACGGCGGCGAGCACGGTGACGGTGAGCGAGAGGCCGCGGGCCGTCCTGGGGTGCCGCTCCCGCAGGCGCCGGATCCGCGCCCGCCAGGCGCCCCGGGAGCGCCGGAAGAGCCGGAGGGCCCCCGTACCGGTCTCTCCGGGGACGGCCCCAGGCGCCGCGGCCTCCGGCGGTTCCGTTTCTTCCGGGGCGCCACCCTCGCTCTTCCCGGCGGAGGCCGGTGACCGGCGCGTGCTCGTGTGCGGCGCCGCGGCCTCCGGCGGTTCCGTTTCTTCCGGGGCGCCACCCTCGCTCTTCCCGGCGGAGGCCGGTGACCGGCGCGTGCTCGTGTGCTGAGACAACCCGGAGGTCCTTCCGTGCGAGACCCGTGACGTAATCCCGTACGGCTCCCGCCCGACCCCCGTTCACGGCTCCCGGCAAACACCGGGCAAACCCCGCCGCGCCGCCCGGTGTGTCGCAGGACCCGGCGGTATGTCCCGTGTCCCGCGGTGTGTCCTCCTACGCTCCGCCCACCGCCGTGAGCAGTGCCAGCGGTGCCGCGGCCGACCGGGACTCGCGGACGCAGGTGTGCGAGGAGGGCACCGGATCGGGGTGGGTGTCCCGGCCGTACCCCGCCAGCACCCCGGGCAGCCGGTGGCCCGCCGCCGTCGCCGCCTCGACGAGCGCGTGGGCGACCGTACGGGCCTCGTCGTGCAGTCCGTAGCGGGCCAGGCCCAGCGTGATCAGCGCGTTGTCGTGCGGCCAGACCGAACCGCGATGACGGGAGAGCGGGTGGTACGCAGGCTGCCCCGAGGCGAGCGTGCGCACGCCCCAGCCGGAGAAGAAGTCCGGTTCGAGCAGCCGTCGGCCCACCCTCTCCCCGTACTCCTTGTCCAGCAGCCCCGACCACAGCAGATGCCCGGCGTCGGAGGCCAGCGCGTCGATCCGGCGGCCCTCGCCGTCCAGCGCGAGCGCCGGGAAGGAGTGCTCCCGCATCCAGAACTCCCGCTGGAAACGGTCCCGCAGATCGGCCGCCGTCTGTTCGAGCAGCGCCGCGTACGTCTCGTCGGCCCACACCGTGCGCGCCACCCAGGCCGTGCGCCGCAGCGCGTCGTACGCGTAGCCCTGGGCGCCGGCCGCCATCACCGCGCCGGTGGGCCGGGTGCCGTCGGCGCAGCAGATCGCGCCGGGGGAGTCCTTCCAGTTCTGGTTGGCCAGGCCGCCCTCGTCGGCGCGGTGGACGAGGTAGCCGCGCGAGGTGAGGCCACCGTGGTCGAGCATCCAGCCGATCGCGGCGCGCGCGTGCCGCTCCAGGCGGCGGGCCGGGGCCGTGTCCCCCGTCCGCTCGACGTACGCGCCGAGCAGGATCAGGAACAGCGGGGTGGCGTCGACCGAGCCGTAGTAGCGCCCGTACGGCACCTGCCCGAAGTGCGCCAGCTCGCCGTGCCGCACCTCGTGGACGATCTTTCCGGGCTGGGCGGCCGGGGCCGCGCCGGCGCCGGTGGCCTGGGCCGCGGCGAGCGCCGCGAGGGTGGCGGCGGCCATCCCCGGCCGGTACGGCAGCGCGAACAGACAGGTGAGCAGGGCGTCCCGGCCGAGCAGGGTGAGGAACCAGGGGGCGCCCGCGGCCGGCACGCTCAGTTCCGCGCCGTCCGGCCCGGTGGCCGGCACCTGCAGCGCGGCCAGGTCGGCCAGCCCGCGCGCGCAGGCCGCCGCCAGCTCAGGCCAGCCGGTCGGGAAGGCCACCCCCTCGGCGAACTCACCCTCCCTCGCCAGCAGTTGCTCGTGCACGGCGGCCGGGTCGCGCGGCACCCGCAGGGCCCGCTTGTCGCCGTGCGGGCGGGCGATCACCCGCAGCAGCAGCGTGGTCGTGCCGTGCGGTGCCAGGTCGAGGGACCACACCAGGCGGCGGGCGCCGGTACCGGTCTCCTCCACCGCCTCGGGCGCCGGATCGGCCGTGATGGTCGTGCAGGACCGCCACTCGGCGCGCCGGTAGGTGAACTCGATGCCGTCCGCGAGGATCTCGCGGGAGCGCTGGGCGCCGGGCTTGACGTAGGTGCGGTGGTCGGCGCGGAGTTCGAACTGGTCGGTGAAGTCGGCGTCGACGGTGAGGGCGAGCCGGATCGCGGTGGGCGCCGGGCGGTTGCTCGTCACCCGGAGCGACTCCACGAACGCGCTGTCGCAGACGGCCTGTTCACGGAAGAGGGTGTGCGCCGGAGGTTCCTGCCGGCCGCCGCGCGGGACCAGCACACAGCGCGTCGCGTCCCCGTCCGCCACCGGGCTGAGCACCTCCGGAACCGCGCCGTCGACGGTGAGCTGCCAGCGGCTGAGGTGCCGGGCGTCCCGTACGAACAATCCGTCCGGGGAGCCGCCGCCCCGCACTCCGCTGATGTCGCCCCGGTCGCCCACGGCGGCGAACGTCGCCCCGTGCACGAGCAGATGATGCCGGTCCGTCATCCCCGGTCCCCTCCTTCGTCACTCGTGTCGAACGTGCCGGTGCCCGTGCTGGACACGCCCTTTTGGTGGCTCTTGTCCACTGTTTGACACTCTCGCGGTGTATGCCGCTGGTGGAGCAGGTCGAGCGCGAGCGCGGCCGTCCAGCCGAAGCCGGTCGCACCGCAGGCCTCGCCGGTGCACGGGTCGACGTACTCCGCGAAGCCGGAGCTGCCGGCGAGGCGCAGCACCGCCTCACGCAGGGCGTCGGCCCGCTCCCGCTCGCCGTGTGTGCGCAGCCCGCGCTCCAGCAGCCAGCCGGTGTTGAACCAGGCCGGGCCGCGCCAGTACCGGTGCGGATCGAAGGCATCGCCGAGGAGGTCGTAGCTCGGGACCAGCAGGGCGCGGTCACCGACCGAGAAGTGGGGCCCCCGGAGAGTGCGGACGAGGGTGGCGGCGATGTCCCGGGGCAGGTCCGGCAGCAGCAGCGGGACCAGTCCGCCGACGCCGCGCTCGCCGATCAGCCCCTCGCCGCGCAGGTCCCGGCACAGGAACATGCCGGCCGCCGGCTCCCACAGCCGCTCCACCAGTGCCGTCGTCAGCCGCGCGGCCCGTGCGCGGCGGGCGGTGCCGGGCGCGCCCAGTTCACCGGCGATCCGCGCCAGCGCGTACTCGGAGGCGATGAGGAGCGCGTTGAACGCCGGGTCCTCCACGGCGAACGCGCCCGCCCGCGGGCCGCCGCCGCTCTGCGCCGGACCCTTCCCGGCCACGGTCCGTCCGGCCGCCGCCCGGCCCGTTCCGTCCGCCCCGCCCGTCCGGTCGGTCCGGTCGGTCCCACCCGTCCGGACGGTCCTGCCCGTTCCGTCCGTTCCGTCCGTTCCATCCGTTCCGCCTGTCCCGGCCGTCCGGCCCGTTCCGTCCGCCCCGCCTGTCCCGGCCGTCCTGCCCGTTCCGTCCGCGTAGCCCGCGTCCCGGTAGGCGGCCGCCAGCCGCACGTACCGCCCGTAGTCCAGATCCGTCGGCCGGTCCCCGGCTGCGCCGTGGTCGAGGTCGGCCCGGCGGAAGGAGCGGGCCGGGGCCGGGGTGACGCGGGCGAGCGGGGCGTCCCAGCAGGGGCTGTTGTCCATGCCCTGCTCCCAGGGGTGGACCACGGACACCAGCCCGCCGCCGCCCAGGTCGCGCCGGTCCAGCAGATACCGGTGCCAGGCGGCCAGCCGGGGATGGATCCGGGCGAGGAAGCCCCGGGCCCGGGACAGGCCGGGGTCGGCGCGGTGTACCAGCCAGGCGGCCAGGGCGTGCACCGGTGGCTGCACGATGCCGGACGTCTGTACGGTGCGCGGGGCGCCCGCACCGCGGCCGGCGGTGGAGGAGCGCCAGAAGTCGGGGCCGGGGAAGTAGGCGTCGAGCGGTACGGAGGGGTTGAAGACGATGTGCGGGACGCGGCCGTCGGCCCACTGGGCCGCCAGCAGTGTCTCCAGCTCGCTCTGGGCCCGCAGGGGCGACACGTGCCGCAGGCCGATCGCGATGAACGCCGAGTCCCACGACCACTGGTGCGGATACAGGTTCCGGGAGGGGACCGTGGAGCGGCCCGTCCAGTTCGCGTCGAGCACCTGGGCCGCCCTGCGGTGCAGGGACGCCCCGGAGGGCGGTGGGCCGCAGGTGATCCCGGGCCGCGTGGGCCGGGCGGTGAACTGGGCGGTGCGGTCCACTCGGGGCTCCCCCAAGAAGAAGACGTCCGGCCGGGCCGACCGGGGTTTTGTTGCGGCTACGGATGGGTTACGTCTATTCAACACGCAAAACCCAATATGTAGCGCAGAGTTGAGAGACACAAGGGGGTGCGCATGACCGGGCGTCCGGGCAGGACCTGGAGAGGCGGGAGTCAGACGGGTGCCGGCGATCTGCTCGAACTGGTGCGCAGCGGACGGGCCGTGACCCGCGGCGCGCTCCAGCAGGCGACCGGGCTGTCACGGGCCACCGTCGGCCAGCGCCTGGACCGGCTGTTCCGGGCCGGCTGGCTGCGCGAGGGCGCCGGCGGCGCGGTCGGCTCACCGCTCGGCGGCCGCCCCGCCCTCACCCTGGAGTTCGACGGCTCCCACGCCGTGGTGCTCGCCGCCGACCTCGACACCCGGCACGCCCGCGCGGCCGTCCTCACTCTGACCGGCGAGATCCTTGCCGAGCACGCCGGCACGCTGGCGATCGACGACGGCCCGGAGACGGTGCTCGGGGAACTCGGGCACCGGTTCGCCGGGTTGCTGGAGAAGGCCGGGTATCCGGCAGCGGGGGTCTGCGGGATCGGGCTCGCGGTCCCCGGGCCGGTGGACAGCGAGACCGGCCGGGTCGTCCAGCCCCCGATCATGCCGGGCTGGGACGGCTACGACACAGGAGGCCGCCTGTCCCGCGCCTTCACCGAGCACACCGGCGCCCCGGCCGTGCCGGTCCTCGTGGGCAACGACGCCGACCTCATGGCCTACGGCGAGCAGCGCGCCGGATACCCGGACTGCCGGGCGTTCGTGCTGGTGAAGGTCTCGACCGGGATCGGCGCCGGGGTCGTGGTCGACGGCTCGCTCTACCGGGGCGCCGACGGTGGCGCGGGCGACATCGGGCACATCAGGGTCGGTGCGGACGCACTGTGCCGGTGCGGCTCGTTCGGCTGCCTCGCCGCCGTCGCCAGCGGCGGGGCCGTGGCCCGGCGGCTGGCCGAGTCCGGCGTGCCGGCCACGTCCGGCTCGGACGTGCGGGAGCTGCTGGCCGCCGGACACCCGCAGGCCGCCGCGCTGGCCCGGGAGGCCGGGCGCCGGGTCGGTGACGTGCTGGCGACGGTGGTGACCCTGCTCAATCCAGGCGTGCTGATGATCGCGGGCGACCTGGCCGGGACCCCCTTCCTCACCGGCGTGCGCGAGCTGCTCTACCAGCGGGCGCTGCCCCGCTCCACGGCCCAGCTGGACGTCGTCACCTCCCGGCTCGGGGAGCGGGCCGCGCTCATCGGAGCGGGTGCGCTGGTCGTGGAGCATCTGTACGCGCCGGATCGGGTGGAGGAGCGGCTCACCGCGATGGGCGTGTGACGTCGCCGGTCACGGCCCTCCCGGGGCGCCGTGACGGTGGTGTTCGCGTGCCGTTTCGGCCCGGGAACACGTCCGCATGGTGAAATCGGCGGCGCTGTGGCAGCGTGATTCTCGCCACCCTTGATAAGGGTTCCGCTCAGATGAGCGGATCAAGAGCGGCTGCACTTCTCCAAAGGGTGGCACTGGGTGCCACCTCCCGATCGTTCATCGATCGAACTCAATCGTGCTTAGCCCCGCTCATCCGAGCGGAATCCGGCCTCTGGGGAGGTCTCTGCGTTCAAGAAGTGAAAACATCCGGGCGCTGCGGCTTGCCAAGCCTTGACTTTCGATCCGCTGGCGGACGGGTGGTTACAGGCGTATGACGCGCAAGCAGACGTACCCACAGACCTTCGATCTGGGTATGTTCCTGGCCGTCAGGGCAGCCACCGTGGCCTCAAGGAGTCGAGACCCGTGTCGGAAAACAAAGAACCCCACGTAGCGAAGTTCGTTTACGACTTCACCGAGGGCAACAAGGACCTCAAGGATCTCCTCGGCGGCAAGGGTGCCAACCTCGCCGAGATGACCAACCTCGGTCTGCCGGTCCCTCCCGGCTTCACCATCACCACGGAGGCCTGCAAGGTCTACCTGGACAGCGGTGAGGAGCCCGCGGCACTGCGTGACGAGGTGAGTGCGCACCTCGACGCCCTCGAAGCGAAGATGGGCAAGAAGCTCGGTCAGGCCGACGACCCGCTGCTGGTCTCCGTCCGCTCCGGCGCCAAGTTCTCCATGCCCGGCATGATGGACACCGTCCTGAACATCGGCCTCTCCGACAAGTCGGTGCAGGGCCTGGCCAAGCAGGCCGGCGACGACCGCTTCGCGTGGGACTCCTACCGCCGCCTCATCCAGATGTTCGGCAAGACCGTCCTCGGCGTCGACGGCGACCTCTTCGAGGAGGCCCTGGAGAAGGCCAAGGACGCCAAGAAGGTCACGGTCGACACCGACCTGGACGCCGCCGACCTGAAGAAGCTGGTCACCGCCTTCAAGAAGATCGTCAAGAAGGAGGCCGGCCGGGACTTCCCGCAGGACCCGCGCGAGCAGATGGACCTCGCCGTCAAGGCGGTCTTCGACTCGTGGAACGGCGACCGCGCGAAGCTGTACCGCCGCCAGGAGCGCATCCCGCACGACCTGGGCACGGCCGTCAACGTCTGCTCCATGGTCTTCGGCAACCTCGGCCCCGACTCCGGCACCGGTGTGGCCTTCACCCGCGACCCCGCCTCCGGTCACCAGGGCGTCTACGGCGACTACCTGCAGAACGCCCAGGGCGAGGACGTCGTGGCGGGCATCCGCAACACCGTCGCGCTGGCGGAGCTGGAGCGGATCGACAAGAAGTCGTACGACCAGCTCATGCAGATCATGGAGACCCTGGAGAACCACTACAAGGATCTCTGCGACATCGAGTTCACCATCGAGCGCGGCCAGCTCTGGATGCTCCAGACCCGCGTCGGCAAGCGCACCGCCGGTGCCGCCTTCCGCATCGCGACCCAGCTGGTGGACCAGGGCCTGATCGACGAGACGGAAGCCCTCCAGCGGGTGACCGGTGCCCAGCTGGCCCAGCTGATGTTCCCGCGCTTCGACGACGAGGCCAGGGCCGGGCAGGTGGGCCGGGGCATCGCCGCCTCTCCGGGCGCGGCGGTCGGCAAGGCGGTCTTCGACTCGTACACGGCCGTGAAGTGGTCCCGCTCGGGCGAGAAGGTCATCCTGGTCCGCCGGGAGACCAACCCCGACGACCTGGACGGCATGATCGCCGCCGAGGGCATCCTGACCTCGCGCGGCGGCAAGACCTCCCACGCGGCCGTCGTCGCCCGCGGCATGGGCAAGACCTGTGTCTGCGGCGCCGAGGAGCTTGAGGTCGACACCAAGCGCCGCCGCATGACGGTCCCCGGCGGGCACGTCGTGGAGGAGGGCGACGTCATCTCCATCGACGGCTCGTCCGGCAAGGTCTACCTGGGCGAGGTCCCGGTGGTCCCCTCCCCGGTCGTGGAGTACTTCGAGGGCCGGATGCACCCGGGCGCCGACGACGCCGACGAACTGGTCGAGGCGGTCCACCGCATGATGGCCTTCGCCGACCGCAAGCGCCGGCTGCGGGTGCGCGCCAACGCCGACAACGCCGAGGACGCGCTGCGGGCGCGCCGCTTCGGCGCCCAGGGCATCGGCCTGTGCCGCACCGAGCACATGTTCCTCGGCGAGCGCCGCGAGATGGTCGAGAAGCTGATCCTCGCCGACACCGAGGACGAGCGCGAGGCCGCCCTGTCGGAGCTGCTGCCGCTGCAGAAGAAGGACTTCGTCGAGCTGTTCGAGGCGATGGACGGCCTGCCGGTGACGGTCCGTCTCCTCGACCCGCCGCTGCACGAGTTCCTGCCCGACATCACGGAACTCTCCGTCCGCGTGGCGCTGGCGGAGTCCCGCCAGGAGCCGCACGAGAACGACCTGCGCCTGCTCCAGGCGGTGCACCGGCTGCACGAGCAGAACCCGATGCTGGGCCTGCGCGGCGTCCGCCTCGGCCTGGTCATCCCCGGCCTGTTCACCATGCAGGTCCGCGCCATCGCCGAGGCCGCGGCCGAGCGCAAGGCCGCCAAGGGCGACCCGCGCGCCGAGATCATGATCCCGCTCGTCGGCACGGTCCAGGAACTGGAGATCGTCCGCGAGGAGGCGGACCAGGTCGTCGCGGAGGTCGAGGCGGCGACCGGTACGGCGCTGAAGCTGGCGATCGGCACGATGATCGAGCTGCCGCGCGCCGCGCTGACGGCCGGCCAGATCGCGGAGGCGGCGCAGTTCTTCTCCTTCGGCACGAACGACCTGACCCAGACGGTGTGGGGCTTCAGCCGCGACGACGTGGAGGCCTCGTTCTTCACGGCGTACCTGGAGAAGGGCATCTTCGGAGTCAGCCCCTTCGAGACGATCGACAGGGACGGCGTCGGATCGCTGGTGAAGGCGGCGGCGGAAGCGGGCCGTCGTACCCGCCCCGACCTCAAGCTCGGTGTCTGCGGCGAGCACGGCGGTGACCCGGAGTCGGTCCACTTCTTCCACGAGGTGGGTCTGGACTACGTCTCCTGCTCCCCGTTCCGCATCCCGGTCGCCCGCCTGGAGGCGGGCCGCGCGGCGACGCAGTCGACGGGCAGCGACCACCGCTAGGCCCGTCCGGGCCACACCGACCCCGGAGCCGCCGCCGGTCCCCGACCCTCAGACCGACCGACGGCGGCCCCGGCGCACGAAAAGAGGGGCGGCACCCTGTGCGGGGGTGCCGCCTCTTTGGGCATGGGCTGGGGGAAACTGTCAAGATGTGCCGCTGACCAGGCCAGATGGTGTTTGCTGGCGTTGGCTGTCGTTGAGCCTGCGCGGAGCTGTTGTGCCCTCGTTGTGCCCTGGGGGTGTGGCTTGGGCATGTCACATTCGGTGGCGGTCTCCTGGGGTGGCGTACTTCGGAGACCCTGGCTGGTGGGGAGCTGAGACGGGACCAGGACACCCTGGGTCCGCCCCCTGACGGCACTCTGCACGTGCTCCGCTGGCACGGGGGCGGTGACTCCCAAGTCAGTTGTCATCCAAGCCGGTACGCTCCGCCCATGGAAAAAGGGGCCATCTCGCGTGACGACATCCTGAAGACGCTGCGGGAGTATGACGAACTGGGTGCGAAGGCGTTCCTCGGCCTCTACGGCTTCAAGCCGGCCCGGAAGTTCCTCGTTTTGCATGAGGGCAAAGAGTACGACTCGAAGGCTGTAGCAGGGGTGGCCCACAAGCACTCCCAGGGACGGCCCCTGGCCTGGGACGAGCTGAGTGGCGGCATCGGACACGCAGTTGACTGGCTCAAGCGCGAAGGCTTCCAGGTGGGAGTATCCCGTAGCCCCAAGTGGACGAGGGACGAACTGATCCTCGCCTGCGATGTCGTCGCCAGGAACGGGTGGCGAGGGCTCTCCTCCTCGGACCCGCGGATCGCCGAACTGTCCGACCTCCTTCAGCTTTTGGCTGCGTACCCACCGGAGCAGCGGGCGGCCGAGTACCGCAACCGCAACGGGGCGGCGCTGAAGACCCTCAACATCGCCAGCTTCCACCCCGACTATCAGGGCAGTCCGACCAACGGCGGCCAGTTGGACCGCGAGGTTCTACATGACTTCCTGGACCGGCCGGCCGAGATGGCGCGCGCCGCTGAGCTGCTTCGCGAAGGACTGCGGTCCGGTGATCTGCAACCTGTAGTGCAGCCTGACGACGAAGGCTTCGACGGCGATGTCAGCGCACCTGAGGGGCGAGCACTCTACCGACGCCATCGCACGCGCGAGCGCAACAAGGGACTCCGCAAGAAGAAGATAGAGTCGGTACTCAAGCGGGGCGGCACTCTGGCTTGCGAAGCCTGCGGATTCGACTTCGCCAAGGTGTATGGCACGCGCGGAGAGGGCTACATCGAGTGTCACCACGTAGTGCCGCTCCACGTGGCTGGAGATGGCACCACGAGGCTGGCGGACCTAGCTTTGATCTGCTCGAACTGTCACCGCATGATCCACCGCAGCGCGCCGTGGCCCACACCGGCAGAACTTCGCCTCCTGGTGCTGGAGCAGGTCAACGGAGGACAACCGGGCCTGCCGGGGCCCCGGTCATCGGTGGAGTCCGCAGACGCATAACCGCTCCGACCGTTCTCCACAGCCACAACTGATCACCGGCGGCCGTGACCTACGGCCGCCTTATCGATCAACGCCCTGACCTGCTGCTGAGCTGTCGGACCCTGTCGACGCTGGTCACCATCGAGCGCCCTTCCACGGCCCGGGGACGGCCCGGGAGGGCGCTCGAAAGCTGGCCGTGCTGCCACTCCAGACGGTGCCCGCAACTATGAGAATGCCGTTATTCCGGCAAATCGGTCAAGATTTCAACGTTGCGGTCACGCGGGGCGCAACGGTGATTAAGATTAGCCAAGCTATCCGCGGCACGGCTCAGGGCATGGGTCCACAATTAGTGGGGGGTATCTGTGGCTGAAGTAATTGCCATGTTCAACAACAAGGGCGGCGTCAGCAAGACGACCACCTGCTTCAATCTTTCCTGGATGCTTGCGGAGCGGGGTAAGACCGTCATCATGGTCGATGCGGACCCTCAATGTAATCTCACAGGGATGGTTCTAGATCTGACCCAGGTCGATGCCCTGGATAAGTTCTACTCAGATCACCCGAATCAGAATCTTCGCGATGCCTTGGACCCGGCCTTCCAGTCTCGTCCTCGTCCGCTCGTTCCCGTGGAATGTGTGCCAGTTACTGGACGGGAAGGCCTATTTCTGATTCCTGGCCATGTCGGCTTGGCAGAAGATGAAGTATCCCTCGGCGTTGCGCAACAGCTCTCAGAATCTATCCAAGCCCTGAAAAACCTCCCGGGTAGTTTCTCGCACCTTTTCGATATCACTGCTGAGAAGTATAAGGCAGACTACGTCATTCTCGACTTGAGTCCGGGCCTTGGTTCGATCAATCAGAACCTTGTCACGATTTCTGACTACTTCATCGTTCCGGCCAGCCCCGACGTCTTCTCTGTCATGGCTATGGACTCCCTGGCTCGCGTCTTGCCGAAGTGGGTTCGGTGGGCTGAACGGGCCGCGGAGTTGGATGCTCTGTCGAATGCGGACTACGTTTTCCCTCGACCTAAGCTGAAGTTCATGGGGACGATCGTACAGCGCTATCGCCTTAAGAATGGTGCCCCTACTATTGCCTTCCAGGAATATTTTGATGCCCTGGATATTGCAATCAAGGACACGCTCGTGCCTGCCTTGCGCTCAAGCAATCTGATGTTGGATGAGTCACTGTATGAGAGCATCGGGGAGGAGCCGCCCTATAGGCTCGCATCTATTCCTGACTTCAATACTTTGATCGCTAATTCGCAGCAAAATCGCAAGCCGGTGTTCATGCTTACTCAAGAGGATGTCGGGCGCGGGGGTAGCGTATGGGAAACGACGGCTGTCAACATCCGAAAATTCCATGACACGTTTGATGGGCTGGCGAGTCGCGTAGAGGCGCTTACGGGGCAGGGCGGCTGATGGCGACTCGCCGCTTTCTCGAGTTCGAAAAAGAAATAAAGCGGGCTCGCGACCTTGTAGGAATCGGGCAGTCCTTGTCGGCTATCACTAATGGTTTGGTAGGTGGCGAGGATCACTATCGATCGGCCTTGGTGCATACCGTTGCTGCCATTGACTCGTATATTCACGCTGTAGTGCTTGACCGGGCTGTCGACATGTTGATGGGGCGGCTATCTGCGGCCGCTTCGTCCAAGGTGGGTTTGAGTTTTGCGGCCGTCGGTAAGATCATGGCGGCCAGTTCGGGCGGAGAAGCTGCTGTCGAATTGGCTGCTCGTACGTATGTCGCCGAGCGTCTCGGGCTGGAAACTTATCAGCGGCCGGACGACATTGCCTCGGCCCTCTCAATGGTAGGCGTGCAGAAGATCTGGTCCACCGCGTTTCCCGGCGACGCGCACATGCAAAAGACTGCTCTAGGGGTGATCGTAAGTCGTCGTAATCGGATAGTGCATCAATGTGACCTCGATCCGCTGCCGGGCGGTACGACGACACCGATAGCGTCGGATGACGCGCTAGATGCCATCACGACGATCGAGCACATCGTTACAGCGATTGACTCTCACGTCTGAGGCGGGAGTGAAAGGTCGGTGCAGCGGCTTTGGGCCAAAGTGGCTGCCTCAAGCCGTGGAGCCGACCGCCCCAGCCGCATAGGGTTTCTCCCACGATTGCCCGCAGCCGCCGGGCGCGTCCAGCTGGGGCGAAGACAGGGGGCGGGCCGCGCCGTAGAGGCGGCGCGCGCCCGCGCCGTGCGCGGGTCTTGATGGAGTAAAGAATTTTGTACCGCGCTGCCAGCCCTAGAACGGCTGCGCGAAGAAGGCTGCTGCTCCGTGAGTGTCGCCACCGACGGCATCAGAGGCTGATGCCAGCAGGGGCCCTTCCCACGGCTAGTAGGTGCGAACTGGCAGCAAGCAACTCTGGGTAAGGTTCGGCCATGCGGGCCGCCTCCATGGCGGATGCAATCAGCTCGTCTGTTGGTCCTTCGCCCGGCTGCTGCTCCGCCGCCTTCACCAGCGACCACGCGGGGCCCTCAATTCCGAAGACCTGCACGTCGGTCAGTCCGGACGTCCGCAGCTCCGAAGCCAGCTCCTCAGCCCTGTGGAAGTAGCTCAGAGTAAATCCGCGCACTCCGTCATAAATAGCCGTCTCAAGAATCTTGGAGACGGAGTCACGGATGCGCTCTGTGTGGAGGTGGGCGTACGTCACGTGTTCAAAGAGTGAGGCGTATCGGTTGATGGCGGCTGCTGTGACCAAGCCGCCCGGCTTCACTACGCGCTGGGCTTCTGCCAGTGCAGTGCGCCGATCCTCGGGGTTGGGCAGGTGATATAGCGGCCCGAGAAGTTGCACAACATCGAAACTGTCGTCCGGCTCGCTCAGGTCGCGAGCGTCTCCGACCACTGCTGAGCACACGGCTGACGCTGTCTCGACATGACGGGGGATCGGGTCCACCAGCGTCACGTCGTAGCCGTCTTTCACCAGCCATTCAGCATGGATTCCGGTCCCCCCGCCCACGTCGAGCACGCGGGCCGGCGCAGGGGGAAGAAACCGTCGGAGAAGCTCTTGTGTCCTGGCCAGCTCCATCCGTCCGTCTGCCGAGATGCGCAGGCGGTCGTCCTCGTTCACCGTCTCGCCGTAGAACCGCATCACGGAGGGAGCCAATTCGAGATTCGACATGCTCGCAGTATCGTGTGTACCGGTGGACCAGTCCAGCGTGCGAGGTAGAGGAAACCATGGCTGTTCTGAAGTACGAGGAGATCGCCGAGTCGCTTCGGGCCCGCATCGCCGCTGGTGAGTTCGCCCCCGGCGAGACCATCCCGTCAGGCCGAGACCTGGCTGAGCAGTGGGACGTGTCGCGCGCCACCGCCATCAAGGCTGTGGATGTACTCCGCAACGACGGCGTGGTGGTGGCCAAGCAAGGGACTGGCTTCGTGGTCACGGAGACACCCGTGGCGAGGCCCGCCGGCGCACGTCGAGCAGGGTCGGCGCGCATCCTCGGCGGGATGCCGTTCCTGCGGGTCGGATCGCCCGACTGGGCTGAACCGCCCACGCGCGTGGCCAACGCGCTTGGCCTGGCGCCCGGCGTACAGGCGCTTCGTCGTGTCCGTATCCTTCAACTCCCTGACGGAAGCCCCAACAGTTGCGTGGAAGCGTGGTTCCCTCCCGAGATCGGAGAGGCGGCCCCCCGGCTTTCCGACACGGCTCCCATTGCTGAGGGCACGACTCGCTACGTCCGCCGGCAGACCGGGCGGTTCCCGGTCGAGGGGGTGGACGTAACGACCGTCCGGCTGGCCACCGAGGTTGAGGCGGAGCGGTTGGGGGTTGAGGAGGGCAGTGCTGTCGCGGTCCTCCTGCATACGGCGCACGACCAGGAGGGGCGTCCGCTGGTCTGCGAAGAGGGTGTTACGCCTGCGTCGCTCTTCGAGCAGGTGGACACCTACGCGATGTAAGCGCCCATCGGAGCTGGACCGGTCCGCCGGTCCAGCTTTTTTGATGCCCTGTCAGCGCCTCTGAACTGGGCAAACGCACTCCCTCGCTCATCAACTGGCGATTCACTGCTTGACTGGACCGGTCCACCGGTCCAGTCTGTTCCATGCAGCGCCGCACCGCTCTTCGGCGGAACGGTTCTGGTTCGGGATTGCCTGCCATAACGGGAGGCCCCGCGCTGGGAGTTGCTTGAGAACTGCATAGGTGGGCCCCGCCTCCCCGAGTCGAAAAGGCGGACCGCGCGGCATCTGACTGCGCTTCAACCTTGCGGTTAACGCCGCGCCGGTTGCCTCCGCTGCTCGTCTCGCACGAGCAGCGCTGAGGGGAGCCGGATCTACCGACTTCAACGGCGCGCGGCCCCGGTGTTCGAGCACCGGGGCCGCTGTTCGGGCCGTTCCTCTCTGGAAGGAACCAGACCCAATGAGCCACATCGTTACTGTTCAGGACGCTGTTACGGCGTTCGAGGACTTCATGGAACCGACCAGCACGGAGCTGGACGCGATCGAGCGAGAGATGCCCGTCATCCTGGCGGACGTTGACCTGCTGGACGCGCACATCGCCACCATCGACCGCACCCCCACCGAGTTGGACACCCGCCGCATCCGGCGGGCGCGTCGCCAGGCGCTCGCCGCCCGCGTTGCCCTGCTCAACCAGACGGCCGCCGCGGGAGCTCTCGGCGGTGCGGCGTGACGTCGCAGGCTGTGGAGCGTGCGGCGGTGCCGCCGCTGACCCACCCGGAAATGGGGCTTGCTGGTGTGGGGGCGCTGGCCGCGGCCGGTGTCGGCGTGCTCGGTTTGATCTCCTCCTTTGACGCGGTGTCGTTGGCCGCGGCGCGGTGGGGGTTCGGTGAGCCGTGGATGCTGCCGGTCGGTATCGACACCGCGATCCCGGTGTTCACGGTGGCCAACCTGCTGTTGATCCGGATGGACATGGCGTTGGCGTGGGTGCGGTTCGTGCCCTGGGTTCTCACCCTGGTCACCTGTGGGCTGAACGTCGCCGCCGGTGCTGCGGTGTGGGCGAAGGTCGCGCACGGGACGATGCCGCTGTTGTGGGTGGTGTTCTCCGAGATCGGCGCGCACATCTACGCCGTGCGGATCGGGGCGGCGACCGGCCGGCGCATGGAGAAGATCCGGTTCTCCCGGTGGCTGCTGGCGCCGCTGTCGACGTTCGCACTGTGGCGACGCATGACCTTGTGGGAGGTCACCTCCTACAGTGTGGCGCTGGCGTGCGAGCGTGAGAGGCTGCTGGTCCGTGCTGATCTGCACGAACGATACGGCCGCAGCTGGCGCAGGAAGACGCCGCGGCGTGAGCGCGTGATGCTCCGCATGGGCGAACTCGCCCCCGCCGCCCCGATGCCGGCGGAAATCGACCCGGGGCCTGAGCCGGTGCAGGCACCGGAGCCCGCAACGCCTCGTCCGGCACGCAAGCGGCCGGTGAAGGCCAAGCCCGCTCCGGTGCAGCGCACCGCGGCCGAACTGCTGAGCGAAGCCCGCGTGGAGACGGCCGACTGGACGGACGACGCGGTCAACGCCGAGGCGCTGCGAAAGGCGCTGCGGTGCGGGTCAGCGCCGGCACGGCAGGTACGTGACGCCCTGCTCGCCGAACGCGCCTCCCGCTCCCTGCGCCCGGCGGATTCTGTTCCGGCTGAGGCTGAGGCTGAGGCTGAGGGGGTGGCGGCGTGAGCACGCTGGCTACGGTCCTGTTAGCCGTGCTGCCGCTGGTGGCGGGGTGGGTGGTTCACGTGCGGTGGCTGCACCGTTGCCTGAGCACCGCGCGCCGGGACCCGCTCACGGGTCTGGTCACTCGCGACGGGTTCACCCGCCGCGCGAACGCCCTGTTGAGGGACCCGCGGGCGGTCGTTGTCCTCGCCGATGTCGACAAGTTCAAGCAGATCAACGACAGCCACGGGCACGCCGCGGGGGATGCGCTGCTGAAGGCGACCGCTGACCGCCTCTCCCACCACGCGGGCCGGTCCGGCATCGCTGGGCGTCTGGGGGGCGATGAGTTCGCCGCAGTGCTCATTGATGCCCACGGCACCGCCGCCGACATGTTGACCCTGCTGCATGGCGTGCTGGCCCGCCCGGTCGAAGGCCAGGACCCCGCCGTGCACACCACGGTCTCGCTGGGCTGGGTGCGTGCCGCGGACTTCCCCGCCGACAACCTGTCCGAGCTGCTGCGGCGGGCGGATGAGGCGATGTACGCGGCCAAGCAAGCCCGCTCCGGCACCCGCCGGGCGGGGCTGGGACGGCTGTTCGCCACGATCGCCGGGCGCCGCTCCGGCCGCACCGGCGCCCGCACGGATGGGCCCAGGGTGGGGGTGGCGGTCTGATGTCCGCCTACACCAAGTGCTTTGACCCTGCCGGGGCCCGGTTCGGGATACCTACCTACCCGTGGCACTTCGCCCCGGAGGGCTACGCCACCCGCCGCCAACTGCGCGCGTCCGGGCTGCGCCCCGGCGGGCAGGAGGTGGCGGCGCAGATCATGCGCACGCATCGCGGCCGGAAGGCGGGGGTGCAGGTTGCATTCCTCTATCGCGTCGACCGTGCCAAGCCGGTGCGTCCGATGACGTCCCGGAAGTGGGGTGCGCTCGCGCTGGCGATGCTGGCTCGCCGCACCTGCCCGAATTGCCGGATCACCTACGGCTACTGCATCCCGACGTCGCTCGGGATGTGCGTCCTGTGCGCCTACCCCGAGGAACAGTGCGCCGCCTGACCGCTTCCGTGCGGGGCCCGGTCACGACCGACCAAAGCAGCGACCGGGCCCCTCATCCCTCATGAGCGAAGGACGACTTCAGTGAAGCACCCCGACGGCGACAACGAACTTTTCAACCGACTGGAAGCCGAACTGGTCGCCGACTCCGGCGGGGACGTGGTCGACCTCGACAAGGCACGGTCGGCCCGTGCCGAGTCGGCCGACCCCGGCGCCCGACCGGACGCCGACCGGTCGGCCGACCCCAGTACGCCGGTGTTGGTCGACTCGCCGACGCTGAAGGCGGCCGGTCCCGGCTACCTCGGTCGGCTCGCCACAGCCAAGCGCCGCGCGGTCGTCCCGCTATGGCTGCGGTCGGTCTCCGAGCTGAAGACCGCTTCCGGGTGGGTGGCCCGCCACTACGCCCACACCGCCGGATATCACGCCCTGCGCGCCCCGGTGTATGCCGCGCGGCTCGCTCTCCAGGCGCCGACCGGCGCCGCGCGGTTCGTGGGCGGCACGATGCGGTGGGTCGCCGACCGCGAGGGCGAACCCGTCCGCCTCGCCGCCGTGCGCCGCGAGGACGCGGCCGAGTACCTGAAGCTGTCTCGCCAGCGTGACGGCCGCGTGCGGCTGCGCACGCTAATTGCCGTGCTGGCCCTGTTCGTCGGGCTCGGGTCGGCGCTGGCTATCTACGTGCTCGCCCCGGACTGGCTGCAAGCCCTGTCGGCCGGCATGGTCGTGCTGGCGCTCGGGTCGGCCGGTCGGAAGGCGGACGCGCCGCTCATCCACAAGGCTGTGGAACTTCCCGACGCACCTAAGCTCACCAGTGACATCGTGCTGCGTGCGCTGGGAGCGCTGGGCATTCCGGCGATCAACCAGGCTCAGGCCAAGGGGCGGGACGGGTTCGCGTTCACCGCGCCGATCACCCGGGACGGGCCCGGATGGCGCGCGGAAGGTGACCTGCCCTACGGGGTGACCGTCACGGACGTCATTGAGCGCCGTGACCGTCTCGCGTCCGGTCTGCGCCGGCCGCTGGGCTGTGTGTGGCCCGAAGCAGTCCCGGATGAGCACACCGGCCGTCTCGTGCTGTGGGTCGGTGACCAGGACCTCAAGAGCGCGCGCAAGCCGCTTTGGCCGCTGCTGAAGTCGGGCACCGTGGACCTGTTCAAGCCCGTCCCCTACGGCACCGACCAGCGCGGACGCTGGGTCGACGTCACCCTGATGTTCATCGCCGGAGTTATCGGCGCGATCCCGCGCATGGGCAAGACGTTCCTGCTGCGTCTGCTGCTGCTCATCGCGGCGCTCGACCCGCGGGCGGAGATCCACTCCTACGACATGAAGGGCACCGGCGACCTGGACCCGGTTGGGGAGAAGGTCTCCCACCGGCACGGCGTCGGCGAGGAAGACGAGACCCTTCAATACGTGCTGGCCGACTTCCGGGCCCTGCGCGAGGAACTGCGCCGCCGCACGAAGGTGATCCGTTCCCTGCCGCGGGACATCTGCCCGGAGTCGAAGGTGACCAGCGAGCTTGCCTCCAAGCGGTCCCTTGGCCTGCACCCCATCGTGATCGGGGTGGATGAGTGCCAGGTGTTGTTCGAGCACCCCGACTACGGCAAGGAGTTCGAGGAGATCGCCACGGACCTGGTCAAGCGCGGGCCGGCCACCGGGATCGTGTTGCTGCTGGCCACCCAGCGGCCCGACGCGAAGTCCCTGCCCACCGGGATCAGCGCGAACGCGGGCGCACGCTGGTGCCTGAAGGTCATGGGCCAGACCGAGAACGACATGGTGCTCGGCACGTCGTCGTACAAGCGCGGCGTGCGGGCGACCATGTTCGCGTGGGGTGACAAGGGCCTGCACTACTTCGTCGGCGAGGGCTCTGATGCCCGGATCGTGTCAGCCACGTTCGTGGACGCGCCCGGCGCCGAAACCATCGCCGCGCGCGCCCGCACCGTCCGCGAGAAGGCCGGACTGCTGTCCGGCTACGCCCTCGGTGAGGCTGCCGCCGCGATGACCGGGCCGTCCTACGACCTGCTTGCCGACGTGGCGGTCGTGGTCCCGGAGAAGGAAGAGCGCGTGTGGAACGAGCGGATCGCCGCCCGCCTCGCCGAACTCCGCCCGGACGTCTACGGCGGCTGGAAGGGCGAGAACGTCACCAGCGCGCTCAAGCCCCACGGCATCCGCACCCGCGACGTCGCCGGCATCACCGACGACGGAACCCGCACAACCCGCCGCGGCATCACCCGCGCCGACCTCCTCAAGGCGATTGCGGAGCGTAACGAAAAGCCGGGCGCGGCATAGGTCCGATCCGCTGCTACCGGTAGCAGGCATGCCTGCTACCGGTAGCACCCCCGCTAGCACCCCATCCGGGGTCTCACCTGTGATCTAGCGGATAGCACCCCACCTGCGGAAACCCCTGAATACCCGCCCGGAGGGCCCCTGATGACCCCCATCCTGGCCGCTATCGCCTGCCTGATAACAGTCACGCTCGGTTACGGCGGGCTGTGTGCGGCCTCGCCGTTCGGCGACTGCCGCCGCTGCCGTGGCATGGGCCACGCGCTCAAGCACGACCGCAAGGGCCGGTTGAAGCGCGGCAAAGACTGCCGCCGCTGCCACGCCACCGGCAAACGCATCCGCGTCGGCCGCTGGCTCTACAACCGCTGGGCCCGCATCTACCGCGCCGGCACCGACACCCCTCGCCCGGAAGGCACCCGATGATCCTCAACATCTCCGCCGTGCTGCTCTTCGGCGCCGCCTCCGCACTCGCCGTACGGACGAAGTCCGCCGGGGGCGGCGCCGCCCTGGTGCTGTTCCTGTTCGGCTTCTTCACCGCCGGAACCGGCGCCTACGAGCCGATTCACAACCTCGTGCAGGCATCCGCCGAAGCCCTGTCCGCCCTCGGCAAGTGAAGGGAGCACCAACCGTGAACGAACCCATCACCCACCGCCGGACCGCTGGGCACGAGACGACGGCCGTACAAGTCCACACCCCCACCCCGATCACCCCCGCACCCGCGCCGACCGTCTCGGTCATGCCCGTGCAACCGAGGCAGGTTCCGGGGGTCGCGTCCATCGTCCTGCCGGACGGGCGGGTTATCACCGGCTACGCCCTCAACCCCGTGCAGCCGGAACCCGCCGCGGCCAAGCCGCGCGTCTCTGGCGCGGCCGTCAACGTCGCCCTCGCTGGTGTTGGATTCCTGGCCGTGTGTGGCGGGCTGCTGCTGCTCACAACGTTCATCGCCGCGCTCACCGCGCTCATCACTCAGCTCATCGTCCTGGCCGCCGTGATCTTCGGAGGCTGGATCGCGGTGCAGGTGTTCAGCGCGAGGGGCCACCGGAGCGGCGGGACCACGGTCAACATCCGCAAGGCTGTGATCAAGCGGAGTCACTTCCGCGGCTGAGGCTGGCTAGGCGAGCGGCCAGCCGGCGAAACCGTCCGAGGTCTGGTAGACCAGCCTCACGCCTTCCTCGGCAAGGAGGTCCTGTACGTCCGCGGTGGGCTCGCTGGGCAGCAGTACCGCGACGCGCAGGCCGTCCCGGTTGGGGACGTGCCGGCGGTAGTCAGCCAACTGCCCGATCGCCATCCGCACGTTGGACCGGGTGGTCTGCCCCTTCGCCTCGAACAACACGTGATCCGTGGCGTCGTACAGGTCCGGGGTCAACGCTCCCGGCTCACCCTTGATGGTGATCTGGAAGCTGTGGGAGTCGTGGCCTGCCGCGGCCAGATGCGCTACGAACGCCGTGACCAACTCGCCCTCCCGGCGCAGGATCTTGCGTTGCCCGGCGGGAATGTCCGCGACAGTCTCAGCAGTGCCGTGCTGCTCGGTCTTCTTGACCTTCGCTCCCGTCTGCTGCGGCAGCGTCACCGGGGCGGCGATCGCCGCGGCGGGGCCAGGCTCGGTGATTTCCACGTCCGACTCGGGCGCCGCCGGCAGACGATCGGCCTCCGTCCACGCCGGCGTCGTTCCCTCAGCCGGCCGGAAGCGGAACACCAGCACATCCCGCATAACCTGGTCCTTGCCCGGCGCGCGCCGCACTTCATACGGCGTGACCGGGTCGACCACCATCTGACCGATGTAGCGCTGCCGCATAGCCCCGCTGCCGGGCACCTTGCCGTGCGCGACGAACAGATGGATCTCCCGGCCCTTCTCGGCCGCGGTCAGTAGGGACCCGTTGCGGCCGGACGGCTTCTGCGGCCCGTTGGCGCCGGCACCGGTGTACAGGTACAGCGGCCCGTACTCGTCATCCTCTGCACGGCCGTCGAAGGTGTAGCCGTACTCCTCGCCCGCAGACGGGTCGGAGTACACGAACACCTTGCGTGCATCGTCGGCCGGCTCGATGCCCTGGAACGTGCCACAGCCGAAAGTCGCCGCGATCGCATCACGCGTCGTGATCACACCCGGCACAAGATCAACGGTCGTTGTCATGGCGCGACCTTAGCCACCCCCACTGACACCCGGCCTCTCATTTCGCCGGGGTCAGACAGAAGGGCGACCCCGCGTTCTTGGCGGAAGGGGGTCGCCCTCATCCACCTGCCATCACCTGACCTGTGGAGGTCTCCCAGCATGGCCCAACAGACCCCCCTCCGGCGAGTGGCACTTAGCTTGGCCGCCGCCGGTCTTCCCGTGCTGCCCCTGCGTGCAGGCAAGGCGCCGTTCGGCAACTGCCACCGGTGTGCGAACAACGCGTGCGGCGGCCGGCCGAACATGAAGACCGCCGGGTCATGCCAGTGCCCCGGCGTCTGCCACGCATGGGCCGCCGCCACCACCGACCCGACCGTCCTCACCTCCCCGCCCTGGACGACCGCATGGCGCCGAGCCGTCTGCGCCGCCTACCACCCCGGCGCCGCCGGCCTGACCGTCGTGGACCTGGACAACGCCGAGGCCATCTCATGGGCCCGCGAGACCCTGTCCGCTACCCGGACCGTACAGACGACACGCGGTGAGCACTGGATCTACCGCGGCGCCATGCCCTCGCACAACGCGGTCCGCCCCGGCGTCGACATCAAATCGTCCATGTCCTATGCCCGATGGCTCGGTCCCGGCACCGGCACCATGACCGCCCTACCGGACGTCGTCCGGGCACTGGCTGTGAAGGAACCCGCCGCCCGGCCCGCACCGCACGGCGTGAGCGTGCCCGCACGGCTCGGGGGCGGGGGGTGCCGGCACCGCACCCCCGCCTATCTAGACCGCGGTATCGCCATGGCTGAGCAGCGCATCACCGATGCCTCCAGCGCGGTGCACGCCACCGTGTACCGAACGTTCCTTGCCGTGCTGTCCACGCATGGCCGGTGCGGCTGCCTCACCGACTCCCACATGGCGCGACTGTTCAGCGCTGCCCAGGCCAAGGGCGAATCCGCTCGGCACTGCGCCGACGCGTGGACCAACGCCCGCACCGCACTGGGGATGTAGCCATGTCCGAGGACGAGAAGACTCCGGCCCGCGAGGTCATCACCGATTACGCGCAAGCGCACTTCCGGTACTTCCGCACGGCGGACGGGACCGTGTACGCGCAGCGCAACGGCCACCCTGTGGCCCGCCCGATCCGCTCCCAGGGCACGACCGGCAGCCACCGCCAGGAACTCATGGTGGGCCTGTTCCGGGACGGGCGCGGCGTGTTCAACGGCACCGCACTCAAGGAGGCCCTGGACTTGATCGAAGCACTCGCGCTCACCGAGGACGTGCAGCCCGTGCACATCCGTGTCGCCCCGGGGTTCGACGGAGCCACCTGGTTGGACTTGGGACGCGCCGACGGGCAGTCCGTGCGTATCCACCCCACCGGCTGGGACATCGCCGTGCCCGACCCGCGTGAGGTGTGCTGGCGCCGCACCCAGCTCACCGGGGAACTCCCGATGCCGGTCAAGGACACCGATGGCAAGGGCATCGACCTGCTGCTGAGGTTGTGCAATTTCGCCACGGCCGAGACCGAGTGCCTGGCCATCGCGTGGCTGGTCGGGTGCCTCGGTCCGTCCGTGCCGGTGCCGGCGCCGTTCCTCACCGGTCCGCAGGGCGCGGGGAAATCCACGGGCGGGCGGATGCTGGTGCGGATCATCGAGGGCATGACTGGTGACCTGCGCCGGGCCCCGAAGGATGAAGAGAACCTGCTCGCCGCGGTGGCGGCCGGCTGGGTGACCGCCCTGGACAACCTGTCCCACATGAGCCCGGACCTGTCCGACGCCATGTGCTGCATCGTCACCGGAGCCGAGAACGTCAAGCGCGCCCTGTTCACCGACGGGGACGTCTTCCGCGTCGGCTACCGTCGTCCCTTGCTTCTGACCGGTATTGACGTCGGTGTCATCCGCCCCGACCTGGCGGAACGGCTGCTGCCGTTGCGGCTGGAGCGGCCTCGGGTGCGACGCACCGAGGATGAGCTGTGGACCGAGTACGCGCAGGCGCTGCCCGTGGTCCTGGGCTCGCTCCTGGACCTGACGGTCAAGGTACGGGCGGTTGAGGCGGAGACCCCCACGGACCTGCGGATGGCGGACTTCGCGCACCTGTGCGCGCAGCTCGATGCGGCAACCGGTCTGGGAGCGCTCGCCGCCTACCGGGCCAGTCTGGACGATCTCAACGACGACGTCATTGAGGGGGACCTGCTGGCTCAGACCGTGCTTGCGTATGCCGCCGGCCTGGACACGGGTGCCGAGCAGCGGATGACGTCCACGGAGTGGCTGCACTGCCTCAGCCGCGTCTACACCGGCGACGACTTCCGATCCCTGCCCAAGGGCTGGCCGACGACGGGAAAGGTGCTCTCCGACCGGCTCAAGCGGCTACAGCCCACCCTCGCCGCCCGGGGCGTCATTATCGACTCGGGCCGCACCCGAGAGGGCCGCTACATCCTCATGACCCACACCCAGGCCGCGCCATCGCACGAGCAGCAGGCCTTCTGACTGGTGCCACGGCTGAACAGCAAGAGGAGCACCACGGGCCAGGCGTGCTCCTCTTGCTGTTCGGCGCTTGCGCCGCCCAAGGGTCGCGCCGCGTAGCGGCTCCTTCTTCACGCCCTGAGCCGCGCCGCACCACCACAGACAGCCCCCTTTTTTTCCTAAGTAGGGGAACGCTGCGTCACAACGTCACACGATCTTGGAAAACGGCGGGTGACCTGCGCAGACAGGCGTGACGCAGACGGCCCCTCTCTGCGTCACGCCGCGTCACCTGCGTCACGCGTGACGGACAGCCTGCGTCACGCGTGACGCACCGCCGCCCCTCTGCGTCACCCCAAACCCGCAGGTCAGAAGCCTGCGTGACGCGGGTGACGCTGTGACGCAGAAATGCGCACCTCGGACACAGCCCGGCACCCCGGGGCGGGACTCGCTCCCTCCCCTTCCTCACAGGAAGGACGCCATGAAGAGGTACCTAACGACCGCAGAAGTCGCTGAGCGCTACCGGACGTCGCCCGCAACCGTCCGCTACTGGCGCTACGCCGGAACCGGCCCGCAGTGCTTCATGAGGCGTGGCCGACATGTTCTGTACGACGCTGCCGCGCTCGACAAGTACGACGTCGAGGAGATCGGAGGCCGACCCGCAGCATGACCCAAAGCAGCAATGGGCCTCACCTGATGGCCGACTCGGCTTGCATTGAGAGGACCGGTTCTGATGGCTGACGTGTACGACCGCTGGCACCTGTCCCACCCGCCGGCCAAAGCTGAGCCGTGCACGGCGCACAGCAGCAAGACGCAGACGCTCTATCCCAGTGCCGATCACGGCACGGGGAAACGTTGGCAGGTGCGCTACCGGGACTTGGCCGGCAAGCAGTGCAAGGAGAACTTCGAGAAAAAGTCTGCTGCGGACTCCCGTGCTGCCAAGGTGACCACTGAACTCGACGGCGGCACCTTTGTGAACAGAGAGTTGGGTAAGCAGAAGTTCAGGGTCATCGCAGAACGCTGGCAGGAGACAGCCGTACACCGCGAGCGGACCGAGACGAATGTTGAGCGCGCCCTACGGCTGCACATCTACCCGACGTTCGGTGATCGCGAGATCGGCCGTATCCAGCGGGCCGACGGGATGAGGTGGATCAAAGAGCGGTCGGCGGTCATCGCCCCTTCTACCTTCGCGACGCCCTGGAACGTCTGCACCAGCATCCTGAAGATGGCCCACCAAGAGGGGATCATCCCGAAGTACCCGTGGGAAGGGCTGAAGCCACCGGAGGTCTTCTATCCGGAGATCCACCCGCTTCATCCGGACGCGGTGAAGGCACTCATCGTGACCGCCTCACCCCGGTACCGCGCCCTGGTGAGGCAAGCCGCGTCCACCGGCCTACGGCAAGGTGAGCTGTTCGGGCTGGAGGACGGAGACCCTGCCGAGACCGTGACGGTCAAACAGCAATTGATCGGTCCCGACAAGGGTGTGCCGTACCTCGGGGAACCGAAGACCAAGCAGAGCCATCGGTCTGTTCCTCAAGGACGTTCGGTCTTAGACGAGATTGCACGGCACCGCGAGAAGTTCCCGCCTCAGGTCGTGCGCATCGAGGATCGGACGAACCCCCGGAAGCCCGTGTGGCGCAATGCTCGGTTGCTGTACACCAGCGAGACCGGCGGGGCGATACGGCGCGGGAGTTGGGCGAAGGTGTGGGCCCGGAACATCAAGCGGGCGAACGTCCACCTGAAGAAGGCCGGCAGCAAGGTTCGGGTCCCCGAGGGCACGACGCTTCACGATCTGCGTCACTTCTACGCCTCAGTGCTGATCAAAAACGGGGCGACGCCGAAGCAGGTACAGATGAGGCTCGGTCACGCCAAGCCGTCGATCACGCTAAACGTCTACACCCACCTGTGGGAGGCGGAGGAGGACCGGACGGCCGACATGATGGAGACCGCGCTGAACGATGTGCCCTGAGAGTGCCCTGTGAGGGGCGGCAGACCCCGAATCCCCTGGTCAGGGGGGTTGGACTTGCACCCTGTGCGGGGGTGCCGCCCCTTCGGGCATGGGCCGCGGGGCTGTCGTCGAAGGTGGAGTTCTGACGGCGCCGGCCAGTAACTGACCGCGGCCCGCCCCCTTGTCGTGACGGCACGCTTCTTGCCCGAGTGGCTCTTGCCGTTCTCGGCCCTGGTGCGCCGCCGGGTGCGTACGCGGGCTGTCCTTCTCGCATGCTCCCGTTCGCAGCCGCGCTCTCCCGGATGCGTCGGTTCGCTTCACCAGATCGGTGGCCGTCTCAGCTGCCACGAGCAGGCCGCTTCCAGCTGGGCGGCAACGGAGAACAGCAGGGCGTCCTCACCTCGATGGGCCGCCAGCATGACGCCGACCGGCAGACCGTCGGGTGTCCAGTGAAGCGGAAGGCTGACCGCCGGCTGGCCGGTCACGTTGTAGAGGCAGGTGAACGGGGAGTGGGCGACCATGGCCGCGGACTCCGCCGCCGGGTTCGTGTCGTTCCGCAGGTCTCCCACCGGCAGTGGTGGCGCCGCGAGCGTAGGTGTCAGCACGATGTCGAACTCGCCGAAGTGCGCCGCCGTGCGCTCGGCGATGGCCCGGAACTCCTGGAGGGCGCGGACGAAGTCCGCGCCGCTGTGTGTGGAGCCTTGGGCGCGCAGGTGCCGGGTCAGCGGAAGGAGCTCTTCTTCCCGTCCTGGGGGCACCGGGCGGCTGGCCGCAAGCACGGACCATACGACGGGGAAGGCACGGCCCAGCGCCCCATCGGCGATGAGTCGGGCCGGTACGACGTCGTGTCCGAGGCCGTCCAGCAGGTCTGCCGCCGACTCGAGCGCCGCCCGGCAGTCGGGGGCGATCGTGACTCCCGGCACCGCCGGTGTGTCGATGAGGGCCACCCGCAGGGAGCGCGGTGCTTCTCCACAGTTCGCACGGAAACTCCGCCTCTGCGAATCCCGCCGCGAGGGCGGCCGTTCCCGGGGATGCGGCGTGGCGAGTACATCGAGCAGGGCCGCGGCGTCCTCGACGCTCCGGGCGAGTGTTCCGCTGGTGGTGAGCCCACTGACGTCGTGTGCCGTCGGCCCGGCGTGGACGAGACCGCGGCTGGGTTTGAAACCCACCAGGCCGCATGCCGAGGCGGGGCCGCGGACCGAGCCTGCCGAGTCGCTGCCGTGGGCGATCGGTGCCAGCCCCGCCGCCACCGCCGCGGCCGATCCGCCGCTCGAACCGCCGGCCGAGCACCGCAGGTCCCACGGGGAGCGGGCGGGCGGGACGAGACGGTTCTCCGAGTGGCCGGACAGCTCGAACTCCGACAGGTTCGTCTTGCCCAGAAGGACGGTTCCGGCGTCCCGCAGCCGCTCGGTGTCGTGGTCGTCGTGGGGAGCCGGGTGCGCGGCGAAGCAGGGTGAGCCGAATGACGTCGGTACCCCGGCCACGTGGCAGGAGTCCTTCACCGCGATCGGTACACCGTGCAGGGGCCCGAGTACGCCGTCGCCGTGCCGGGCCCGATCCGCCTGTCGTTGCGCCTGTGCGGCCTGCCCGAGGGCGAGTTCCGCGGTGACCGTGACGTACGCGCCGATCTGCTCGTCGTGGATTTCTATGCGCCGCAGATAGTGCTCGGTCAGTTCGACGGCGGACAACTGCCCGTCCGCGATCAGTTCCGCCTGCCGCAGTGCGCTGATGTCATGGAGTTCCGACACGACGGCTCCGCTCGTTGGTCGTCGACGTCCGTGCCGTCGGCTGCTGGGGCGCCCGCCGCACGAGCAGGTGGATCTGGGTGCCGATCACCGGGACGGCCAGTACGCAGCCGGCGATCACGTAGCCGGGGCCGAAGCCGAGGGCGGACGTGAGGGGGCTGGTGAGGACCGGGGAGAGGAACTGGCCGATGAAGGTGAAGAAGACCCTGGTGCCGATGACACGTCCCTTGGCCTGGGCCGGCGCCAGGACGAACAGCCAGGTGTTCAGGTTGGTGATGGACAGACCGAGGGACGCGCCCAGGAGCGCCAGCGCGGGGATGGCCAGGGAGTATCCCGAAGCAAGGCCCAGAACGACGTTGGCCGCCGCGGAGCCTGCGAAGGTGAGTACGAAGATCTGCTCGTGGCTCAGTCGCCGTTCGAGCCGGCCGTAGAACGCGGAGGAAACGGCCCAGGACAGGCCGACCAGGGAGAGCATGGCGCCGGCCTGGGCGCTTCCCCCCTGGGTGAGCTGCTCCAGATAGAACGGCAGGTGGACCGGCACCATGAAGTAGATGACCATGTTGAGGAAGAGCAGGAAGTAGACCCAGCCCAGGGCGCTCCAGCGCATGGGGCCGGGCCGCGTCCCCTCGGCAGCCCCCGCGGCGGACGCCGCTGTGGTGTCGGCTGGGGCGGCACGCGGTTCGTCGATGAGCAGGACGACAGCGGGGATCAGCAGCAGACCGATGCTGTAGATCATGAAGGGCCAGTGCCACCCCGCGAGTGCCAGCAGCCCGCCGGTGAAGACGAACATCACGTTGCCCAGCGCCATGAAGAGTGACTGGCGCCCCATCAACTTGCCCAGGCCGCCCTGTTTGGCGTAGTCCGAGATGAGGACCGTGGCGCAGGTCGCGACGCCCGAAACGGCGATGCCGAGGAGGAATCGCGACACCATGATCGCGTACAGGTTCTCCAGGAAAGCCCCGGCACAGCCGGCCGTCCCGTAGCCGGCCAGAGCAATGAGGAAGAGCCGCTTGCGTCCGAAGCGGTCGACGATGGCTCCCATGACCGGTGCACACACTCCCGCGGCCAGCGCCGGCAGTGTCAGCGCGAGACCGACCAGGAACTGGGCGTGGGGAATGTGTGCGAACCGTTTGAGCATCTCGGGCAGGCTTGCCGCGATCGCTGTGGTTCCGATGATGGTGATGGAGCTCGCCGACATCAGTGTCAGCTCGCGCAGTCCGGCCCGGGTTTTCATGGTGTGGGCTACCTCGCCGTCAGTGTGTGGACGAACGAGACCAGGTGCTGGGCCAGCAGGTCCGGTTCGGCGAACTGCACGGCGTGCGGGGCGTCGATGAACTCGATCACCGGGGGGGCCTCGGTGAGGCGCTCCCGAAGGAGGTCGGCGACGGCGATGTGGTCGACGAGACGGTCCTCGGTGCCGAAAACGGCCAGGGTCGGAAGGGTTCCCAGCCGGTCCAGGGCCTCCCACGACCAGGCGGCGAGTTCACCCCAGACGGTCACCGTGCTGTCCGTCACCCGACGCAGGGTCAGCCCGTCCTCGGTCGCGAAGGACAGCCACTTCTCGTCGGTGGTGAAGTCGGAGGGCTGGAGCGGGACGGGTACGTACGCGTGCTCCGGGTCGGGGGTGATCCCCAGCTCGGCCACGGTGCCGCGGACCGCCGCAGTGCTCATCCGCAGGACGTCCGCGTAGCGCTCGCCGAACACGAAGCCGGGCGAGACCATGAGCAGGCTCTCGATCTTGTTCTCCGGCAACAACTCGGCTGCGGCGATGCAGGCGACCTGGGCCCCGAAGCACCAGCCGGCCAGGTGCACCCGCTCGTAGGAGTCCGCGAGGTGCCTGATGAGCGCGGTGACGTCGGCGATCTCCCGTTCCTTCGAGGGAAGGTGGCCGCGGGTGTCCTGGTTGAGGCCCGAGCCGCGGCGGTCGACGGCCACGAAGGCGAGTTCCGGCGCCAGTCGCCGTACGGCATCGGCCAGAGGTGCCTGCCACTGGGAGTGGCTGACTCCGCCGTGCAGCAACAGGATGACGTCACCGCCCTCCGGCTTTCCCCAGCGTCGGGCGTGAGTGAGGTAGCCGTCGGACTGCTGGAAGACGTCGACCGCGTCTTCCGCGGGCAGCAGGTTCGTGCTCATGGCGCGTCCTTCCGAAGGGTTGGCGGGCGACCGCGGCCCGGGGCCGCGGTCGGAGGTCCCGATGAGGGTCAGGCCGTCTGCTGGAACGCCCACGCGTCGATCTCGACGCGCAGGGTCGGGGCGGCCAGGGCGCTGACGTAGAGGAGTGTGCTGGTGGGCAGGTGGTCGCCGAAGAACTCGGCGACCGCGGCGCGCCGTGCCGCCGGGTCCATGTCGCCGACCAGGTAGAAGGTCAGCTTCACCAGGTCGCTCACCACCATGCCGGCGGCGTCGAGGTTGCTCCGGAGGTTCTCCAGGGCGACGTCGATCTGCTCGATGGGGTCCTGTGGCACGCTGCCGTCCTGCCGCATGCCGATCTGCCCCGAGAGCACCAGCCAGCGGCCGGGGGCGCTCACTTCGATCTGATGCGTGTACTCCGCGACCGGGGCGTGCACGTCCTGAGGATTGCGGCTGATCATTTGGTCTCCGTCTTCGCTATGTGGTCCAGCACGGCGCGGTAGCGCTCGGCCAGTCGGGCCAGAGCATCCTCGCCGACCTGCCGTCCGTCGGCGTTGAGAGTGAGGACGATGCGCTCCTGGTGGATGTCGTGCCCGACGTTGGCCAGCACCGTGAACTGGGTGTGCTCGAACCACTGCACGCCGCGCAGAGCGCCCAGTCGGGCCACTTCCGCGTACGAGTCGAACTGCGTGTAGTTGAACGCGGTCGGAGCGATGCGGCTCACGCCGAGATCACGTTCGATATCGGGCAGAGGGTAGCGCCGGTGGGGCATTGCACTGCGCTCGTGTGCGAAGGTCTCGGCGGCGAGGGCCGGCCAGGAAAGGCCTGCCGTGTCGACTCGTACCGGGGTGAAGTTCAGGAACAGGCCCAGCGTCTCGTCGCTGCCCTCGTCCTCGAGCCTGCCGCCGGTGAACACATGGGTGGTGACGGTCTCCTGGCCGTGCAGTTCGCGCAGCACCCCCAAGTGGGCCGCGAGCAGCACGTGCTTGAGGGGGATGCCCGCCCGCTGTGCCAGCTTCCGGAGCGCGTCGTGGGTGGCGGGCGCGACGGTCAGCTTGGTCTCGCTCCACCGCGCGGGCTGCCCCGGCCCCGCCGGCGGTGCGATGGGCAGCGGCTCGTACGTGACGCCGTCCAGGTGGCCGGACCAGAAGCGCCGGGCTTCGGCCGAGGCACGGTCCACGCGTTCTTGGGCGACGAAGTGGCGGTAGGGCGGGGCGGCCGGTCGGACGCCGCTCTCGGGTTCCCGGCGCAGTGCGGAGGTGTAGAGCTCCACGAACTCCCGGATCAGCAGCGAGAGGCTCCAGCCGTCGATGATCGCGTGATGGAAGCTCAGCGAGAGGATGAACTCGTCCTCCGTGAGCCGGTGCGCGGTGAAACGCATCAGCGGAGGCCGCCGCCATTCGAAGCCGGTCGCCTTCTCCGCCTCGAACCACGCGTCGTAGGTGGCCTGTCGTTCGGTGGCGTCCTGCGCGCGGAGGTCCACGACGCGGACCTCGGCCTCGACCCGCTCGTGCACCAGCTGCAGGGGCTCGGGCCCGGCGTCGAGGTCGAACCCGGTGCGAAGGGCGTCGTGCCGGTCGATCAGACGCTGCAGGCACGTCCGCAGGGCCTCGGTATCGAGCCGAAGGCCGAACCTGTAGCCGAAGACATCGTGGTAGACGGCCTGACCGGGATCCGCCTCGAATCGCCGGATCATGGCCGTCTGGATGGCGGTGGCCGGATAAGCGTCCACGATGTGGGCGGGGAACCCGGTCCGGGGGCCGTCCACGAGTCCGAAGGCCTCGGTGCGGGCCGGCAGCACGGGACCGTCGTCGCCTGTGCCGGCACCTGTCAGGTGCGCCGCCAGGGCGGAGGCAGTCGGGTGTGCGTACAGGTCGGGGAGCGACACCTGGACGCCGAGGCGCCGGATCTTGCCCACGACGCGGATCGCGCTGATCGAGTCCATGCCGAGGCGGGTGAACTCGTCGTGCTCGCCGACCCGCTCCAGGCGGAGCGCTTCGCCGACGACCGAGCGGATGTCGTCCACCAGCTGGGAGGGGGCGACGGCGGGCTCCGCCCGCCGGGAGGCGTCGGGAGCGGCGGTGTGCTGCACCGCGTCGAGGAACGTGTCCAGGTAGCGGGAGACCAGCACGTCGGGCACGGCTGCCGAGTCGTAGTTGACGGTGAGGGTCATGGCCCCCGTGAAGGGGTCGCGGGCGACGTGGACGACGAAGGGGAAATTCGTCTGCTCGAAGTAGGACGCCCCGGTGATCACGACCGCGGGAGTGTCCGTCTGCGCGGGACCGTTGGTGCCGTAGACGTGGAAGTCGGTGAAGTTGAAGACGGTGTCGAAGAGTTCACCGCTGACGCCGTCCTCGCGGGCGTTGCGGATGATCTCCGAGAGCGGGTACCGGCGGTGCGGCAGGGCGGCCTGCTCGGCCGCGAAGGCGGAGTGGAAGGCATCGGCCCAGTCCCCTGCGGTGCTCCGGGCCGCGACGGGCAGCGTGTTGAGGAACAGGCCGACGGTCTGTTCGCCGCCTTCCGCCTCGGGGCGGCCATTGACGACCAGGCCCGTGAGCGCGTCGTCGCGTCCCGTCAACCGCGCGAGCGTGTGAAGGTGAACGGCGAGGTATCCGCTCTTGACCGGTACGCCGAGTCCGTCAGTCCTACGACGCAGCGCCGCCGCATGTCGCTCGGGAACGATCCGGGACTGCGAGACGGGGCGTGCGGTGTGCGCCGCGGGGATCGTGCCCGCGAGGAGCGTGGGAGTGCGTCCGGCCAGGGTGCGGGACCAGAACGTCCGGTGCGCGGGCTCTGCGAGTGCGTTCTGCTCCAGCAGCACGTAGGCGCTGTAGGGCAGCGGGCCTGGAGCGGCCGCTTCGGCAGTCCGGCCTCGCTCCAGCAGATCGGCGTAGGCCGACCGGATCTGCTCGATGACCAGGGACACGCTCCAGCCGTCGAGCACGGCATGGTGGAAGCTGATCGTCAGGGTGAAGCGGTCCTCGGACCGACGGGTGGCCCGGAACCGGACGAGGGGGCCCTTCTCCAGATCGAAGTCGCGGGTCTTCTCCTGTTCCGTCCAGGCGGCGAGTTCCCTGTCCTGTTCGGCCGGAGCCAGGCCCTCGAGGTCGGTGATCTGGATGTGCGGCTGGAGAGTGGAGAGCACGACCTGCAGCGGCTGGCTGTATCCCGCAAGGTCGACGTGGGAACGGAGCTGTCCGTGCCGCGCGGCGACCGTGGCGACGGCCGAACGCAGGGTCTCGGGGCGCAGCGTCGCTCGGATGTCGTACGAGAAGATGTCGTGGTATACCGACGAGCCTTCGTGCAGCATGGAGTGGTAGACCATGCCGGCCTGCAGACGCGTGAGTGGCCAGGCGTCCTGCGCTTCGGCCGGAAGCGCGGCCCGGTCGGAGGACGTGAGCGTGCAGAACGGGATCCGGGCGGTGGCGGCGGCCTCTTCGTCGCCGCCGTGGCCGTCCCCGCCGTTCGTCGTGTCGAGGTGGGACGCCAGGGTACGGACGGTGGGATGGCTGAAGATGTCCTTCACCGCGATGCGGTGACCGGCCGTCCGCAGGCCGGAGGCGATCCGGATGCCCTGGATGGAGTCGCCTCCGAGCTGGAAGAAGTTGGCGTCGACACCGAAGTCCTCGATCTCCAGCACGTCCGCCCAGACGGCGGCCACGGCCACCTCGTGCGGGGTGGAGGGACGGTCGCTGCCCTCGCCCGGCACCGGCCGCTCGGTCGCGCCGGGGGCCAGGCCCGGGTCCGGCAGCGCCTTGCGGTCGAGCTTGCCGTTGGCGCTCAGCGGAATCTCGGGGATCTCGATGTACCACTGGGGCACCATGAAGTCCGGGAGCTGCTCCCTGAGCGCCTTGACGGCCTGCTGGGAGTCGAAGCCGGAGGCGGCGACATAGGCCACTAGAGCCTGCATCCCCGGCTTCTCGTGCAGGACGACTGCGGCGCCGCGGACGCCCGGCAACTGGCGCAGTGCCGCCTCGATCTCGCCGAGTTCGATGCGCAGGCCGTGCAGCTTGACCTGGTTGTCGATGCGTCCGAGGTATTCGATGTTGCCGTCGGGCAGGAAACGCGCCAGGTCACCGGTCCGGTACAGGCGCTGGTCCGGTACGTCCTCGAAGGGCCCGTCGACGAAGGCGCGGGACGTCAGGTCGGGCCGGTTGTGATAGCCCTCGGCGAGGTTGACGCCGCCGATGCACAGTTCGCCGGGGACGCCGATCGGCTGCAGGTGCAGTCGCTCGTCGACGATGTAGAGACGGGTGTTGGCGATCGGCTTGCCGATCGGGACGACCCGGCCCGGGTATTCGGGGTCGGCCGCCCAGTAGGACACGTCGATCGCGGCCTCGGTGGGCCCGTAGAGGTTGTGCAGTTCGCAGTCGAGTGCGGCGGAGAAGGCGGCCACCGAAGTGTGCGGCAGCGCCTCTCCACTGCAGAAGACCCTGCGCAGACTCCCGCACGTGCGGCGCAGCTCGTCCTCCTGCTCCAAGAAGAGCGTGAGCATGGAGGGCACGAAATGCAGCGTCGTCACCCGGCGTTCGGCGATCAGCTCCGCGAGGTACTGCGGGTCGCGGTGGCCGCCGGGTTCGGCGACCACGATGCGGGCGCCGACCATCAGCGGCCAGAAGAACTCCCAGACCGACACGTCGAAGCTGAAGGGCGTCTTCTGCAGGACCCGGTCGTCGGGGGTCAGTGGGTACTGTTCCTGCATCCAGGAGAGCCGGTTGTGCAGGGACACGTGCCGGTTGATCACACCCTTGGGCCGGCCCGTGGATCCGGAGGTGTAGATCATGTAGACCCGGTCGTCCGGGAGCAGGGCGGGGCGCACGGGTCCGTCCGGCACCTCGCCCGCGCTGGTGAGTTCGCCGAGCGTGGCGGAGTGGGCTCCGATGCCGTCGAGCGTGGGACGGAACTTCTCCTGCGTGAGGATCAGGGGCGCCGCGCTGTCCTCGATCATGTACCGGACGCGGTCGGCGGGGTAGTCCGGGTCGATGGGCACGTAGGCGAGCCCGGCCTTCACGACGGACAGGAGCGCGATCACCATGTCCAGCGAGCGTTCCATGTATACGCCGACGAATCCCGCTGAAGCCTTGCCGCCGTCCCCGTCGGTCCCGCCTTTCGTCAAGCGGCCCAGGGAACGGGCCACCCTCTCGGCCGCGGCGTCCAGTTCGGCGTAGGTCAGCGTGCGGTCGCCGAACTCGACGGCGACGGCGTCGGGAGTACGTGCGACCTGGCCCTCGATGGCATCGATGACCGTGGTCCCGTCGTACCGCGTGGCGGTGTCGTTCCACTCGCGCAGGATCACGTCCCGCTCGTCGTCCGGCAGGACGGACACCTGGTCGACCTCGGTGTCCAGGTCGACGAGGTTCTGCGCTGTGTGTACGAAGCGGCGCAGATAACGTTCGATGCTGCTCGGGTCGAACAGGTCGGTGTTGAACTCGGCCTCGATCTCGAGGTCGTCACCGTCCTGTGTGACGTAGAGCATCAGGTCGAACTTGCTGGCGACACGCTCCAGGCGGTGCGGGCGCGCAGTGAGACCCGAACCGAGCCGCAGTTCCTTGCGCTCTCCGAGCAGAGTCAACATCGTCTGGAACACCGGGTTGTGGCTGGGGTCCCGGGAGACGTCGAGCGCTTCGAGCACCTTGGGGTACGGCGCCTCCTGCCATTCCAGCGAGTCCAGCAGGCCGTCCGCCGATCGAGTGACCAGCTGCCGGAAGGACAGGCCCGGTTCGACGGAGAAGGGTATGGTGACGGTGTTGACGAAGCAGCCGACGGTGCTCAGGTCCCGCACCTCGGGCCGGTTCAGGACGGTGGTACCGATCGTCACCTCCCGCTGGTCGCTGAGGCGGGACATCAGCAGCGCGTGTACGGCCATCAACACGGCGAAGTCGGTGCTGTCGCACTCGTCGGCGCAGCGATCGAACAGCGGCTGGAGGGTGTGTCGCGGGACGGCGAGCCGACGCGTCGCGCCCCGGTATGTCTGCTCCGCCGGCCGAGGGCGGTCGACGGGCAGCTTCAGCAGTTGGGGCCGGCCGTCCAACGACTCACGTAGCGTTGCGATCTGCTCGTCGTAGGCACCTTCGGCGAAGCGCTGGCGCTGGCGGCGCGCGTAGGCCGTGTACGAAGGGGCCGGTTCTGCGGGCGGCTGGGCCTCATGCCCTTCGACGTACTGGCCGCCGATCTCATCCAGGAGGAGCCCGAGGCTCCACCCGTCCACGGCGATGTGATGAGCCGTCAGCCCGAACAGGGTCTCCTGCGGTGTGACGCGTGCGATCACCCCGCGCACCAGCGGGCCTCGCGCCAGGTCGAACGGCCGCCGGTACGCGTCGTGCACGGCCTGGGCCGCGTGCAGCCGAGCCGCGTCGACGTCGGTCGCACCGGTCAGGTCGAGCACTTCCACGATCGCCTCCGACGCCGGGGCGTCGTCACGCACTACGGCGCGCAGACCATCAGGGGTCTCGGTGAAGACCGTACGAAGCGCCTCGTGCCGGGCGACGACACGGCAGAACGCGTCGCGCAGCCGATCGGCGTCCAACGCGCCGTCGATCGTGAAGGCGAGCGACTCGTTGTAGACCGGCACGGAGCGGTCGGAGACCTGCTCGATCAGCCAGAGGCTCTCTTGGAGGTACGACAGGGGGGCGAGCGCTTCGCTCATGGAGGGAGGCTCCTCAAGGCACGTGTCAGCGCTGCGCCGCTCGGGCACAGGCCGAAGAAGATGCGGGATGTGGTTCCGGGTGGATCAGCGCGCGGCCGCGATGGCGGCGACGGTGCGCAGCCGGAACAGTTCCTTGGGTGTGATCACGATGCCCTGCTCTCGGGCCTGGGCGATCATGACGAGTCCGGCCATGGAAGTGCCGCCGAGCTCGAAGAAATCGTCGTGGAGACCGACTTCCTGGGACAGCGTGCGTTGCCAGATCTCGGTCAGCCTGCGCTCCAGCTCGCTTTCGCCGGCGGCTCGGCCCGTTCCCGGCTGCGGTGACCGCCCCGTCAGGAGCGTCGATACTCCCTTGGCCAGAGCCGACTTGTCGAGCTTGCCGTGCGCGGAGTGGGGGAAGACGGCCGTCACCCGGAATTGCTGCGGGATCATATGGGAAGGCAGTCGTTCGGCCAGGTGCCGGCGCAGGTCGGCAAGGTCGAGTGGGGGCCTGCCGGTTGCGGCGTCCGGCTCCTGCCCGAGCCGCAGGTAGGCCACCAGTGCGGTGGAAGCGTGGTCCGCGGGACCGGCCAGGACCGCGGCGTCCTCGACCCCGGGGTAGTGGCGCAAGGTGGACTCGATGTCGCCGAGTTCGACCCGCTGCCCGTTGATTTTCACTTGTTCGTCCTGGCGGCCTGCGTACTCGAAGACGCCGTCGGAGTTCCGGCGGACCAGGTCTCCCGTCCGGTAGAGCCGTCCCCGGTCGGCACGGAACGGATCCGGCAAGAAGGATCGTGCCGTGTGCTGGGGATCGCCGAGGTACCCGCGAGCAAGCGCCGGGCCGCCCACGAAGAGTTCACCGACCGTCCCGTCCGGCACGGGCGCGAGGTTCTCGTCGAGTACATGCAGGATGGCGTCGTCGACGGGACGGCCGATCGGCACGGACGCATATGAGTCACTGGGAGAGCAGGTCCAGGCAAGGATCTGCACGGACGTCTCCGTCGGGCCGTAGAGATTGACCAAAGGCACGGGAAGGGTGTCGTGGAAGCGCCGTTGCAGGTCACGCGGGAGAGGCTCACCGCCGCAGAAAACGTGGCGCAGGCTCGAACACTTCGCAACGTCTGGATGGTCGAGGACATGACGCAGCATCGACGGTACGAGCTGAAGCGTCGTCACGCCGTGGGTGCGGACCGTGTCGACCAGATACTGGGGGTCGCGGTGCCCACCCCGTTCAGCCATGACCACCGACCCACCGACAATCAGCGGGAGAAACAGTTCCCATACCGACGCATCGAAAGTGGAAGGCGTCTTCTGTAGTACTCGATCTCGCTCGGTGAAGCAGTACTCGCGAGCCATCCAGGTGAGGACGTTGGAAATTCCCCGATGCTCCAGTACCACTCCCTTCGGAATTCCCGTCGACCCGGAAGTGAACAGCGCGTAAATGGTGTCGTCGAGCTGAACGGGCCGCTCGAGCACTTCGGTGAAGCCGTCCTCCGTCGCTTCTTTACGGGCCTGTTCCACGTCTGCGTCAGAAATTATGACCTTGGCTTGGCTCTGCCGAAGAACGAGGTCGCGACGCGCCGCAGGCGCGTCGGGGTCGAGTGGAACATAGGCTGCACCTGCTCTGATGACCCCCAGAAGGGCCACCAGGAGGTTGAGCGGACGGTCCGTCCACACCGCGACGAGATCCCCGCGGCGGACATCGCGCTCACGCAGTAGAACTGCGAGCGCTCGGGATTCCCGCGCCAGTTCACCGTAGGTCAACTTCTCTGCGCTATCGACTACGGCGATAGCTGACGGTGTGGCCGCGGCCTGCCGTATGAACAGTTCGATAACGCTGTGCAAGTCCCGCCCTGAGTGCACGTACTGCTCCCCCGTGCTTAATTTCATCACTCACATTTTCGATCGATCAAAAGGCTAGGTGCACGTCGATCATGGATGCAAGTGGATTATGCGGGCTGGCTGATTCTGAACGCCTGACGACGAGGCCGTCAAAATAGATGAATACCCCCAGACCGGAAGTGGAGTCGCCCTGCGGACCGGCGTCCGCCGCCACCTCGCGGGTCCCAACTCGGCCTCAGGCGGTGCGGCATGGCTGAATAACGCCCCTCATGGCCGTCGCCAGGCCGCCGGTTCGAGGGGCCTGCGGAGTCAGGCGGTGCGGAGGCGCCCGCGGAGGCGCCGCCCGGGCCTGGACACCCAAGCCGGTTCCCGAGCGAGAGTTCACCCACCGGCGTCGCCGCCATGACCACGGTCCTCGCGCACCGCGCCGGCAGGTCCGCCGACACCACGGGTGCCACCGTGCTCACCGACGGCACCCCGTGACACACGGCTGCAACGCCCCTTTCGTAATCGGCGTGCATGGTTGATCGTTGGGCCGTGCATCGATGACGGACGTCAGGGGGCACAGATGTCGATCAGCCGCAGGAACCTGCTCGCCGCCGGCGTGGGCGCCGGACTGCTCACGGCATGCGGAGGGAACACCGGGCGCGGGGGCGGCGGGTCCGGGCCGCGGCTCTCGCAGTGGTACCACCAGTACGGCGAGCCCGGCACCGAGCAGGCGGTTCAGCGGTACGCCGCCGCGTTCAAGAAGGCCCACGTCACGGTCCAGTGGCGGCCGGGCAACTACGACCAGCAGACCGCCGCCGCCCTGCTGACCGACTCGGGCCCCGACGTCTTCGAGGTCAACGGGCCGACGCTGGACCAGATCCAGGGCGGTCAGGTGGTCGACCTCACCGGACTGCTGGCGGGGGTCGAGGACGACTTCAATCCGGCCGTGCTCACGCCGAAGACGTACGACGGCAGGATCTGGGCCGTCCCGCAGGTCATCGACACCCAGCTGCTCTACTACCGCAAGAGCCTGCTGAAGGACGCCGGAGTCGAGCCGCCGACCACCCTGGACGGCCTGGTGGACGCCGCGGGGGCGCTCACCACCGGCAAGGTCAAGGGGCTCTTCCTCGGCAACGACGGCGGCGCCGGGGTGCTCGGCGGGACCCCGCTGTACGCGGCCGGACTCCAGCTCGTCACCGACGAGGGCGACGTCGGCTTCGACGACCCCGCGGCCGCCCGCACCCTCGGCAAGCTGCACCGGTTGTACGCGGGCAGGTCCCTGCTCCTCGGCGCGCCCACCGACTGGTCCGACCCGTCGGCCCTCGTCCAGGGGCTCACCGCGATGCAGTGGTCCGGACTGTGGGCGCTGCCCCAGGTGCAGAAGGAACTCGGCGACGACTTCGGTGTGCTGCCCTTCCCGGGGGACGGGCCCCAGGGCCGGCCCGCCGTACCCGTCGGCGCCTATGGCGCCGCCGTCAGCGCGCGCGGCGGGCACCGGGAGGCGGCCGAGGAGTACGTGAAGTGGCTCTGGGTCGACCGCACCGACTACCAGCAGGACTTCGCGCTGTCCTACGGATTCCACATCCCCGCCCGGATCTCCCTCGCGAGGAAGGCCGCCCGGCTGCGGAAGGGCGCGGCCGCCGACGTCGTCCGGTTCACCACCGACCACGGGTACGCCCAGCCGCTGCTGTGGACCCCGGCGAGCCAGACCGCCTACCAGGACGCGCTCAGCCGGATCATCAGGGACGGGGCCGATCCGGACCGTGAGCTGAAGGCGGTCGTGGGGAAGGTGTCGGGCGAACTCGGCCGTGTGAAGAAGAACGCGAAGAAGAACGCGAAGAAGAAGTCGTGAGGCGCCGACGGGCCCTGTGGTTCTGGGTGTTCGTCGGGCCGTTCGCCCTGGGCCTCGCGCTGTTCACGTACGTTCCGCTGCTGTGGAGCGTGGGCCTGAGCTTCTTCGACGCGCACAACACCGTCACGCCCACGCACTTCGTCGGCCTGGACAACTACACGTCGATGCTGCACGACGAGGCGTTCGTCGACAGCCTGTGGACCTTCCTCGTGTTCACCGCCTTCATCGTGCCCGCCACCTTCGTGTTCGCCCTCTCCCTCGCCCTGATGGTCAACCGCGTCGGGCGTGCCCGGGCCTTCTTCCGGTCGGTGTTCTTCCTGCCCGCGGCCTGCAGTTACGTCGTGGCCGCCCTGATCTGGAAGATGTCGATCTTCAACGGGGTGCGGTTCGGGCTGGCCAACACGGTGCTGGGGTGGTTCGGCGGCGATCAGGTGGCGTGGCTGTCCACCACCGATCCGCCCTGGTACTGGCTGGTCGTCGTCACCGTACGGCTGTGGCTGCAGGCCGGGTTCTACATGCTCCTGTTCCTCGCGGGGCTGCAGCGCATCGACCCGGTGCTGTACGAGGCGGCCGCCGTGGACGGGGCCCGGCCCGGCTGGACGGTGCTGCGGCACATCACCCTGCCCCAGCTGCGGGCCACCTCGGTGGCGGTGCTGCTGCTGCTCGTCGTGGGGGCCTTCCAGGCCTTCGACGAGTTCTACAACCTGCTCTCCGACGCGCGGGGCTACCCGCCCTACGCCCGGCCGCCGCTGGTCTACCTCTACTACCTCGCGCTCGGGCAGGGCCAGGACCTGGGGCTCGGCAGCGCGGGCGCGGTGATCCTGGCGCTGATCATCGCCGTCGTCACCGTGGGGCAGGCGCGGTGGCTGAGACTGGGAAGGACGGACGCGGATGGATGACGCCCTGGTACGCACCGGGCGGGCGCTGCGGCTGGTGCTGCTGATCGTGCTGGCCCTGCTGTTCCTGATCCCGTTCTATCTGCTGGTCCGCAACGGCCTGTCCACCGAGCAGGACATCACCTCGCCCGAGTGGACCTTCGTGCCGGGGGAGCTGCGGTGGGGGAACGTCCGGGAGCTGTTCGACGACCCGTCCGTCCCGTTCGCCCGGTCCCTGCTCAACTCCGCGCTGATCGCCGTGGCGACGACGCTCGGCACGCTGCTGCTGGCCTCCCTCGCGGGCTACGGCCTCGCCCGCATCCCGTACCGGCACGCGAACAAGGTCTTCTACGGCATCCTCGGCACCCTGCTGGTCCCGGCGGCCGTCACCTTCGTGCCGAGCTTCGTGCTGGTGTCGTCGCTGGGCTGGATCTCCACCCTGCGCGGCCTGGTCGTGCCGACCCTCTTCTCGGCCTTCGCCTGCTTCGTCTTCCGGCAGTACTTCCTCGGCTTCCCGCGGGAGCTGGAGGACGCGGCGCAGGTCGACGGGCTCGGGTACTGGCGCACGTACTGGCTGGTGGTCGTGCCGAACGCGCGGCCGGTGTTCGCGGCCGTCGGGACGATCGTGTTCCTCGGCGCGTGGAACTCCTTCCTGTGGCCGCTGGTGATCGGGCAGGACCAGAACGCCTGGACGGTGCAGGTGGCCCTGTCCTCGTTCACCACCGCCCAGGTCGTCAGGCTGCACGAGCTGTTCGTGGCGGCGGCCGTGTCGATCCTGCCTCTGCTGCTGGTGTTCCTGTGCTTCCAGCGGTGGATCGTGGCGGGGGTGGAGCGGTCGGGGATCGACTAGGCCGGCGCGAGCCGGTTCACAGGGAGCCGCCGCCGTCCACCACCAGGTCGGTGCCGACGAGCGAGGCCGCGTCGTCCGAGGCCAGGTAGAGGACGGCGGCGGCGACCTCCTCGGTGGCGGAGATCCGGCCGAGCGGCAGGGTGGCCCGGGCGCGCTCGGCCCGGTCCGCCTCCGTCTCGCCGGCGCGCAGGGACATGGAGGTGGCGGTGGCGCCCGGGCTGACCACGTTGACGCGGACCCCGTCGCGTACGTGGTCCAGCGCGGCACCCCGGCTCAGGGCGGTGACGGCCGCCTTGGTCGCGGAGTACGCGGCCGCCCCCGCCGAGGTGGCGTGCCGGCCGAAGGTGGAGGACACGTTCACGATCGCGCCGCCCGCCGGCTGGGTGCGCATCCGGCGGATCTGGGCCTGCAGGGCCAGGTGGACACCGGTCACGTTGACGGCGAGCTGGGTGTGCCAGTCGTCCTCCGGCAGGTCGGCCAGCGGTTGCCCGCCCCGGAAGACGCCCGCGTTGTTGACCGCGACGTCGAGCGAGCCGAAGTGCTCGACGGCGGCGCGCACCAGCGCCTCCGCGTCGGCGGCGCGGGAGACGTCGGCGGTCACCGCGAGGGCCTTGCCGCCCAGGTCCTCGATCAGGCCGACGGTCTCGGCGAGGGGGCCGGGCCGGCGCCCGGCGACGACGACCTGGGCGCCCTCGGCGGCCAGCGCGACGGCGACGGCCCGGCCGATGCCGGATCCGGCGCCTGTGACGAGGGCGGTGCGGCCGGTGAAGCGGTGACGTGCGATGGTCATGATCTCCCCTTTTTCTTGACCGATCGGTCCATTATGAGGGCGGCGAAAACGCCCTCCGGCGGAGGGCGTGCCGCGGGTGGCTCAGTCCAGCAGGGTCAGCGCCAGCTCGGCGGCGTCCCGGATCCGGGCGGGGTCCGCCGACGCCTTGCCGACCACCCGCAGACCCTGCAGCAGTACCAGCAGGGTGCGGGCGAGCCCGAGCGGATCGCGGTCCGCGGGCAGCTCGGCCTGGGCCTGGGCACGGGCCAGGGCCGAGTGCAGCGCGCTCTCCAGGTGGTCCCAGTTCCGCTCGACGCGGCGGGCGGCGGCCGGGTCGTGCGGTGCCAGCTCGGCCGCGGTGTTGGTGACCATGCAGCCGTTCAGGCGGAGCCGATCGTGCGTGGCCTCCGCCGCATAGCGCCGTACGACCGCCCGCACGGCCGGCAGGGCGGGGCCCGGCCGGGACAGCTCGCGCACGATCGCGGTCGAACCCGTCCGCTCGTAGCGGTCCAGCGCCTTCAGGTACAGCTCGTGCTTGCTGCCGAAGGTGGCGTACAGGCTGGCCCGGCCGATGCCCAGGTGCTCGACCAGGTCGGCCATCGTGGTCGCCTCGTAGCCGCGCCGCCAGAACAGCTCCACGGCTGCCTGCAGCACGGCGTCGGGGTCGAATTCCTTGGTTCTGGCCACGGGCCGCAGCGTAGTCTTTCTGGAACGAGCGGTCCAGTTGGCAGGGGCGGTGGAGGGGTCAGGCCGTCCGCACCCGGTATGCGGTCACCCGCACCGACTCGTCGTCCAGGCACTGCCCGCCGGCCAGGTCGAACCGCTGCTTCAGCAGGGGCGACGCCACGAACGGGCGGCCCTCGCGGCTGCCGGTCAGGCCTCGGGAGAGGACTGCCGCGCCGGTGAACGGGTCGACGTTGTCGATGGCGTACAGACGGTCGGCGCGGTCACGGAAGACGGCGGCCTGGCGGCCGCCCGGCAACAGGGCGGCCACTCCGCGGCCGGGCGTCAGCGCGCTCAGGCCGCAGACCGTGAACCAGCCTTCGGCCAGCATCAGTTGCACCTTCAGGCCGGTGCGCTCCAGGGTCGTGGTCATCGCTGGGCGGTTCCTTCCAGGACGTCGGCGGGCCGCGTGCCGATGGCCAGCAGCGGCAGGTCGGGCTTGATCTGGTCGCGCTCGGGGACGAAGGCGACGACCGGGTCCGGGGTGCCCGGTGCGTTGACGAAGGACACGAACCGGGCCAGCTTCTCGGGATCGCCGACGGTCTGCGCCCACTCGTCCCGGTAGGCGCCGACGTGCGCCGCCATCAGCGTCTCCAGTTCCGCGCAGATGCCGAGCGAGTCGCGCACCACCACGTCCCGCACGTGGTCCAGGCCGCCCGGGATCCGCTCCAGCCAGGCCGAGGTGCGCTCCAGGCGGTCGGCGGTGCGGATGTAGAACATCAGGAACCGGTCGATCAGCCGGACGAGTTCGGCGTCGGACAGGTCCTGGGCGAGGAGGTCCGCGTGCCGGGGGGTGGCGCCGCCGTTGCCGCCGACGTACAGGTTCCAGCCGCCCGCGGTGGCGATGACCCCGAAGTCCTTGGAGCGGGCCTCGGCGCACTCGCGCGCGCACCCGGAGACCGCCGACTTGAGCTTGTGCGGCGACCGCAGGCCCCGGTATCGCAGCTCCAGGTCGATCGCCATCCGGACGGAGTCCTGCACGCCGTAGCGGCACCAGGTCTGGCCCACACAGGACTTCACCGTGCGCAGCGACTTGCCGTAGGCGTGCCCGGACTCGAAACCGGCGTCCACCAGGCGGGCCCAGATCAACGGCAGCTGCTCCACCCGGGCGCCGAACATGTCGATCCGCTGACCGCCGGTGATCTTCGTATAGAGCCCGAAGTCGCGGGCGATCTCGCCGATCACGATCAGCTTCTCGGGTGCGATCTCGCCGCCCGGGATGCGCGGCACCACCGAGTACGAGCCGTTCTTCTGCAGATTGGCCAGGAAGTGGTCGTTGGTGTCCTGCAGCGCGGCCTGCTCGCCGTCCAGGACGTAGCCGCTCGCCCCGATCGCCGGGGCGAGGGAGGCGATGATCGAGCCGACGGCCGGCTTGCAGACGTCGCAGCCGTCGCCGCCCCGGGTGCCCTCCCGGCCGTAGCGGTCGAGCAGGTCCCGGTAGGAGGTGACGCGCAGGGCGAGGACGATCTCGTACAGCTCCTCGCGGGTCTGCGCGAAGCAGCCGCACAGGCCCTTGTCGACCTCGACCCCGGACGCCTCCAGCTCGGCGGTGACCAGTTGGCCGAGCACCTTCGTGCAACTGCCGCAGCCGGTACCGGCCCTGGTGCACTTCGACACCTCGGGCACGCCGGGGCAGCCGTGCTCGGTCACCGCGGCCCGGATCGTGCCCTTGTCCACGTTGTGGCACGAGCAGATGATCGCCTCGTCCGGCAGGGCGGACGGGCCGAGCCGGGCCCCCGCGTCCGCTCCGGCGGGCAGGACGAGGGACTCGGGGGAGACCGGCGGCACCGAACCGGTCAGCGCGCGCAGCGTGCCGTACGCCTCCGCGTCGCCGACCAGGATGCCGCCGAGCAGCGTGCCGTCACGGGCGACGACCAGCTTCTTGTACAGCCCCGCGCGGGAGTCGGAGTAGACGACGTCCAGGCAGTCCTCGGTGGTGCCGTGCGCGTCGCCGAAGGATGCCACGTCCACACCGAGCAGCTTGAGCTTGGTGGACAGGTCCGCGCCGGTGAAGGACGCCCGCTCGGCGGAGGCGATGGCGGCCGCGGCCGCCGTCGCCTGCTCGTAGCCCGGCGCCACCAGGCCGTAGACCCGGCCGTCCGCGGCCTGCGCGCACTCGCCGATCGCGAACACCCGCGGGTCGGTGACCGTGCGGCACCGTTCGTCCACGGCGATGCCGCCGCGCTCGCCGACCGTCAGGCCGCAGTCCCGGGCCAGCTGGTCGCGCGGCCGTACACCGGCGCTGAACACCACCATGTCGACGGCGAGTTCGGAGCCGTCGGAGAGCTTCATGCCGGTGACCGCGCCGTCCGGGCCGGTGACGACCTCCTGGGTGCCCGTGCCGGTGTGCACGGTCAGGCCCATGTCCTCGACGGTGCGCAGCAGCGCGGCACCGCCGCCCGCGTCGACCTGCACCGGCATCAGGCGCGGCGCGAACTCCACGATGTGCGTGGCCAGTCCGAGCCCGTCCAGGGCGCCCGCCGCCTCCAGGCCCAGCAGGCCGCCACCGACCACGGCCCCGGTCGCCGCCCTCGACCGGGCGTACGCCTCGATCGCGAACAGGTCGTCGATCGTGCGGTAGACGAAGCAGCCCTCGGCGTCCCTGCCGGGCACCGGCGGGACGAACGGATAGGAGCCGGTGGCGAGGACGAGGACGTCGTAGCCCACCGTGAGCCCGCTGCGGGCCGTCACGGTGCGCGCGGCGCGGTCGATGCGCTCGGCCGGGTCGCCCAGGTGCAGCTCGATGCCGTTCGCGGCGATGAACTCCGGGTCCGACAAGGACAGTTCGTCGGGGGTGCGGCCCGCGAAGTACGAGGTCAGCTGCACCCGGTCATACGCCGGACGCGGCTCCTCGCACAGCACGACCACCCGGTGCGTCGCGGTCGTGCCGTGCTCGGCGAGCGCCTCGAGGAAGCGCTGGCCGACCATGCCGTGGCCGACGAGCACGATCGTGGGGCGTGGCCGGTCACGAAGGGCCGTCGTGGACATCAGGAGCCTCCATCGTCGGTGAACAGGTGGAGCGGGCGGAACAGGGGACGTGGGTGGAGCGGGTGGAGCGGGTGGAGAAGGCGGGGCAGGTGGAGAAGGCGGGGCGGAGGGCCGTCGCCGGGGTCATGTCCCCGAGCGTGGGATCCCGACGTTTCCCGGTGGCATCCCTGCTGTTTCCCGCGCGGAACGCTGCGCTCAGCGGGGCCGCGCGGACGGTGTGAGGGTCCCGTGCCGGCGTCCGGGAGGGCTGTGAGGAGGCGCGGACCAGGCCGGAAGCCTCAGAAGCCGCTCAGATGCGTGGACGGCACAACCGTCCGCTCCCTAGGGTCGTGATCATGCCCGACATCTCCCTGACCGTCGTAGCCCTGCTCTGTCTGGCCGCCCTCGCGGCCGGCTGGATCGACGCGGTGGTCGGCGGGGGCGGACTGCTGCTGCTGCCGGCCCTGCTGCTCGGGCTCCCCGCGTCCACTCCGGCCGCGTACGCGCTGGGCACCAACAAGGCGATCGCGATCTGCGGCACCGGCGGCGCCGCGGTGACGTACGCCCGCAAGGCGCCGGTGGAGGTGGGCACGGCCGTACGCATCGGTCTCGCCGCCCTCGCCGGGTCCTCGGCGGGTGCCTTCTTCGCGGCCGGGATGAGCACGGACGTCCTCAAGCCGGTGATCATGGTGGTGCTGCTCGCGGTCGCCGCGTTCGTGATCCTGCGCCCCGCGTTCGGCACGGCTCCCGCCATCGGTCCCGCCACCCGCCGCCGGAAGCTCGCCGCGATCGGCCTGGCCGGTCTGGGCATCGGCTTCTACGACGGCCTGGTCGGACCCGGCACCGGCACCTTCCTGGTCCTCGCGCTGACCGCCGTCCTCCGGCTGGACCTGGTCACCGCGTCCGCCACCGCGAAGATCGTCAACTGCTGCACCAACGCGGGCGCCCTCGCCATGTTCGCCTGGCAGGGCACGGTGCTGTGGCGGTTCGCCGCGCTGCTCGCCCTCTTCAACCTCGCGGGCGGCACCCTCGGCGCGCGCACCGCGCTCAAGCAGGGCAGCGGCTTCGTCCGGATCGTCCTGCTGACGGTCGTCCTCGCGCTGGTGGCGAACCTGGCGTACCAGCAGTGGCTGGCCTGAGAGCGGCGGCCTTCCGCCGTACGGCGGGTTCTGCGCGGGGTACGGGGGTCGCATCCCGGGACACGGCGGCCTCTTCGCGGAAGTCCGGGCCCTCGCCGCCTACGGCCTCACGGAGGGCGCCGGCGGGTTCTCCGCGGAGCACGACGGGTTCCGCCCGGGGGACCGGCGGCCCCTGAGCGGGGATCCGCGCTAGCGGCTGCCCGTCAGGTACGCGAACACCACCACGTTGCCCTGGTAGCCGGTCGACCTGGAGTAGCCGCCCCCGCAGGTGATCACGCGCAGCTCGGGCCGGGAGGCCGCGCCGTACACCTTCTCGTCGGGGAAGTCGCGCGCCGCGTACACCTCCACCGCGTCCACGGTGAACACGGCCACCGACCCGTCCCGGCGGTCCACCTCGATGCGGGCGCCCCGCTTGAGCGCGCCGAGGTCGTAGAAGACGGCGGGACCGTCGGCGTTGTCGACGTGCCCGGCGACGACGGCGGTGCCCGTCTCGCCGGGGATGGTGCCGGCCTCGTACCAGCCGGCGAGGTTCTTCTCCTTGGGGGGCGGCACGTCCAGACTGCCCGAACCGGTGAGGGCCAGACCCATCAGCGGGGCGTTCACCCGGATCGCGGGGATGCGGATCCGGGTGGGCGGCGACGGCGCGAGCGCGGGGGCGCCGAGCCGCTCGCCTCCCGGATCGGGGCGGCCCTCGACGGCCGACGGCTGCGGTGGCGTCCCGGCGCTGCCGCCGAGCAGCCACACCCCCGTACCGAGCGCCGCGACGGTGACCGCGGCTATGGCGGCGTCCTTGAGCCTGGCACTCCTGCGCATCTGAACCCCTCTCCCGGAGGCGGACTGCGAAGGCCCCCGCCCCCTCCGGGCCGCGAGGGGCATCGGACCCGGAGGGGGTGGGACGTGCGGTACCGGCGGACGGACAGCGGAGGGTGTCCGTCAGATCCCGTCGCCTCTCGCCCGGCGATGCAGGAGCCAGGTACCGCCCGCGGCGGCGACGGCCAGAGCCGCCACACCCGCCGCGGTCTGCACGGGGTCGGGACCGAGTGCGCCGCCGACCCCCGTCTTCACACTTCCCCGTGGTTGCAGCTGCTGCCCGAGCGTCGTGGTCAGCGCCACCAGCAGGTCGCCCGTCACCTGCCGGCCGCCCTCGGCGCAGGTGGCGACGATCTCGTACGTCCCCGGCTGCGCGCTCGGCGGTACCCGGAACCGGCCGACGGCCTCCCCCTCGTGCGCGCTGGGCGCCAGCGTGAACGTGCCGGCGCCGACCGCGCTCGCGTCCCCGGTCGCGGAGCCCTTGTCCCCGCACGCGGCGGTGTTCACCGAGACCTGGTCCCCAGGCGACACGGTGGAGGGGTACACCGCCAGGCTGCCGGCGGGGGAGCCGGCCTCGGCCCGCGCGCTGCGGAGGTGGGCCGCCGTGTGGACGGCGTCCCCGGCGTGGGCGGGTCCCCCGACGGCCACGGCGAGCGCGGTACCGGTCAGCAGACGGGCGATGCCTCGCATGGTGCTCCCCAGAGCTTGTCCGACTCGTGCCCTACCGAGATAAGTGGCTTCCGGGCCCGGGCGCTTCCTGAGTGGCCGTCAGAAATGCGGTGAACGGGTGGCGGCCGCGCCCCCCGCACGGGCTAGTGCGCGCGGGGTTCCGGCAGGTCATGGACGGATGCGGGGTAAGTGGGAGGTTGCGGTATGAAAAGCACACGAATGGAGCGGCGGGCACCGGTGAACGGGTGACGAGCCGTCAGCGCCGCCGCCGCCCGCGGCCCCGGCGGTGGCACCGGGGGGCGTCCGTGGCACCCACCCGGTCCCCTCGGCCGTCGGCCCGGCTCCTCGGGCGTCCATCCGGTGTCCTCGGGCGTGCCCAGGTGTCCTCGGTCGTGCCTCGGTGTCCTCGGTCGCCCGTCCGGCGGGCCCGGGTGGCCGATCAGGTGACCGGTCGGGCGCCCCCGGCGTACGCGCCGCATGTACCCGCCAGAGGCCGCGGAGCCCGCGCCCCGTACCCGCGAGAGGCCGGAGTCCGCGCCAAGTACCCGCCAGAGGCCGGAGTCCGCGCCCCGTACCCGCCAGAGGCCGGAGTCCGCGCGCGCCCCCGTGCACGCCGGAGGCCGGTGCCCGCGCCGGGCACCGGCCTCCGGTGTCGTCACCGCCCGGTCAGTTCACGTTCACCGCGCTCCAGGCGGCGGCCACCGCGTTGTACTCCGTGCCTCCCGCGCCGTAGAGGTCCTTCGCGGCGTCGAGGGTCGCCGTCCGCGCCGCCTTGTAGTTCGTCGAGGACGTCATGTAGACCGTCAGCGCCCGGTACCAGATCTTGCCGACCTTGTCCCGGCCGATGCCGGTGACCGTGGAGCCGTTGTACGTCGGCGAGTCGTAGGCGACCCCGTTGATGGTCTTCGCGCCGCTGCCCTCCGCCAGGAGGTACGCGAAGTGGTTGGCGACGCCCGAGGAGTAGTGGACGTCCAGGTTCCCGACCGAGCTGCTCCAGTAGTCCGCGGAACTGCCGTCCCTGGACGGCTTGTCCATGAAGCGCAGGGCCGCCTTGCCGAAGCCGGGCTTCACGATCTGCTCGCCGATGAGGTAGTCACCGGTGTCGGAGGAGTTGTTCGCGTACCACTCCACCATCGTGCCGAGGATGTCGGAGGTGGCCTCGTTCAGCCCGCCGGACTCGCCGGAGTAGGTCAGCGCGGCCGTCTTGGAGGTGACGCCGTGCGACATCTCGTGCCCGGCGACGTCGAGGGCGACCAGCGGGCCGAAGGTGGTCCCGTCACCGTCGCCGTACGTCATGCAGAAGCAGCTGTCGTCCCAGAAGGCGTTGTTGTACTTGTTGCCGTAGTGGACGCGGTTGTACGAGCCCTTGCCGTCACCGGCGATGCCGCTGCGGCCGTGGACGTTCTTGTAGTAGTCCCAGGTCTCGTCGGTGCCGTACTGGGCGTCGACGGCGGCCGAGGCGCGGTCCGCGGTGGTACCCGTGCCCCAGTGGTTGTCGGCGTCCGTGAACAGGGTCGCGGGGGCCCGGCTGATGCAGATGCCGAAGATGCACAGGTCGGTCTTGCCCGCGGCGTCACCGGTGTAGGTGTTGCCCCGCGTCGGGTCCTTGAGCTGGTACGACGACCCGGACTGGGTGGTCTCCAGCGGCACCGTCGAGCTGTAGAGCGACTTGCCGTCTCCGGTGGCCGTCTCGATGCTGTCCCAGGAGTCGATCCGGGCACCGGTGCGGGCGTCGGTCAGCACGGTCCGGGCGACCGGGTTGCCGAGCGAGTCCAGACCGGCGGCGGTGGTCCGCCAGGCCAGCCGCGGCGCGCCGTGCAGGGCGTCGACGACCAGCTCCGGCCTGGCCTTCACCTGCTTCAGCCGCCCGCCGGAGCCGGCGGCCCGCAGCGCGTCCACGGCGAGGGCGGCGGCCTTCGGGCCGGACACCCGCGGGGTGAGGGACGACAGGGCTATCCGGGTCCGGGTGGCGCGGTCGGCACCGCGGTAGCCGCCGTCGGACGCCAGGTGGACGACGAAGTCGCCGCCGAGGACGGGGAGTCCGCGATATGTGCGGTCGTAACGGACGTGCTGGGTGCCGTCCTTGTCCACGATCACGTCCCGGACACCGGTGTCCTCGGCGGACGTGAGGCCCAGGCCGGCGGCGTGGGCGAGCAGCGCCGACGCCGCGTTCTCGATCGCGGTGGCCCGGGTCGGTCTGCCGTCGGCGTGGGCGGCGGGGGAGAGGGTGGCGGCGAGCAGGGTCGCGGTGGTGACCGCGACACCGGCGGCGGCGAGACGACGGGTTCCTCGGGTGTGCTGGCGTATCCGGCTCATCTGTCTCCTCGGGGAGGCGCCGAACTAGGCGTGGGGGTGGCGCTGATGACGACAGTGATTTAAGAGGGCATGACAAGTCATGTCCATAGCGCCTCCATGGAGATGTGTGGCGGGCCTGCGGGGGTACAGAATCGTTTCCGTGATCGCTGAGGACTCCCGGCCGCTGCCCTTCTTCGTCTACGGCACCCTCCGACCCGGTGAGGGCAACCACGATCTGTTCCTGCGCGGCCGGACCGCCGCGGAGGAACCGGGCCGCCTCGAGGACGCCGTGCTGTACGACGGCCCCGGCTATCCCTACGTCGTCGAAGGGCCCGGGGGAGAGGTACGGGGGGAGCTGGTGACCGCCCGGCCGGAGGCGTACGAAAATCTGCTCGCGGACCTGGACCGGCTGGAGGAGTACGCGCCGGGCGACCCCCGCAACCTGTATGTGCGCGTCGCCCGGGACGTCGTACGCGCCGACGGCACCGCCGTCGCGGCCTGGGTCTATCTGGCCGCCCCGCGCGTCGCCGCCCGGCTGCGCTCGGCCGGCACCCGCATCGAGGGCGGCGACTGGCTCACCCGCCGCTGACCGGGGCCCGGCGGCTTCGGCGACCGGCCCACCCGCCGCTGACGCCGGCCGGGGCCCGGCGGCTTCGGCGACCGGCTCTGCGCCGTCGACTCAGCCCAGCAGCTTCAGCCCGTCCGGCGTCTCGATCCCGAACTCCTCGCGCACCACGCGACGCGCCTCCGCCTCGTCCGTCAGCTCACGGGAGGTGACCGTGCCGTCGGCCCGGACCTCGGTCAACAAGCTTGCGTCCAGGGAGAGATGACGCTCGGCGGTGGTCCGCTGCAGATAGGCGCGACGGGTGAACGGCGAACGGGGATTCGTGCCGACGTGCCAGTTGAACACCTCGAAGTCCGCGGCGGCGAACGGCTCCAGCGTGAACGCGTACTGGCTCACCCACTCCCGCGCCGCCGGATCGTACGCCTGCAGCGCCCACAGCTCCAGCGGCCCGTCGTGCTCCAGGACCGTGAACCGGTGCCGGCGCCCGCCGCCCGCGGACTCCACGCCGAGGGCCAGCGGCACCGGCTCCAGCAGCGATCCGACCGCCCCGAAACCGACGTCCGCCAGATACGGCCGGCCGGCGTCCGGCACCTCGACCCGCAGCATCGCGTGCGTACGCGGCCGGCTCTCCGGCGTCCGGGCCCCCAGCACCACCCGCGCCGCCAGTGCGCCCACCCGGAAACCGAGCGCTTCCAGCGCCCGCCACAGCAGGATGTTGTGCTCGTAGCAGTAGCCGCCGCGCCGGCCGTGGATCATCTTGGCGATCAGGTCGGCCGGGTCGAGGGACGGGGCCCTGCCGGACAGGGGGTCCAGGTTCTCGAAGGGCAGAGCGAGGGCGTGCGCCAGATGCACCCCCCGCAGCGTCGCCAGGCCCGGCCTTCGGTCGCCCTCCCACCCGATGCGGCTCAGATAGGCGTCGAGGTCGGACCTCTCGAAGACGGACATACACCGAATCTACGCGAGCCCCGGCCACCGCGGGCTGACGCCTCTTCCCGGCCGCCGCGGGCTCACGCCTCTTCCCGGCCGCCGAGTGCCGGCGTTCTTCCCGGCCGCGGGGTGCGCGCGCCTCTCCCCGGCCGCTCCTCGGGCAGGCCCGCTCGCTCGGCCCCCCCTGCCCCCGGTCCGCTCGGCCCCCCTGCCCCCGGTCCGCTCGGCCGCTCCCCGGTCCGCTCGGCCGCTCCCCGGTCCGCCCGGCCCCGGCCCCGGCCCGGTCCGCTCGGTCGTCACCGGGCCGAGGCCAGCGCGTGCGCCACCCCGGGCTCCTGCGGTCCGAGGAAACGCGGGTCCGGGCGGAACACCGCGTCCAGCGCCGCCTTGCCCGCCGCGAACACCTCGCGGGAGCCGCCGTAGTACCAGGTCGCGTCGTGCTCGTCGTCGACACCGACCCCGTACGAGTCGACCCCGGCCGCCTCGCACAGCGCCACCGCCCGCCTGATGTGGAACCCCTGGCTGATCAGCACCGCCCGGTCGACTCCGAAGATCTTCTTGGCCCGCACGCACGAATCCCAGGTGTCGAAGCCCGCGTAGTCGCCCACGATCCGCCCGTCCGGCACCCCGTGCGCGGTGAGGTAGCCGCGCATCGCGTCGGGCTCGTCGTAGTCCTCGCGGCTGTTGTCCCCCGTGACGAGGACGACCTCGATCCGCCCCTGCCGGTACAGCGTGGCCGCCGCGTCCAGCCGGCGCGCGAGGTACGGCGACGGCTTCCCCCCGTGCCACAGCCCGGCGCCGAACACCACGGCGACCGGCGCCGGGGGCACGTCCGCAGTCGTCCGCAGCCGGTCGGCCGTGGACACGTACAGCCAGGTCGACGGCAGCAGCGCCAGCACGCACCCGGCCATCACGGCCTGCAGCAGCCGTCGTTGCCCGGCACGGGTGCGCGGCAGCCGCGGTCGACGGATCTTCATACGGTCCCCCCGGGGAAACGATCGGTTCCGACCAGGGAGGACGCCGGTGACACCGATCCGGTTTCCCCTCACGCGCCGACCCGGCCCGGAGTGAGGCCGCGGCAAACCTCCGTGACGGTGCCGCAACGGCGGCGCAACCTCGGCCCGTCAGGCTCCTTCCATGACGGCGTCTCATCCTCCCCGCTCCGGGTCCCGCCTCCGCCCGCGCAGCACGGCGCACCTCGTGGAGGGCATCCGCGGGGAACCGGCCGGCCGGCTCCGGCTCGTCCCGCCGCCCGGTCACCATCCGGCCGCGCCCGCCCTCGTCCTGGTCGCCCACGGCAGCCGCGACCCGCGCGCGCTCGCCACCGTACGAGCCCTGCTGGCCCGGGTACGCGAACTGCGCCCCGCCCTCGCCGTCCACCTGGGCCACGTCGAGCTGAACGAGCCGCTGCTCCCGCACACGCTCGCCGCCCTCGGCGACACCCCCGGCATCCTCGTCCCGTTCCTCCTCAACCGCGGCCACCACGTCGATCAGGACATTCCCGCGATGGCGGCCGCCGCACCGGCGCGCACCCGGGTGGCCGCGCCGCTCGGCCCGCACCCGCTCCTCGTGGAGGTCCTGCACGACCGCCTGGCCGAGGCCGGCTGGCAGCCAGGCCCGGACGAGGCCACCCGCCGGACGAGCGCGGTCGTCCTGGCCGCGGCCGGCTCCCGCGTCCCCGACGCGGCGGCCGGCACCCGCCGCACGGCCCGCCTCCTGGCGGACCGCCTGGGCGTCCCGGTGGTCGCCGCGTACGCCTCGGCGGCGGCCCCCACGATCCCGGCCGCGGTGCGTGCGATGGCGGCCCGGGGCAGGGACCGGGTGGCGGTGGCCTCGTACTTCACGGCTCCCGGCCGTTTCGCGACCCAGTGCGCTGAGGCGGCCCCGGGGATCGCGTCGGCCCCGCTGGGAGCCCACGAGGCGATGGCCCGCCTGGTGCTCCGTCGCTACGACCGGGCGAGGGCGAGGGAGAGGGCGGAACTCACCCCGGCCTGAACCGACGCCCGAAGCGATCCGCCCGGACCCGGCCGCCCGATGCACCGCCCAGGGACCCGGCCGCCCGACGCGATCCGCCCGGACCCGGCCGCCCGATGCACCGCCCAGGGACCCGGCCGCCCGACGCGATCCGCCCGGCCCCGGCCGCCCGATGCACCGCCCAGGGACCCGGCCGCCCGACCCGACGCCCACGGACGCGGCCGGCCAGGCCACCCACCCCCCGGCCAACCGACAGAATTCCGTGGGTGACCAGGCCCCCGGTGCCCCGATTGTCACTGCCTGCGCTTACTGTCGAATCATGGAAGGCACCGCACCCTCTTCGGCCTATGACCCGGCGTCAGCCGACCGCTGGGCTCCCGAGCCCGACAAACGGCCGGGCCGCACCGCCTTCCAGCGCGACCGCGCCCGCATCCTGCACAGCTCGGCGCTGCGCCGTCTCGCGGGCAAGACCCAGGTGGTCACCCCGGGCACCCGCAGCCAGGCCTGGGACGCCAGCCCGCGCACCAGGCTCACCCACTCCCTGGAATGCGCCCAGGTCGGGCGGGAGCTGGGCGCGGCCCTCGGCTGTGACCCCGACCTCGTCGAGGCGGCCTGCCTCGCCCACGACCTCGGCCACCCGCCCTTCGGCCACAACGGAGAACAGGCGCTGAACCGCTTCGCCGACGACTGCGGCGGTTTCGAGGGGAACGCCCAGTCCCTCAGGCTCCTCACCCGGATCGAGCCCAAGCGCTTCACCCCGGAGGGCTCCGTCGGCCTCAACCTCACCCGCGCCACCCTCGACGCCGCCACCAAGTACCCCTGGCGGCGCGGCGGCCACCCGTCCGACCCGGCGTCGCCGAAGTTCGGGGTGTACGAGGACGACCGCCCGGTCTTCGACTGGGTCCGCGAGACCGCCCCCGGCACCCGCACCTGCTTCGAGGCCCAGGTCATGGACTGGTCGGACGACGTGGCCTACTCCGTCCACGACGTGGAGGACGGCCTGCACGCCGGCCACATCGACCCCAACTGCCTGCACGCCGAACCGGAACGGCAGGCCGTCTTCGAGGTCGCCGTCGGCCGGTACGTCCCCGCGGACACCGATCCCGACGAACTCGCCGCCGCGCTCGACCGCCTGCAGGACCAGGAGTGGTGGCCGCACGGCTACGACGGCACGGCGGTCGCCCAGGCCCGGCTGAAGGACGCCACCAGCCAGCTCATCGGCCGGTTCTGCCTGGCCGCCGAGGGCGCCACGCGCGCCGCCTACGGCACCGGCCGGCTCACCCGCTACGGCGCCGAACTCGTCGTACCCCACGAGGCCCGCATGGAGTGCGCGGTGCTCAAGGCGGTGGCCGACCGGTACGTGATGCAGCGGGCCGAGCAGGAGCGGCTGCGCGCCGACCAGCGGGTGATCGTCGCGGAACTGGCCGAGGCACTCACCGTCCGCGCGCCCGAGGGCCTGGACCCCCAGTTCCGGGCGCTGTTCGACCGGGCGCCCGACGACCACGCACGCAAGCGGGTGATCGTCGACCAGATCGCGTCGCTCACCGACGCCTCCGCGCGTTCGCTGCACGCGAGACTGACCGGGCATATGTAGGAGGAACGTGACGCGGGGTGGCCTGATCGGGTCACCCCCTCTTCCCGCAACACGCCGCGTGCGGGACGCTCGCACATGGCGGCACCCTTACGAGGAGGCATCAAGTGGTCGACGCGGATCAGACATTCGTCATCGTCGGAGGCGGACTCGCCGGCGCCAAGGCGGCCGAGACGCTCCGTGCGGAGGGCTTCACCGGCCGGGTGATACTGATCTGCGACGAGCGCGACCACCCCTACGAGCGCCCTCCGCTGTCCAAGGGCTACCTGCTCGGCAAGGAGGAGCGCGACAGCGTCTTCGTGCACGAACCCGCCTGGTACGCGCAGAACGACATCGAGCTGCACCTCGGCCAGACCGTGGACCGCATCGACCGCGCGGCGAAGACCGTCCGCTACGGCGACGACGGCACCCTCGTCCGCTACGACAAGCTCCTCCTCGTCACCGGCGCCGAGCCCCGCCGGCTCGACATCCCCGGCACCGGCCTCGCGGGCGTCCACCATCTGCGCCGCCTCGCGCACGCGGAGCGCCTCAAGGGAGTCCTTGCCTCCCTGGGCCGGGACAACGGGCACCTCGTGATCGCGGGCGCCGGCTGGATCGGCCTGGAGGTCGCGGCGGCGGCCCGCGAGTACGGGGCCGAGGTCACGGTGATCGAACCGGCCCCGACCCCGCTGCACGGCGCCCTCGGCCCCGAACTGGGCAACGTCTTCGCCGAGCTGCACCGCGAGCGCGGCGTGCGCTTCCACTTCGGCGTGCAGCTCACCGAGATCATCGGCCAGGACGGCATGGTCCTCGCGGCCCGCACCGACGACGGGGAGGAGCACCCGGCGCACGACGTCCTCGCCGCGATCGGCGCGGCCCCCCGGACCGGCCTCGCCGAGGCGGCCGGCCTGGAGATCGCCGACCGGGCGCACGGCGGCGGCATCGTCGTCGACGAGCGGCTGCGCACCTCCGACCCCGACGTCCACGCCGCCGGCGACGTGGCCTCCTTCCCGCTCGCCCGGTTCGGCACCCGGCTGCGGGTCGAGCACTGGGCGAACGCGCTGAACGGCGGCCCGGCCGCCGCCCGCGCGATGCTGGGCAAGGACGTCACCTACGACCGCGTGCCGTACTTCTTCACCGACCAGTACGACCTGGGCATGGAGTACAGCGGCTGGGCGCCGCCGGGCTCCTACGACGAGGTGGTGATCCGGGGCGACGCGGGCAAGCGCGAGTTCATCGCCTTCTGGGTGAAGGAAGGGCGCGTACTGGCCGGGATGAACGTGAACGTGTGGGATGTCACAGAGCACATCCAGCGGCTGATCCGGGCCGCGGCGCCGGTGGACCTGGAGGCGCTGGCCGATCCGCACCTGCCGCTGGAGTCGCTCGCCTAGGCCCCTGCCGCCCCCGGCCGCCGTCCGGCGGCCGGGACCCGCGGTCGCCCGCGCGGTCCCCGGCGCCCCTTCCGGGGCGCCGCACGCGTCCCAGGTGTGTCGGTCCGCCCCCGTAGAATTCACGCCGTGGCAGGACGGATCAACGACGAGGACGTGAAGGCGGTACGGGACGCGGTCCCGATCGACGCCGTGGTCTCCGAGTACCTCCAGCTGCGCAACGCGGGCGGCGGAAACCTCAAGGGCCTGTGCCCGTTCCACGACGAGAAATCGCCGTCCTTCCAGGTCAGCCCGAGCAAGGGACTCTTCCACTGCTTCGGCTGCCAGGAGGGCGGGGACACCATCACCTTCGTGATGAAGGTGGACCACCTCTCCTTCTCGGAGGCGGTCGAGCGCCTCGCCGCCCAGGCCGGCATCACCCTGCGCTACGAGGAGGGCGGGTACAACCCGGCCCACCAGCGCGGCGAGCGCATCCGACTGGTCGAGGCGCACAAGATCGCCGCCCAGTGGTACGCCGAACAGCTCGCCACCGCCCCCGAGGCCGAGACCGGCCGGATCTTCCTCGCCGAGCGCGGCTTCGACCAGGCCGCCGCGGTCCACTTCGGCGTCGGCTACAGCCCCCAGGGCTGGGATCACCTCACCCGCTATCTGCGCGGCAAGGGCTTCACCGACAAGGAGCTGATCCTCTCCGGGCTCTCCCAGGACGGCCGCCGCGGCCCCATCGACCGGTTCCGGGGCCGGCTGATGTGGCCCATCCGGGACATCGGCGGCGAGGTCGTCGGCTTCGGCGCCCGCAAGCTGTACGAGGCGGACAACGGCCCGAAGTACCTCAACACCCCCGACACGGCGATCTACCGCAAGAGCCAGGTGCTGTACGGCATCGACCTGGCGAAGAAGGAGATCGCCAAGTCCAGCCGGGCCGTCGTCGTCGAGGGCTACACCGACGTCATGGCCTGCCATCTGGCCGGCGTGACGACGGCCATCGCGACCTGTGGCACGGCCTTCGGCGGCGAGCACATCAAGATCCTGCGCCGGCTGCTCATGGACAACGGCTCGGCCCGGGTGATCTTCACTTTCGACGGCGACGCGGCCGGGCAGAAGGCCGCCCTGCGTGCCTTCGAGGACGACCAGAAGTTCGCCGCCGAGACGTACATCGCGATCGCGCCCGACGGCATGGACCCCTGCGAGCTGCGGCTGGCCAAGGGCGACGAGGCCGTCGCCGACCTGGCGGAACCGCGCACCCCGCTCTTCGAGTTCGCGCTCCGCCAGATCGTGCTGCGCTACGACCTCGACACCCCGGCCGGCCGTGCCGCCGCCCTGGACGAGGCCGCCCCGATCGTCGCCCGTATCAAGAACAGCGGCGCCCAGCACGAGGTCGCCGTGGAACTCGCGGGCATGCTCGGCATCCTCGACACCCAGTTCGTGGTCCGGCGCGTGGCCCAGCTGGCCCGCTGGGCGCGCGAGCGCGGCGGCAAGGGACCGGCCCCCACGGGCGCCCAGCGGTACGAGTCAGCCGCCCGGCCCGCCACCGGCGGCCCCGCGCTCCAGCTCCGCAATCCCGTGTACGCCACCGAGCGGGAACTCCTCAAGCTCGCCCTGCAGCGCCCCGAACTGGTCTCCCCGGCCTTCGACGCGTACGGCGTCGACGAGTTCACCGCCGCCCCCTACGCGGCCGTGCGCCAGGCCATCCTGGACGCGGGCGGCGCCGAGCGCGGCGTCCAGGACGCCCAGGAGTACCTGGTCCGCGTCCGCGAGGCGGCCCCCGACGACGCCGTCCGCGCCATGGTCACGGAGCTGGCCGTGGAGGCGATCATGCGCAGGACGGTCGACGAGAACTACGCGGGCGAGCAGCTGGTGACCGTCCGCCGCCGTGCCGTGGAGCGTCGCGTCCGCGAGATCCAGATCACCGTCCGGCGCCTGGAGGCGGGCGGCGACCCGGCCCAGCTGGCCGCGGCGGGGAACGAACTGTGGGTCCTGCAGCAGTACGACCAGGCGCTGAAGACGCGCGGCGCCGCCGCCCTCTGACGCCCCCTCGGACGCCGGCGTCACCGCCCGCACCAGCCGCCCGGCGAACTCCCGCTCACGCTCCGCGAACTGCGGGAACGCGAACTGCGGGATCGCGAACCGCGGGATCGCGAACCGCGGGTACGCGAACCGCGGGTACTCGACGACGAGTGGTGCCGTGCGCCGAACCCCGTCCCGCGCCGAGAAGCGGACCTCGCCGCCACGGCCCGGGGCGCCCGCGCCGACTCCTCGGTGCAGGACGCCGAGCCGGCGAGGGTGGGCATCGGCCGCCGTCGCATCCGGCCGCGGGCCGGCACGATGTGCGTCGGCTCCGGCCCGGCCGGGTCCGCCCGGCCGCGCAGCCGCTCCGCCTCGTGGGAGCCGGCGCAACCGACGGTCACATGGGTTTCGTACACAAGTCCGGGGACCCGGAGATCGGCCCAGATCAGGGCCGTACGGGGCGCCCGGTTTTCCGGCTCCGGTGAGCAGCCGGTCACGGTCCGGACGCAAAAAGTCACCGCACGCCCCTCGTGGCGGGGATGCGTCGTACTCCACACTGGGGGCGGTGCCCGAGTCCTCGGAGCGCAGGCCGTCGACTCTCCACTCCCTCAGTGCCGCTGCCGCACACCCTCAGCAGCGATCATCCTGGAGGTCGCCCCCGTGCAGACCCAGACCCGCACCCAGACCGACAGCGCCACCGGTACCACCGCGGACGAGCCGGACGCGGAGCCGGACGTCCTCGTGGCCGTGCCCCCGCAGAGCCGCGGCGCTCTGCACCCGGAGGCGGGGCCCGCCGAGCAGGCGGAACCCCCGGCCGAGGCACTCGTCGAGGAGCCCCCGGAAGCCGACGAGCCGCTGGAGCCCGCAGAGCCCGTCGCCGCACCGTCCGCCGCCCGGGCCGAGACCGGCGGGCCCTCCGCCGACCTGTTCCGCCAGTACCTGCGCGAGATCGGCCGCATCCCGTTGCTCACCGCGGCCGAGGAGGTCGACCTCGCCCGCCGGGTCGAGGCCGGCCTGTTCGCCGAGGAGAAGCTGAGCACCACCCCGGACCTGGACAGCCGGCTGGCGGAGGACCTGGACCGGCTCGTGGTCCTTGGCCGGATGGCCAAGCGCCGGCTGATCGAGGCCAACCTGCGGCTCGTGGTCTCCGTCGCCAAGCGGTACGTCGGCCGCGGCCTGACCATGCTCGACCTGGTTCAGGAGGGCAACCTCGGGCTGATCCGCGCGGTGGAGAAGTTCGACTACGCGCGCGGCTACAAGTTCTCCACCTACGCCACCTGGTGGATCCGCCAGGCCATGTCCCGGGCCCTGGCCGACCAGGCCCGCACCATCCGCGTCCCGGTCCACGTCGTGGAGCTGATCAACCGGGTCGTCCGCGTCCAGCGCCGCATGCTCCAGGAGCGGGGCTGCGAGCCGACCTCCGAAGAGGTGGCCGCGCACCTGGACCTGCCGCCGGAGCGGGTCGGCGAGGTGCTGCGCCTCGCGCAGGAGCCGGTGTCGCTGCACGCCCCGGTCGGCGAGGAGGACGACGTGGCCCTCGGTGACCTCATCGAGGACGGCGACGCGGCGAGCCCCATGGAGTCCGCCGCGTTCCTGCTGCTCAGGCAGCACCTGGAGGCGGTCCTGAGCACGCTGGGCGAGCGTGAGCGCAAGGTCGTCCAGCTCCGCTACGGCCTCATCGACGGCCGCCCCCGCACCCTGGAGGAGATAGGCCGCCTGTTCGGTGTGACCCGCGAACGGATACGGCAGATCGAGTCCAAGACCCTGAACAAACTCCGGGACCACGCCTTCGCCGACCAGCTGCGGGGTTACCTGGACTGAGCGGGGGCCGCAGCTGCGGCCCCCGCCGGCTAGTCCACCTCGGCCACGGCCTGCGCGAACTGCGCCTGGTACAGCCGGGCGTACGCGCCGTCCGCGGCCAGCAGCTCCGCGTGCGCGCCCTGTTCGACGATGGACCCGTTCTCCATCACGAGGATCGTGTCCGCGTCCCGGATCGTCGACAGCCGGTGCGCGATCACGAACGACGTCCGCCCCGCGGCGAGCTTGGCCATCGCCTTCTGGATCAGCACCTCGGTGCGGGTGTCCACCGAACTCGTCGCCTCGTCCAGCACCAGGATCACCGGGTCGGACAGGAACGCCCGCGCGATGGTGATCAGCTGCTTCTCACCGGCGCTGACCCCCGTGCCCTCGTCGTCGATGACGGTGTCGTACCCGTCGGGCAGGGTGCGCACGAACCGGTCGGCGTGCGCGGCCCGCGCCGCATCCTCGATCTCTCCCCGGGTGACCTCCCGCGCGGCGCCGTACGCGATGTTCTCCGCGATGGTGCCGCCGAACAGCCAGGTGTCCTGGAGCACCATGCCGATGCCGGACCGCAGTTCGTCCCGGGACATCCTCCCGATGTCCACGCCGTCCAGCGTGATGCGCCCGCCGGAGACGTCGTAGAACCGCATCAGCAGGTTGACCAGCGTGGTCTTGCCCGCGCCGGTCGGGCCGACGATCGCGACCGTGTGGCCCGGCTCCACGGTGAGCGACAGGTCCTCGATCAGCGGCTTGTCCGGGTCGTACCGGAACGACACGTGCTCCAGGCGCACCCGCCCGGTCAGCTCCTGCGGGCGCTCGCCCGGTACCGGGTCCGCCTGCTGCTCCTCGGCGTCCAGGAGCTCGAAGATCCGCTCGGCGGAGGCGACACCGGACTGCACCAGGTTGGCCATCGACGCGACCTGCGTCAGTGGCATCGAGAACTGCCGCGAGTACTGGATGAACGCCTGGACGTCGCCGATGGACAGGGCACCGGACGCGACCCTCAGGCCACCGACGACCGCCACCAGCACGTAGTTGAGGTTCGAGACGAACATCATCAGCGGCTGCATCACACCGCTGTTGAACTGCGCCCTGAACCCCGCCTCGTACAGCGCGTCGTTCTGCTCGGCGAACTGCTTCGCCGACTCGTCCTGCCGCCCGAACACCTTCACCAGGGTGTGCCCGGTGTACATCTCCTCCACATGGGCGTTGAGCTTGCCCGTGGTGCGCCACTGCTGCACGAAGTGCGGCTGCGACCGCTTGCCGATCCGGGTCGCCACCACGAACGACAGCGGCACGGTGGCGAGGGCGACCAGCGCGAGGATCCAGGAGACCCAGAACATCATCGCGAGCACGCCGACGATGGTCAGCATCGAGTTGATCAGCTGGCCCATCGACTGCTGGAGCGTCTGCCCGATGTTGTCGATGTCGTTGGTGGCGCGGGAGAGCACCTCGCCACGCTGCCGCTTGTCGAAGTACGACAGCGGCAGCCGCGACAGCTTCCCCTGCACGTCCTCGCGCAGCCGGTACATCGTCCGGTTCACGGCCCGGTTGGTCAGCCTGGTCGCGACGGCCATCAGCAGGCCGGCAGCCAGGAACGTACCGAGCGCGACCAGCAGGACGTTCCCCACGGCGTGGAAGTCGATGCCCTGGCCGGGAGTGAAGTCGGTGCCCTTGAGCATGTCCGCGACCTGGCCCTGGCCGCGCTCGTGCATCGACCGGAGCACCTGCTCCTTGCTGGCCCCGGCCGGCATCTGCCGGCCGATGATGCCGGCGAAGACCAGGTCGGTGGCCTTGCCCAGGATCTTCGGGCCGACCACGCTCAGGCCGACGCTGACGACCGTGCACAGCAGCAGGCCGTAGATGGTGGCCCGTTCGGGCCTGAACTGGGCGACGAGCCGTCTGCCCGACCCCTTGAAGTCCATCGAGCGCTGGTCGGGGCCGCCCCCGGCCATCATGCGTCCCATGGGCCCGGCCATCAGGCGGCCTCCGCTTCCGTCAGCTGGGAGAGCACGATCTCCCGGTAGGTCTCGTTGGACGCCATCAGCTCGTGGTGCCGGCCGGAGCCGACGACCCGGCCCTCGTCCAGCACGATGATCCGGTCGGCGTCCCGGATGGTCGCCACCCGCTGGGCGACGATGACGACGGTCGCCTCGGCGGTCTCCGCGGTGAGCGCGCCGCGCAGCGCGGCGTCCGTGGCGTAGTCGAGCGCGGAGAAGGAGTCGTCGAAGAGGTAGATCTCCGGGCGCTGCACCAGCGTGCGGGCGATCGCCAGGCGCTGGCGCTGACCACCCGAGACGTTGGTGCCGCCCTGCGCGACGAGCGCGTCCAGGCCGCCCTCCAGCCGGCTCACGAAGTCCTTGGCCTGCGCCACCTCCAGCGCGTGCCACAGCTCCTCGTCGGTGGCGTCCGGATTTCCGTAGCGCAGGTTGGTGGCGACCGTGCCCGCGAACAGGTACGGCTTCTGCGGCACGAGCCCGACCGTGCGGGCCAGCAGCTTCGGCTCGACGTCCTGCACGTCCACGCCGTCGACCAGCACCGCGCCCTCGGTGGCGTCGAACAGCCGGGGGACGAGCCCGAGCAGCGTCGACTTCCCGCTGCCGGTGGAGCCGATCACGGCCGTCGTCTCGCCCGGCCGGGCCGTCAGGTCGATGCCCTTCAGCACCGGCTCCTCGGCACCCGGATAGCGGAAGCCCGCGCCCCGGATCTCCAGCAGGCCGTGCCGGCGCAGCTCGGTGACCGGTGCCACCGGCGGCACCACGCTGGAGTCGGTCGTCAGGACCTCCTGGATGCGTTCGGCACACACCTCGGCCCGCGGCACCATCATGAACATGAAGGTGGCCATCATCACGGACATGACGATCTGCATCAGATAGGCGAGGAACGCCGTGAGGTCGCCGATCGCCATCTCCCCGCTGTCGATGCGGTGCGCGCCGAACCACACCACCGCGATCGACGAGACGTTCACCACCGTCATGACCATGGGGAACATCAGCGCGAGCATCCGGCCGGTGGCCAGCTGCATGTCGGTCAGCTCGCCGTTGGCCCGCCCGAAGCGGCCCTGCTCGTACTCGTCGCGGACGAAGGCGCGGATCACCCGGTTGCCGGTGATCTGCTCGCGCAGCACCCGGTTCACCGTGTCGAGCCGGACCTGCATGGTCCGGAACAGCGGCCGCAGCCGGCGCACGATCAGCGTCACGCAGATGCCGAGCACCGGGACCACCGCGATGAGCACCGCGGACAGCGGCACGTCCAGCCCGAGGGCGAGGACGATGCCGCCGACACACATGATGGGCGCCGACACCATCAGCGTGAACGTCATCAGGGCCAGCATCTGGACCTGCTGTACGTCGTTCGTCGTACGGGTGATGAGCGAGGGTGCCCCGAAGTGACCCACCTCACGGGCGGAGAAGGACTGCACCCGGTCGAAGACCGCGCCGCGCACGTCCCGGCCGAGTGCCGAGGCGGTACGGGCGCCGTAGTACACGGCACCGATGTTGCAGACCACCTGCACCAGCGAGATGCCGATCATGAGGGCGCCGAAGGACAGGATGTAACCCGTGTCCCCCTTCACGACGCCCTTGTCGATGATGTCCGCGTTCAGGGTGGGCAGGTAGAGGGTGGCGCAGGTCTGCAGGAACTGCAGCAGCACCAGGAGAGCGATGGGTTTCCTGTAGGGCCTGATATAGGTCCGCAGAAGTCGTATGAGCACGCTGGGTCTCTCGGAGTCGGCGGTGGGGGCGGGGTGTGCCCCTGGCCCCTATCGTCGAACACTGCACCCGCGTTACCTCAACCGATTTACCGGAGGGCCGCGCGGATACCGCCTCACGGGTGGCACGGCCGCCGGGAACCGTCCCGCGGCCCTGCGGCCGTAACCTCCCCCGCCCCGTTCCGGAGCCCTACAGCTGGAACGCCCCGGGGTGGGTCTGCTCCCGTACCGCCGTGAACTGCTGCCGCACCGCCTGGCCGACGGCCAGCTCGTCGCCCGGCTCCAGCACCTGTGCCGCCGCACCCCGCCAGGCCGGCGGGGTGCGCGGGTCGAGTGTGCCCTGCGACACACCGAGCGCCCAGGCGGCCTGCCGGGCGGCGCCGATCGCCGCGTAGTCAGCGGGCTGCGGCACGACGACCTGCACGCCGAACAGCGAGGGCGCCACCGCCTGCGCGGCGGGCAGCTCGGCGGCCGGCCCGAGCAGGAAGATCCGCCGCACCTCCACGCCCCGCCCGCGCAGCACGTCCAGCGCGTCGGCGAGCCCGCACAGCATGCCCTCGAACGCGGCCCGGGCCAGATGCTCGGGCTTCATCGACTCGCGGCGCAGCCCCGCGAGCGTCCCCGCGGTGTGCGGCAGATTCGGCGTGCGCTCGCCCTCCAGGTAGGGGAGCAGCACCAGCCCGTGCGAGCCGGGCGTCGACTTCATGGCCAGGTCGGACAGGCTCTCCAGATCCGGCAGGCCGAGGAGTTCGGCGGTGCCGCGCAGGGCCCGTACGGCGTTCAGGGTGGTGACGACCGGCAGGTGCATGCCGGTGGCGTCGGCGAGAGAGGTGATCATCCCGGACTGGTCGGCGAGCGCCTCCCGGTGCACGGCCATCACGGACCCGGACGCCCCGAGGGAGACGACGGCGTCCCCGAGCCCGATCCCGAGGCCGAACGCGGCGGACATGGTCTCCCCGGTGCCGGCGGAGATCAGCAGCCCCTCGGGGGTGGTTCCGGCCGCGTCCGCCGGGCCGATCACCTCGGGCAGCATCGCCTGGTGGCCGAGTGCCAGCTCGACCAGGTCGGGCCGGTAGCCGCCGCTGGCCGCGGACCAGTACCCGGTGCCCGAGGCGCCGCCGCGATCGGTGGTCCGCTGCACGGGCCGCCCGAGCAACTGCCAGACCAGCCAGTCGTGGGCCTGCAGCAGTACGGCCGTGCGCAGCGCGTTCTCCGGCTCGGTCTTGGCGAGCCAGCGCAGCTTGGTGACCGGCTGGGCGGCCTGCGGAACGCAGCCGACCGCCTGCGCCCAGGCCTCCCTGCCGCCCAGCGCGTCGACCAGGTCGGCCGCCGCCACCTGGGCCCGCTTGTCGCCGCCGACCAGCGCCGGGCGCACGGTGTTGCCCTGGGCGTCCAGCGGCACGAGCGCGTTCTGCTGGGCGGAGACGCCGATCGCCTGCACGCCCTCCAGCAGTCCGCCCCCGGCCGCCTCGCCCAGGGACAGCAGCCAGGCCTGCGGATCGACGTCACTGGGCCGGCCGCTCCCGCCGTCCGGCGCCTCGACCGGATGCGGGGCGTACCCCTGCCTGAGCACGGCGCCCGTGTCCGTGTCGCAGACGACGATGCGCGTGAAATCGGGCGAGCTGTCCAACCCGGCGACTATCCCCATACCGAGGATTTTGCCGTACCGCCGAGGCTGCTTCGGCCGAGGGCGTCCCACGGCGGGCCACCGCTAGGTGTTGCTCGTGCCCCAGTCGTCCTCCGCCGTGCCGTTGATGTTGCGCTCGCGCAGGGAGCGGACCCGCTGGGCCACCGAGGCCGGGACGCGGTCTCCGACCTTGTCGCTGACCGTGTGGAAGGCCTTGCCGGCGTAGACGCGGCCCTGCTGGGCGGCGCTCTCCGCGGTGTTGCGGACGGCCGGGTTCTGCGCGATCTGCTGAGCGGACTTCTTCAGCTGCTCGTAGCGCTCGCGTCCGGCCCTCGTGCCGAGTACGTAACCGAGGGCCAGTCCGGCGACGAATGTGAGCCGGTAGCGCATGGCTGCCACCCTTCCCTTGCGTAGGTCTCTGGTGCGGCGTCGGCGCGGGGGGATACCGATTGGCGGAGCACCCCCCTGCTTGCGCTAATGTATGTGTCGCAGCGAGCGCCCGCCCCCTGGCGAATACCCGGGTAGGTACGTTCGATGCAATCGAGGCGATCCTCCGTAGCTCAATTGGCAGAGCAGCCGGCTGTTAACCGGCAGGTTACTGGTTCGAGTCCAGTCGGGGGAGCTTCGGTCCTCCGTAGCTCAATTGGCAGAGCAGCCGGCTGTTAACCGGCAGGTTACTGGTTCGAGTCCAGTCGGGGGAGCACGCTGAACGAGGACCCCTCCGGGGTCCTTTTTCATGTCCGGGGGAACCGTCGCGCCTGCGGTGATGTCCTCAAGGTCATGAGCAGCGCGGAAGCCGACCATCCGAAGCAGGAGATCGTATGAGCGGCTATGCTGCGGCAGACGGCGCGCACACATGTACGCGACACGCCGCTATGGGGCGGTAGCTCAGCCGGTTAGAGCAGCGGACTCATAATCCGTCGGCCGTGGGTTCGAGTCCCACCCGCCCCACCATGCAGGTCTGTGACCTGCCGACGTCTCAGCAGGGGCACGGATTCAGGACTTTGGGCCAACGGACTGAATCCGCCGCTCGTGAGTCCAACGGCGCCTGAAGCTCCTGGGTTCAGGATGCGTTGACCTGGGCGGATGCGTGGGTCCGTGGTCCAGGGGAGCCGTAGTCGTCTATCTGCGCGGGGTTTGGACGCACAAGTTGGGACGCTGAGGGGACGCAGGGAATGGGAAGAGTCGTCTGTGGGCCCACTTGCACCGCCCTCCGACCCTGACGGGCGGGGTCGACGGGCGGCTTGGCAGGAGAGCGAGTCACCTTGATCGTTCGGGGCTGCGGCCGTCGGGGACGGGGGAAAACGGCTCGTACCGCAAATGGCCCGAGGAATCCCCCGTGTGCAAGGGGGTAGCTCACAGACCGTGGCTGCTCTGAAACTGCGAGTGTAGGTGGGGCGAGACCGGGGCAGGGGTGCCCCCTAGGTCTGCCAGACGACGGCCCGGGCAGGCTGAGGTTCGTTGAAGGTCTCCGTTCCGGAGCATCGCGAAGAGCACGTCGGCTCGTCGTCTCGCGATGCAGAGGAGGGCTTGATCGTGGTGCTTGACCTGGGCGGGAGAACAACCGCGTGACCATGCTCGCAGAACAGGTCGACGGCATCATCGGCGTCGACACCCGCCGCGACACCCTCGCCGCTGCGGCCGTCAGCCCCATCGGTGCGGTCCTGTCCAGCACCGATGCCCCGGCAAACGCTCGGGGTTACCGCCGCCTGCTCGACTTCGCCCGCCAGCAGATCGCCGGCCGCCGGAGCTGGGCGCTCGAGGTTATCGGCAGCTACGGCGCCGGCCTGGCCACCTTCCTCGACCAGGCTGGCGAGCGTGTCGCGGAGGTCTGCCGCCGCAAGCGGCCCGCTGTCCGTGGCGGCCGCAAGACCGACATGATCGACGCCATCCGAGCGCCAGGAAAGCACTCTCCACCGAGCACCTGATCCAGCCCCGGCTCCGCGGCGAACGGGAGGCTCTCCGTGCCCTGCTCGCTACCCGCCACGGCGCGGTTCTCGCCTCCACCGCCGCGATCAAACAGCTCCAAGCCCTGATCGTGTCCGCACCCGACGACCTCCGCGCATCAAGCTGCGGAAACTCAAGTGTCCGGCCCAGGTCGCGCGTTGCGCCCAACTACGCGACCGCCCGGCACACGGCATCGTGACCAGGATGACCAGTTGGCACCAGGCAGCCTTCACGAACTGCGTGGATGCCAAGTGGTTCCAGTAACCGGCATTGCCTTTGCATTACCCAGGCATGATCTCTCCTTGAACTCACCGCCATAGAGTCGGAGACCGCACCTGCGAACAGGGGTTCATCGATGGGCGACGGCAAGGTCCCCGGCAAGGTCCTGGACATCAAGGCGGCGGCACCTGCCCTCCACCCAGGGGCCATCGATCTGAGCGAGGCGCTGACCACCCTCATCCAGACCCTCGACGGTCTGGGCGAGCCCCTGGGGCCACGACGAGCAGGGCGACAAGTTCGGCAATGCCTACAAGCCGCAGCAGAAGAGGATCGAAAGCGCGGCGGGCGTCCTGGTGCTCGGCCTGACGAGTATTCACGAGGCCATGGTGGACCTGGCCGACGGAACCGTGGACAACGACCAGCTCATCGCCGGCATGTTCACGGAAGTGAAGACCGGCAAGCAGAGCGACGGTGCCGGTGAGCGTTGAGGACAAAGCCCGGCACATCCTTCTCAAGCTGGGCATGTGGTGGCCCGAGGCGGACTCCGGCAAGCTGCGGGACGCGGCGAAGGCCTGGCGTACCTTCGCAGGGGCTGTCGACGACGTCCGCTCTCCAGTGCACCGCAGCGCATCGTCGATCATCCACCACAACACAGGGGAATCGATCGAGGCGTTCAGCAAGTTCTGGGGCCGCTATGCCAAGGACCAGGACGGCGGCTGGCTGAAGGACCTGGCGGACTCGGCGCGCGAAATGGCCAAGGCGCTCGATAAGTTCGCCGACGCCATCGACGACGCCATCAACAAGCTCTGGACGCAGATCGGCATCGACGCCGCCGTGATCGCGGGCGGCGTGACGCTCGCCTTCTTCACCGCGGGCCTCGCCTCCGGGGCCGCCGTCGCAGCGGCGGACGCGGTCATCGAGTTCGGCGCCACGATGGGTGTCGCCGTCACCACGACCGTTGCCGAGATCGCCGCAGGCACGCTCGTCGCCGCCGCCTTCGGTGGCGTGGAGTCGGTCGCCGTCGACCTCGCCGTGGCCCAGCCGCTGAAGATGGCGACCGGTCTGCAGGACGGTTTCAGCCTGGACGAGGTCAACCAGGCCGCCAAGGACGGCATGATCTTCGGCGGCGCGCTCGGAGCGGGCGGCGGCCTGCTGAAGGCGAGCATGGAAGGTGGGCTCAGCGACACCACCCCGCTGCTGCTGCGCCCGCCGTCACTCCGCCCCGACCTGGTCGAGCTGGGCCCTGCAGCCCGCAACGCCGAACGCACCCCGTGCGTGGGCGAGCCGATCGACGTGGCGACCGGCGCGATGCTGACGACGCAGACGGACCTGACGCTGCCGGGAAGTCTCCCGCTGGAGTTCACGCGCACCCACCTGTCCTCGTACCGGGGCGGGGTCTGTTTCGGCCCTACCTGGATATCCACCCTGGACGAGTGCCTCCAGATCGATGGGGAGGGCGTCGTCTTCGCGGCGGCGGACGGCATGCGCCTGGTGTACCCGGTGCCCGAACCGGGCGTGCCGACCATGCCGGTGAAGGGCGCCCGCTGGCCGCTGGAGTGGGACGGCAAACCGGACAGCGCGATGACGGTCACGGACCCGGCAACGGGCGTGACCCGCACCTTCGCCGCCCCGGTCCCGTCCCCGACCTTCGGCGTCTTCCACCTGGCGCTCGAGTCCTGGAGCGACCGCAACGGCATGCGCGTCGACGTCGAACGCGACGACGACGGCGTCCCCTTCGGTCTGCGCCACTCCGGCGGCTACTACGTCGCCGTCGACACCCAGGGCCCGCGCATCACCGCCCTGCGCCTGCTCGACGAGCCACCCTCCCGCTACGGCCCGCAGGGCACGCAGGGCGAGGGCACGGTCGTCATGCGCTACGACTACGACCATGCCGGCAACCTCACCGAGGTCATCAACTCCAGCGGTGAACCACTGCGTTTCGCCTGTGACGGCGAAGGCCGGGTCACCCGCTGGACCGACCGCAACGGCACCTGGTTCTCCTACGTCTACGACGAGCGCGGCCGGGTGACGCGCACCGAGGGCGTCGACGGCATCCTGTCCGGGACGCTGACGTACGACGACGCCGCACGAACGACGACATACACGGACTCCCTGGGCCGCGTCTCGGTACACCGCTACAACGCCGAGGGCCAGGTCGAGGAGGAGACGGATCCGCTGGGGCACGTCATCCTCACCCGCTGGGACGAGTACGGCGCCCGGCCCGTCGCCGTCACCGACCCTCTGGGACGCACGACCCGGTACGCCTACGACGCCTCAGGCAACCTGACGGAACTCACCCTGCCGGACGGATCGGTCGCGCGGGCCGCGTGCAACGCGTTCGGGCAGCCGACGGAGGTCGTCGAGCCGGGCGGGGCCGTCTGGCGGCACACCTACGACGAGCGGGGCAACCTTCTCACGAGCGTCGACCCTACGGGGGCCGAGACCCGGTACACGTACGACGAGGCGGGCCGCCCGACAGCGATCACCGACGCCCTCTGCCACACCCGCACCATCGCGTACGACCCGGCCGGCCTGCCCGTCGCGACGACCGACGAGCTGGGCCACACCACGACGATCCGCCGGGACTCCTTCGGCCGGATCGTCGAGGTGACGGATCCGCTGGGCCACACCACCCGCCTGGGCTGGACCACCGAGGGCAAACCGGCGTGGCGCCAACACTCGGACGGCACGCGCGAGTCATGGGCCTGGGACGCGGAAGGCAACCTCCGCGGCCACACCGACGCCGCCGGCAACACGACCCATCACACTTCGGGCCCCTTCGACGTCCCCGCCACCCGGACGGACCCGGATGGCGCCCGTTACCAGTTCGCCTACGATGCCGAGCTCCGCCTGACCGGTGTCACCAACCCACAGGGGAGCACCTGGTCGTACACCTACGACGAGACGGGCCGCCTGACTGCGGAGACAGATTTCAACGGCCGCACGCTGACGTACGTCCATGACGTGGCCGGACAGTTGGTCTCCCGGACCAACGGCGTCGGGGAGACACTGCACCTCACGCGGGATGCAGTGGGTCGGGTGGTGGAGCAGCGATCCGAGGCGGGCGCCGTCACGACGTTCGCATACGGTCCCGACGGCGCTCTCGCGTACGCGGCCAACACCGACGCCGAGGTCATACTGGAGCGGGATTGCCTGGGCCGCGTGCTGTCGGAGACGGTGAACGGCCGCACGACCACGCATGCCTACGACGCTCTCGGCCGCCGTGTCAGCCGGGTGACACCGTCTGGGCTGGCCTCGGAGTGGACGTACGACCCGGCGGGCCGCCCGCTCATCCTGCGCTCGCCCGTGGGCGAACTGCACTTCGCCCACGATCCCGCGGGCCGCGAGACGGAGCGCCGCCTCGGTACGGAGGTGAGGCTGACCCAGAGCTGGAGCCCGCGGAACCTCCTCACCGGTCAGAGCCTGACCTCCGGCCCGGAGGCGGACGACGCGGACCGCCTTCTGCAGCACCGCACCTACACACACCGCGCCGACGGCTACCTCACCGAGATCCGCGAGCTGACCTCGGGTACCCGGCGCTTCGACCTCGACGGCATGGGACGCGTCACCGGAGTGCGCGCCCACGGTTGGACCGAGACCTACGCTTACGACGCGGCGGGCAATCTGGTGGACGCCTCCGCGCCCGCCCACGACACGCCCGGCGAGCGAGAGTTCGACGGCACCCTCGTCCGCTCGGCGGGCGTGACCGCGTACGAGCACGACGAGCAGGGACGCCTGGTCCGCAGAACCCGCAGGCTCCTGAACGGCCAGAGCCGTACGTGGACCTACGTCTGGAACGCCGAGGACCGTCTGACAGAGGTGGTCACTCCGGACGAGGACCGCTGGCGCTACGCCTACGACCCGCTGGGCCGGCGCATCTCCAAGCACCGGGTGGCCGTGGACGGCTCGGAGCACGACCGCACGGAGTTCAGCTGGGATGACACCCTCCTGGCCGAGCAGACCGCACCGGACGGCCGGGTGCTGACCTGGGACTACAAGCCGGGCACCCCTCGCCCGGTGGCCCAGACCGACCAGGAGCCGTTGGCCACGCGGTCGAACGCGTCGTTCCTGGCGCGCCTGGCCGATGAGACGAACCCTGAGCGCACCGCTCGCTTCCACGCCGTGGTCACGGACCCCGTCGGTACGCCCATGGAATTGGTGCCCGCGTCCGGAGAGCTGCTCTGGCAGCGCCGCACCACCCTGTGGGGCGCGTACTTCCCGGTCCCGGACGATGGCGCGGGGCCCGTCGACTGCCCGTTGCGCTTCCCAGGGCAGTACGCCGACGACGAGACAGGGCTGCACTACAACCTGCACCGCTACTACGACCCCGGGACAGCCCGGTACATCAGCGCGGACCCGCTGGGGCTGGAGCCGGCGGACCATCACCACGGCTATGTACGCACGCCGCTGACCTGGATCGATCCCCTCGGTCTCTCCCCCTGCAACTATGGCACCGACGACTTGTACCAGGCGGCCGCCACCATCAAGAAGGGCCAGTTGTCACCGGCCGGCAGGGCCTTGCAGAAGCACGGTGACCCGAGCCCTGGCAATCTGGCCAAGCGGGGTCAAGCTCATGTCGATATGTACAATTTCGGCAAGGTCACCAATAGTGAGCGGACCGAGATCGCCAATGAGATGATCCAGGACATACTCACCGACCCGAACGTGGTCGAGAAAGTCAACACCTCGGCGTCGTCCCAATACGGCGGCATCATCCGGGATTTCAGGGTTCCCGGAGGCTGGGGCGCCCGATGGAGTTGGCGTGGGGGCCAACTCACCTTCGAAGGATTCCTGTGATGGCGTGGCAGCACGAGGCCGAACCGGTCTACCAGGCAGAGGACTTCGTCGCAGACGGAGCACTGCGGGACGTCTGCGTCCTCGACACCACGATCGACGACTGGCGGCGGATGTTCGACGGGCTGCGCTCGGTCCCGGGACACCATGTGCTTACCTGGACGCTCTCCGGCACGACGGACAGCGGTGCTTTGGACGCCTCTGCCGTATGGTCCCGACTGGAGCGGGATCCGGAGGAGTCGGCGAGCCTGGCCATCGACGTCGACGGTGTGTGGTTCACCTGCTACTTCTTCGACATCGAAGAGATCGAGTTCACCTTCGATCCTTCCGACGTAGTCGACAAGACGACCTTCGCACCCGTTCGCGCCTTCGTGACCTGGCTGGGAACGGCGACGGGCCGGGAAGTCATCGTGACGATGGAAGGCACCGACCACGCTGCCATGCCTGCCCTGATCCGGTGGCGGCCGTGATGTGCGTCAAAGCTGGCTGGGCTCCCGAGCTGCACGGCTTCCGTCTGGCTTGCGGGCGCCTGTCTCGACGAGCTGCCACAGTGGCGTGACGGCCTGCTCCCGGGGGCGCGCTCCTTCGCGTACGATCCGGCACGCCGGATCCAGACCTTGGGAAAGGCTGCACACCGTGATCACTGTGCAGTTCACCGTACGGCCTGGCCAGGGCGACGCCCACGGTTTCGATCTGGGCGACATGACCTTCCCGGGGACCTCGGTACGGCCGACTCGGCCGGATACGTCCCCGATCAGGGCATGATGGTCTACCTTCCGATCGTCCAGCTGCTGGACAGCCTGGGCGACTCTCTCCGGGGCAACACGCGCGTGCTCACCTTCACCGGTGCCGACACCTCGTTCTGCCTTGTCGTTCGACGAACCAAGAACGGTCCGTCGGCCGCCGGCAAGAACGGCGTCGTCGCCCGGACGACGGCTCCAGAGCTCGTCTCCGCCGTGCTGAACGCTGCGGAGGTCCTTGGGCCGCGGCCTCCCTCCGGAAGACCCCGTCACACCCGACAGAAAGCTACCCTCGCCAACGTTTTCACCTGCACCGACTCCACCGTAGGCCGGGCGACCACCATTCATCGCACCCCGGACGCACCCCGGAGCCCCGGCCAGCCGCGCCCCGGAGTCCTTACTACCTGGCAGCTCCCGGCGGCCCGGCGGCCCGCCCCCTCTCCCGGCGGGCGCGCATCGCCCCCCGCCCGGTATCCAACCCGTCGCACAGGGTGGCGACGTGTCAGGCGTGGGCCATACCCTGGACGCAGGGCGGCGGAGCCCGGTCTGCCCTGCCCCGACGGGAGGTTGGGGGGCCCGGGCCGAGACGGGGGAGCGCTTGTACGGCGAAGGAAATGGCGGTCATGCGCCAGGACTCGAGCGTGAGCTTGTTGATCAGATGTGCGCGGTGACCGGACTCGATGCACCGGAGGGGCGCGATCTCTTGATCAGTATGCTGGCGAGCCGGTTACCCGAGCTGGGCAACATCCGGCGGCACGGCCGGACGCGGCTCGAGATGCTGGAGATCGTCCGCGCCTGCCTGCAGGAGCCCCGCGGCTTGCCCGAACTGGTCGCGACCCTGCACGACTACGCACCCAATTCCACCCCCGTGCTCAGGATCCGGGAACTCGTCGTCGCCTCCCCGGTGCTGGCGGTCCTGTCCGAGGCCGAGTTACGGGAAGTCCATTCGCTGCTGGCCCGCGTCCGCCATCTCGACGTACGCGGGGTGCTGTACGCGTCGGCCGGTGACCTGACGCTCCCGGACCGGCGACTGTCCACCCTCCGCGAGGCCTTCGACTTCCTCGCCGGCGTCAACGCCCGCGCCGACGGCCTGCTCCCCGTTTCGGCACTGGTCGAGCACGTGCTCGCGGCGCTCGACGAATCCGACGTCCACCGGCCCGTCGCCGACGGCCTGCGGGAGTGGAACGACGCCCAGGCCGCCAAGCTCGGCCTCGGTCCACAGCTCAAGGCCCTGCGCGCGGAGATCGCCCAGACCCCGGCAGCACAACCAGCCCCGGCCTGTCTCGTTATCCAGCTGAGCAGACACGGGATGAGTCCGGACCGCTATCTGCTGTCCCACTGGCGTCAGATACGTCCGGGCCCCTGGCGGCCGGAGCGCGGAGAGGACCAGATCGTGGCCCTGAGCGACGTGGAGGCCACCGTGGAGCGGCTGGTCGTCCGCGCCGAGAAGGAGTGGGCCGGGCGCCCCGGCCGGCCGGTGCTGGAATTCGTGCTGCCCGTCCATCTGCTGAACCATCCGATGGAATGGCTGCCGATGGCCTCGCAGTCCTCCTCCGCGACCGCGCTGTGCCTGAGCTATCCGGTGGTGCTGCGCAGCCTGGAGCGGATGCGGGCCCGCGAGTTCCACCGCCGGTGGCACAACCGCTGGCAGCAGATGATGGAGGACGCCGGCATCGTCTGCCACTGGGACACCACGGGCCGGCGCGGTCACGACCCCGTCCAGTGGACCAGCAGGCTGACCGCCGACGAACGGCTGGTCCTCGTGGCGCTCAACGCACCGCCGCTGCCCGGGCCCGCCGGCAGCCAGGCCTCGCTGGAGGCCGCGCTGCGCGCCGGGGTGCCCCTGGTGGTCTGGGACCGCCGGCCGGCGCCGCCGGGTGAGTTCCGCCGCCGGGTGAAGAAGCTCATCAAAGGAAAAGCGATCGAACTGCCGCAGCGGGTCCAGCGGTTGCGGAACGAAGCGGCGACCGCCGCCGCGTCGCAACGGGACGCGCACGCGGGCCGCCATCTCGCGGTGCTCTTCGACGACCCGAACCGCATCGTCGACTGGTCCTCCCCGGACACGGATCCCGGGAGCGCGCGTGGCGGACACAACGCCGAGGGGGAGTCATGAGCGGTGTCCATCACCCGGTCCACGGCAACGGCAACGGAGGGACCGTCAGCAGCCGCAGCTGGTGGCTCTACCGCGGCACCGGTCAGCCGTTGACCGACATCCGCCTGGCCGACGTACTGCCCCCGCCACCCGCCTGGCGGAACTTCGACGGCGGCCCGGTGCTGCCGGCCGTGCCGGCCGAGAGCGCGGAGACCGACCGCCGGCTCGGTGCGGTGGGCCGCGCCACCCCCCGGCAGAACCCGCACGACATCGACATGATCAACACAGCCCTGCTGCTGCGCCGCCCGCTGCTCGTGACGGGCCGGCCCGGCATCGGCAAGTCGACCCTCGCCTACCTCGTCGCGCGCGAGCTGGGCCTGGGCCGGGTCCTGCACTGGGGCATCACCTCCCGGAGCACCCTGCGCTCCGGACTGTACGAGTACGACGCCATCGGCCGGGCCCAGGCGTCGCTCGGCCGCGGCCCCGCCGGTGCCCCGGTGCCGTCCGGCACCCCGGGCACCCCGCAGGGCGCGGCCGGGCCGGCCGCGGACGCCGCCCGCGGCGGGGAGAGCGGGGACCCACGCATCGGGGACTTCGTGCGGCTGGGTCCGCTCGGTACCGCGCTGCTGCCCTACGAGCTGCCCCGCGTCCTGCTCATCGACGAGCTGGACAAGAGCGACATCGACCTGCCGAGCGACCTCCTGCACGTACTGGAGAACGGCTCGTACGACATCCCGGAGCTGGTCCGCGCCCGCCGGCGGGAGGCGAACGCGCGGGTGTTCACGGACGACCCGGACGGCACGGTCACCGTGACCGACGGCCGGGTGCGGTGCCGCGCCTTCCCGTTCGTCGTCATCACCAGCAACGGGGAACGGCAGTTCCCGCCCGCCTTCCTGCGCCGCTGCGTCAGGCTGGACGTCTCACCGCCGCGCGAGGACCAGCTCGCCGCCATGATCGCGTCCCACTTCCGGGACCAGGACGGCCGGCACGACGCCCTGATCCGCGCGTTCGTGGAACGCAGCCGGGAGAACGGCGGACTGGCCACGGACCAGTTGCTGAACGCCGTCTATCTGCGCACGGCCGGGGTCCGTGAGGAGGACGAGTCCTGGGGCGAGCTGCTGGAGGCTCTCTGGCGCGAACTGTCGGGAGCGCCCTGATGGGGGACGATCCGCGGCGGTACCCGGAGCCCTTCGAGCTGGCCGAGGCGCTGTGGCTGCACGCCTACCAGACGCTGGCCGCGCGGCTGCCGCCGTCCGCCGGTCCGCCCCAGCCCCGGCCCTCCACGCTGTCGGGGCTGTCCGGGCTGCCCGAACTGCCGGGACAGCCGGGACAGCACGGGCTGCCGCCGGCGGACGGGGCCCGATCCGGCGGGCCTCCCGGTGCCGCGGGGGGCGCCGCCGACGGTGCCCGGGACGGCGCGGCGGACCGTGCGCAGGCCGGCTCCGCGGGGGACGGCCACGCGGCGGACGACGGGTCGGCTCGTGGGAGGGGCGGGGCGGCCGGCGCCGGGTGGCCGGAGCAGTCGCCGCCGGGCGGGTCGGCCCTGCTGCCGGTGCTGCCGGTGTCCGTGGGGCCGGCGGTGTCCGTGGCCGGGTCCGGACCGGCGCTCCGGGTCGCGTACGTCCGGGCCGAGGAGGCCGCGCCCGGGCCCGATCTGCCGGACGCGCCGGAGATCGGTCGTCGGCTGCGGCCGCTGAAGCAGGTGGTGCCCTCGGCGTTCGACGTCGAGCTGGACGAGGAGGCCACCGCCGAGCACGCCGCCGAGGTCGGCCTGTGGCTGCCGTACGTGCGGTCGGCGGACGAACGCCGCTTCGACCTGGTGCTGGTGGTGGACGATCACGCGACCATGGTGATCTGGCGGCAGACGATCAAGGAGTTCACCGCGGTGGCGGAGCGGCTGGGCGCCTTCCGCGATGTGCGGGTGCGCCGGCTGGACGTGCGCGAGGGCCCCACGGGACCGGAGGCGGTACTGCTCGGCCCGGACACCGGCGACGGCCGTACCGGTGTCCCCGGCGAACTGGTGGACCGGACGGGCCGCCGGATCGTCCTCGTGCTCACCGACGGCCTGGGGCCGCTGTGGCGGACCGGCGCCGGCCGGGAGGCGCTTCGGCTGTGGTCGGCGGCCGGACCGGTGGCGGTGGTGCATCTGCTGTCCCAGCGGGACTGGCACCGCACCGGTCTGGTGCCCCGGCAGGCGCGCCTGCACAGCCCGCGTGCGGGGGCCCGCAACACCGAGCTGTCCGTCGACTTCCCCCTGGAGTGGCGCGACCCGTTCGACCCGCCGCCGGACAAGTGGACGGTGGCCGTCCCGGTGCTGGAGCTGGACGCCGACTGGCTGGGCCGGTGGGCGGCCGTGGTGGCCGGGGAGGAGTCCGGCTGGGTCGACGCCAGCGTGCTGCTGCTGGGCGTGCCCGAGCGGCCGGGTGTGGAGGTCCGCGAGCCCCCGTCCGACCCCCCGGCGCCCTCGGTGCGCGAGCGCATCCGGCGCTTCCGCAGCCACGCGACGCCCACCGCCTTCCGGCTGGCCACCCATCTGGCCGCCGCCATCCTCGAACCCCGCCTGGTGCGGGACGTACAACGCAAGTTGGTGCCGGAGGCCCAACCGGTGCATCTGGCCGAGCTGTTCCTGAGCGGCCTGGTCGAACAGACCCCGCCCGGCGCGCCGCCGGGGGAGGACTCCCGCATCCCCCTGGACTTCGTCGACGGCGCGCGCGAGGAGCTGCTGTCCGCCGCCATGCGTGCCGACACCGCGCGCGTGGTGAGTTCGGTGTCCGATTTCTACGGTGACCGTTTCGAGGCGGCCCGCCGGCTGCACGGCGCGCTGCTCGCCCCGGAAGAGGTGCCCGATCCTCAGGTGACGGTGGAGAGCCTGCCGTTCGTGCGGGTGGAACTGGCCGTCCTGCGTGCCCTCTCGGGGCCCTATCTGCTCCGCGCGCGACGGATCAGCGCAGCCCTGGAAGGGGTTCTGCCTGGAGCGTCGATCACGCAGAACACGGAGCGCATGGTCCACGATGTCAGTAATGAACACATAAATTCCGACACGGACGGCCTGATCATGACCGACACCACCGCCAGTCAGCACCAGCGCGAAGACGGGGATACCGCCGACATCACCCCGCCCAGGGGTACTCCGGTATCGAGTTCCGACGGGCAGCCGGGCGCCGGGTCGTCACGCGGTGCACAGACCCGGGGGCCGGCCGGACAGCAGCCGCCCCAGCTACCGGCGCGCGGTTCCGTGCCCGCGATCTGGGGCAACGTCCCACCGAACAACCCCAATTTCGTCGGTCGCGAGGATCTGCTCGCACAGGTGCGGGAACAGCTGGTGACCGGCGACACCTCCGCAGTGCTGCCGCACGCGCTGCACGGCATGGGCGGTGTCGGCAAGTCGCAGATCGCCATCGAGTACGTGTACCGGTACGCGGCCGACTACGACGTCGTGTGGTGGGTCCCCTCCGAACAGCCGACGATGATCCTGACCGCGCTCACCGAACTCGCCCACCGGCTGGGCCTGAACGTGAGCAGCGAGGCCAACCGGGCCGTCCCGGCGGTCCGCGAGGCCCTGCGCCGCGGGCACCCGTACGACCGGTGGCTGCTGGTGTTCGACAACGCCGAGAACGTCGAGGCCGTACGCCCCTACTTCCCGACGGGCGGCACCGGCAAGATCCTCATCACCTCCCGGAACCAGGAGTGGGACCGGGTGGCCAGGACCCTCTCCGTCGACGTCTTCACCCGCGAGGAGAGCAAGGCACTGCTGCGCCGCCGGGCCCGCGACCTGAGCGACGTCGACGCCGACCGGCTCGCCGAGGCCCTGGGCGACCTGCCGCTCGCCATCGAGCAGGCGGCGGCCTGGCAGGCGGTCACGGGCATGTCCGTGCCCGAATATCTGCGGCTGATCAACGAGAAGATCGCCGAGCTGATGCTCGAACTCGTCCCCTCGCCGGACTATCCGATGTCGGTGGCCGCGGCCTGGGACGTCTCGCTGCGCCAGCTCGAGCAGCGCAATCCCGCGGCGCTCCAACTCCTGCAGGTCTGCTCGTTCTTCGCGCCCGAACCGATCTCCCGGAGCCTGTTCAACAACTCGCGCAGCACCACCATCGCCCCCGAACTGGACGAGGCGCTGCGCCATCCGATCAAGCTCGGCCGGGCCATCCGGGAGATCAACGTCTACGCGCTGGCCCGGATCGAGCACCGGCACGACACCATCCAGCTGCACCGCCTGGTCCAGGCGGTGCTGGTCAACCGCATGTCCCCGCAGCAGCAGGCGGACATGCGGCACGGCGCGCACCTGCTCCTGGCGGACGCCAACCCCAACGGTCCCGGTTCGCGCGAACTGTGGCCGCGCTACCAGGCGTTGCTGCCGCACGTGGTGGTGTCGCGCGCCGTGGAGTGCGACTCCCCGTGGGTGCGCGGCCTGGTGCGGGGCATCGTGGAGTTCCTCTACATCTGGGGCGACCACGACGGCGCGGCGTCGATGGCCCGCGAGGCGGTGGAGATCTGGACCGAGAAGTTCGGCGTCGAGGACCAGCAGACGCTGGAGATGGCGAAGTGGCTGGCCTTCATCCTGCGGGTGCTCGGCGAGTACCGGGAAGCCGCCGAGATGATGCAGCGCACCGCGGACATCTACATCCGGGTCGCGGGCGAGGACGACGAGGGCACCCTGGACGCTCTGATCCAGCTCTGCAGCGGACTGCGGCTGAGGGCGGAGATCGCGCGGGCACTCGAGATCAACCGGTCGGTGTACGAACGCTCCCTGCGGGCCTTCGGCGAGGACGACCCGGCCACGCTCCGCGCCGCCCACAGCCTGGGCGTCGGCCTGCGGCTGATGGGCCTGTACCGGGAGGCGCGCGAACACGACACGGAGACGGCCGGGCTGCGCGCGCTCACGCTCGGCGAGAACCACCTCGACACCCTGAGCACGCTCAGCGGCCTGTCCATCGACATGCGGGAGACCGGCGACTACCTGGAAGCCGTCGCCCACCAGGAGGACGTCTACGCCCGCTACGTCGACAACTACGGCGAGGACAACCCCGCCAGTGTCAGCTGCGCCCGGGTGCTGGCGGTGTGCCGCCGGCGCGCGGGGGACCACGACGGCGCCCTGCGGCTGGCGGAGTCGGCCCTGTCGAAGTTCGAGAGCCGCTACGGCGCCGAGCACCCGGACGCCGTCGCCTGCGCGGCCAACCTGGTCAACGACCTGCGCCAGGACGGTCAGTTGAGGCGCTCCCGGGAACTGGGCGAAGCGGTCATCGACCGCTATACGGCCAAGCTCGGCAGCAGCCACCCGTACACCCTGTCGGCCCGGACGAACGTGGCCATCACCCTGCGCCACCTGGGGGACCTCGGCGCCGCCGGAGAACACCTCGAAGCGGCGCTGCCGGGCCTGCGCGAGTCGCTGGGCGACGAGCACATCCTCACCCTGACGACGGTCATCGGCATGGCCAACCAGCACAGTGCCGAGGGGCGCCACGCGCAGGCCCTGGAACTGGACGAGCAGGCTCTGCAGATCCTGACCCGCGACCAGGGCGAGGATCACCCGACCACGCTGGCCTGTGCCAACAACATGGTCCTCGACCTGCGCGCGCTGGGTCGCGAGGACGAGGCCACGGCGCTGCACGCCGAGACCGTGCGGCGCTTCCGCCGCACCCTCGGCGAGAGCCATCCGGCGACCGTCGCCGCGGCCAGCAGCCAGCGGGCCGATGTCGACATCGCCCCGGTGCCCTTCTAGTAGTTCTCCAGTAGTTCTCCGACCGACCGGAAGCGGCCCGGCCGACCGGAAGCGGCCCGGCCGACCGGAAGCGGGTGAGCCGGCCGGGTGGCGGATCCGGCCGGCTCGGCACGCGGCGGTGGTACCACGGCGTGCCGAGGCGGCGCGCGGCGGTGGAGCTACGGCCGCGGTGCCGGTTCGGCGTCGGCGGCGGGGGACGGGCCCGGGTCGGGTTCCGGCCGGGTGCCCGGCGTCCGCTCGCCGTCGTTCCCGGCCCCGGGGCGTCCGGCCGGGCGGCGCAGCGGCCCGAGCAGCGGCCCGGTCGCCGCCGTGGTGACCAGCGCCATCACGACCAGCAGCGCGTACAGCCGCGGGCCGATCATTCCGGACTGCAACCCGACGTTCAGCACGACGAGTTCGGTCAGCCCGCGGGTGTTGAGCAGTACGCCGATGGTCAGCGAGTCGCGCCAGGACATGCGGGCGACGCGGGCCGCCAGCGAGCCGGCGGCCACCTTGCCCACCATCGCGGCGGCACATATCACCACCAGGAGCAGCAGGTCGGACGCGGCCAGCCCGTCGAGCCTGACCGCCATCCCGGAGATCGCGAAGAACACCGGCAGCAGCAGGCCGCCGCTCTCCTGGACCGGGCGCAGCAACCGGTTGTCGGGGACGCCGTCGGGCTGGCGGGGCATGATGATCCCGGCGAGCAGCGCACCGAAGATCACATGCAGTCCGAGCGCGTTGGTGACGCACGCCGATCCCAGGGCCACGGCGACGGCGACGGGGGCGTGATCGGCCATCAGGGCGCCGGGCCTGCGCATCCACCGTACGAGCAGGGGCCGTACGACGAAGAGCATCGACAGTACGTACAGGGCCGGCAGGGCCAGTCCGACGGTCCAGGTCCGGGCCGAGCCGTGCGCGCCGCCCACCAGGACCACGGCCAGCACCGGCCAGCTCAGGGCGTCGATGACACCGGCGGAGGCCATGGCGATCGCGCCCGGCCTGCTGCCGGCCAGCCCCTGGTCCCTGATGATGCCGGCCAGTACCGGAACCGCCGTGATGGACAGGGCCACCGCGATATAGAGGGTGAACGCCGTGTCGACCGGCTGTCCGCCGTTGGCGGAGGCGAATCCTCCGGGATAGAGCAGGACGACTCCGGCGCCCAGCAGCATGGGAAAGGCGAACCCGCTCAGGGAGACGGCGGTCACCGTGCCTTTACCGCGCAGCAGACGCAGGTCCAGTTCATAGCCGACGGCGAAGAGAAAGAGCACCAGCGCCACTTGCGCCAGGGCCGTCAGAATGGGCTGGATCTGCTCCGGGAAGAGTTTTTCGTAGACCCGCCCCGGGGCGAGGCCCAGCAGGCTGGGGCCGAGCGCGACGCCCGCGCATAACTCCCCGATGACCGACGGCTGGCCGAGCTTGCGCGCCACCGCACCCAGGGCGTAGGAGGCCGTGATCACCACCGCGAGAGCGGCGGCGACATGGGTGACCAAGGAGTCGGCGCTCACCGGCAGCCCCCTTCCGGCACGTGCCGCACACTGTGGCACAGTCCATACGGAGTGTAGCCGGGCCCCCGGTGTACGGCCTATCGTGGAGTGCGCTTGGTATATGCCGTCATGGGTGGGGAGCAGCGGTGACGACGGTGTTATTCGTCCACGGCACAGGAGTACGCGAGCCGGGATTGAGCGAAACTCTGGAACTGGTGCGGCAGGGTGTGAGTTCGGTACGGCCGGAAATACGCATATCTTCCTGCTATTGGGGTGGAAGTGCGGGGTCGGCGCTCCATTCGAACGGTATCTCCGTGCCGGGGTACGCCACCCGGCGTGACACACCCGGGTCGGACGGGCCCGGGGCGGGGGAGGGCGACCTCGACGCGGACGTCGAGTTCTGGGGGCTTCTCTACCTGGACCCGCTGCTCGAACTGCGGCTGCTCACCGAGGAGGCACCCCGGGCCGAGCAGGCGCCGGGCGCCCGGCCGCCGGGTGAGGCTCTCGCCGCCGCGGCCCCGGCACTCACCGCGGACGCCGGACTGCGCGGGCTGCTGGACGCCGCGGGGATCGCGCGGGACTTCCCCGCCGCCGTGGCCGCCGTACTCACCGCGCCCGACGGCCGCCGCTTCCTGCGCGCACCCGCGGCGGACGGCGAAACGGACGCGCTGGCACGGGCGTTCGTGGCGGAAGCGGTACGGCGGCGCTCCGGCGCCCAGGGGCCGGCGGCCGCATTCGACGGCACCGCCCGCGACGCGGCGGTGGCCCGGATCACCGCGCTGCTGCCCGGGGCGCCCCCGGCTGTGGACGCACCGGGGACGCACCGCGGCCCGGTGACCCGCCGGGTCGGACGGCTGGCCGGCCGGCTGGCGCTCCGACTGGCCGCCGCCCAGGCGGTGAAGCGGCGTTCGGCGCTGACCGACGCCGCCCACCCGGCCGCCGGGGACGTGCTGCTGTACCTGTCCCGGGGCGCCGCGCTCCGCGAGGCTCTCGCGCAGGCGGTCCTGGCGGCGGAGCCGCCGGTCGTCCTGCTCGCGCACAGCCTCGGCGGCATCGCCGCGCTGGACCTGCTGGTGCTGCGCCCGCTGCCGGAGGTCGAACTGCTGGTCACCGTCGGCTCGCAGGCGCCGTTCCTGTACGAACTGGGCGCGCTGCCCAGCCTGGAGCACGGCACCCCGCTGCCCGCACACGTACCGCGCTGGCTCAACGTGTACGACCGGCGGGACCTGCTCGGCTACGTCGGCGCCGGGGTCTTCCCGGGCCGGGTCCACGACATCGCCGTCGACGGCCGGCAGCCCTTCCCCCTCGCCCACAGCGCCTACTGGAGCAACCCGGAGCTGTACCGCGTCCTGGCGCCGGAGCTGCCGTGACCGCCGCCGCCCGCCCGGAGCGCACGTACGCCGTCGTCGTCGGCGTGGAACGCCATGCCGCCGGCGCCTCCTGGGACCTGCCGGGGCCCGCCGCCGACGCCCGCCGCTTCACCGCCTGGCTGCGCGCCCGCTCGGTCCCCGCCGCCAACATCTTCCTGCTGCTCGCTCCGCTGCCCGCGGCCGGCGGGCCAGAGGTGGACGTCACCGCGGGCGGCGCCGGACGGGAAGCGGTGCAGGAGGTGCTGACGCGCCGGCTGCCCGGGCTGGACGGCGACTTGCTGTGGATGTTCTGGGGCGGTCACGGCGTCACCGACCCGCACGGTCACCGCAGGCTCTTCTACGCCGACGCCGCCGCCGACGACAAGCGCAACCTGGACCTGGACGCCTGGCTCACCGCGTTCACCACCGATCTGCTGCCCGGTTTCCGGCGCCAGATCTGGCTCGTGGACTCCTGCCAGACCTTTGTCGAGGACCTCGGGTTCACCCGGTCGCTGCCCGCCGAACTCCCACCGGGTGGGGACCGGTTGACGGGCCGTGAACAGTTCGTCCTGCTGGCGTCCGGCCCGGGGCAGCGTGCGGTCAACGACCCCGCGGGGCAGTCCGGGGCGTTCTCCCGGGCCGCGCTCGCCGCCCTCGCCGCGGCGGACGGCCCGCACTGGCCACCGGACATGAGCGCGGTCGCGCAGACCGTGATCGGACGGTTCGCCGAGGGGGAGCAGCGGCCGACCTCACTGTGGTACCGGTCCTGGGCCAGCGACGTACGCGAGCTGACCTTCCCCGCCGCGCGGCGCCGGGAGGAGCCGGTGCCGGACGCGGCGCTGACCGAGCTGATCAACCTGCTGGCCGGCTGGCCCGGCATGACGGACCGGGACCAGCGCCAGCTCGTGCTCGGCATGCTGCCCGCCGACCTGTCCGGCGCCATCCCCCGGCTGGGGGCGCCGCGCCCCGACATCATCAGCATCGTCCGTACCTGCCGCCGCCATCCGGGAGGCCTGGCCGCTCTGGTCGAGGCGGTCGCCGTGGTCGAGCCGGGATCCCTCGAGCAGCGCGAGCTGAAGGACTGGGCGGCCCGCTGGCTGCCGCCGGAACAGGGCGCCTGACCGGCTGATCACGGTCTTCCCGAACACTTCTGCCATGCGTCATCATGAAGTCATCGGGATGAAGGGCGTTCTCAGGGGGATGTCGCATGAATACGTCCGCGGAGTTCATGGGATCCGAACTGGTCGATCTCAGCGACATCCCGCTTTCCGTCCTGCGGTCGCAGCAGCCCGACGTCTACGCGCGCTCACTGGACCGGCTGCTGCGCCAGGTGGAACGGCCGCGGATCAACTTCGCCGGCGAGCCCACCCCGGGACGGGCCGACTGACGGTCCCCGGGGGAGAAGGCCCGTGCAGACCGACGGACGTTCCGGACCCGGCCGGGCGGCGCACCATCTCGTTCCCTCGGTGTACTTCCACGACCTGGCCGCGGGCCGGGGCGGCCCCGACCTGATCCGGTACCTGCGGACCACCGAGTACAGCAGGCGTCTGCTGCTGCTCAGGGCGCTGCTCGACACCATCGCCGCGACCCCCGGCGCGCTGGGCCCGCTGCCACCCGTGGACAGCGCGTGGGACATCCTCACCCGGGCCCAGGAGCAGGCCCCGCAGGAGTTCCGGGAACTGCTGCTCCATCCCCAGACCGGCATCTGGCTGGGGCACAGCCTGCGACGGCTGTCCGGTACGGCCTGGGGGGACGGGCCGCTGTGGACCGACCTCGGCCATCTGCACGCGGTGTGCTGCGTCGCCGCGCTGCGAGCGGGGCTGCCGTCGCGCACCTCCGTGCCGCTGCGCGACGGCGCCGCGATGTTTCCCACGCTCGGCCTGGCCCGCTTACCGGGCCGGCCGCCCTGGGGGACGGCGGAGGTGGTGGTGGAGCGGGGCCGGCTGCGGGTCGACCCGTACGGTGCGCGCGTGGGCCCGCCGGAGCCGCCCGGGGACCCCGCCGGCGACGCCCCGGGATGGCATGGACTGCGCAGGCTGCGGGCCGAGGTGGCGGGGCGGCCGGTGGAGGTCCTGCTGGACGACATCGACCCCTACCGGGACCTCGGCGAACCGCTGCCCCCGCAGCGCCTCCGCGAGGACGAGACCGCTCGCTGGCAGGAGCGGTTCGGACGTGCGATGACACTGCTCGCGCGCACCGACCCGGACATGGCCGGCGCCGTGGCGGAGGGGCTGCGCACCATCACGGCGGTACGGCCGACGCGGCCCGGTGTGGTCGTCAGCGCCTCCTCCGGCGACGCTTTCGGCGGCATGCTGGCATCCCTGCCACCGGACCCGGCCACCCTGGCGGTCACCCTGGTCCACGAGTTCCAGCACACCAAACTGGGTGCGCTGCTGCATCTGCTGACGCTGGAACAGGACGAGGGGGCCGAACGGCACTACGCCCCCTGGCGCGACGACCCCCGGCCCCTGAGCGGCCTGCTCCAGGGCGCGTACGCGTTCCTGGGCATCACCGACTTCTGGTGCCGCCGACTGGACGAGGTGCCACAGGCGGAACGACCGCTCGCCCAGTACGAGTTCGCCCTACGAAGGCGGCAGACCCAGGACGCGCTGCGCGTCCTCGGCGCCGATCCCGGGCTGACCTCGCACGGGCGCCGTTTCCTGCGGGGGATGGCCGGGCGGCTGCCCTCCTGGTGGGCCGACGGGCGGATCCGGCCAGACATCGCGGCCCTCGCCGAATTCGCCGCCACCGACCACCGCACCGGCTGGCGGATCCGGCATCTGAGCCCGGCCCCGGACGACGTCCGCGCCCTGGCCAGGGCCTTCTTGGCGGGAGCGCCGGCCGACTGCCGCATAGGCGCGTCCTCGGTCGTCCCCGACCCCGCCGCCCCCTGGACCCACGCCCGAACCGGCCTGATCCGGACCGGAGTGGTCCGAACCGGGCCGCTCCGGGCGGGACCTGCCGGCCCGCTCGATCCGGGCCGGCCCGAACCGACGGCCGCCGACCGCGCCCTCGTCGCCCGGGACCCCGCCGCGGCCGACGCCTACGCCCGCCTCCTGGCCGACGACCCGGACGCCCCCGAGGCGTGGACCGGACTCCTCCTCGCCCTCGCCGCCGCGGACCCCGCCGCCGGGACGCTGCTCGGGCGCCCCGAACTGCCCCGCGCACTCCACCGCGAACTGCGCATCTCCGGCAGGGCGGCCGACCCGCGGCAGGTCGCCCGCTGGCTCGCCGCCGGCCTGACCCGATCCGGGCAACACCGGTTGCGGCAGGACCCGTTCGGGACATAGGAACAAGAACGGGCCCACAGTGGACGGCCGTGACGTGACGTCATCGATCTTTCACAGGGTTCCGGGCCCAGAGCGTCGAACACTCTGCTGGTTTCCCGATAGGCTCGGCCGAGACCGGAAACGGCCACTGGGCGTCGCGGATGTGACGCAGGACGACAGGACCGCGTACCCGGAGGACACAGTGCCCGCCGCCCACCCTGCCTTAACCGGCAGGCCCGTTCACCACGGCCGCACCCCGGCCGTCGTGGCCGCCGGCGGCGCGGCCGGCACGACCGGCGTGCCCGCCTCCCCCTTCGCCGACGCCGGGCCGGACAGTGCCGCGTCGGCCGCCAGGGACGTCCGCGAGACCGTGGGCTCGCGAGGTTTCCGGCTTTTCGCCTGTCATGCCCGCATCCAGAGCGGCGCCCTCGTGACAGCCGGTGGCGCCACCTCGACCGGCCCCGCCCCCCAGCGCCGGCGGGTCCGCGAGCCGGACACCTTGGAGAGGACTCGATGACCGACCTGATACTGGCCGTCAGTGCCGCGGTCGCCCTGGCGGCCGCGGGGACCGCCTGGCACTTCCACCGCGCGTACCGGCGCGAGCGAACCAGGGCCGGCGACATGCAGGGCCGGGCACAGCAGCTCACCCGGCAGCTGGGTGCCGCCGAGTACGTGGTGGCGCAACTCGTGGCCCACATACCGGCACTGGCAGCCGCGGCGGGGTCCGGCGAACAGCACGGCGGCACCCTCGCCCTGCCCCCGCAGCTGGCCCGTACGGCCCTCGCCGACCGGCTGCGCGACCTCACCGGCCAGGTGACCGCCAGCGTGACGCAGGTGCGGGAGAGCGCGCGGGCCTCCGCCGAACAGCACGCCGCCCACCTGCGGTCCGAGGCCGACCGGGAGATCGCGAAGGCGCGCCGCGAGTCGCAGGAGGCCACCCGGGCGGCCGTGCGCAGCTTCGCGTCCAGCGTGGTGGCCCGGGCCTCCAGGCTGAGCCGGGAGATCAGCCAGGGAGTGCGCTCCCACCAGGACGACGAGGCGTACGCGACCTTGGTGCACATCGACCACATCGCCCAGCAGATGCTGCTCACCGCACAGGGCTACGCGGTGCTGGCCGGCGACAAGCTCTCCCGGCGCTGGCCGCGCACCTCCCTGACCGATGTGATCCGCGCGGCCATGGGCCGGATCGAGGGCTACCAGCGGGTCGAGCACCACGAGCTGGACACCGTCGCGGTGCAGAGCCGCGCGGTCGAAGCCGTCGTCCACACCCTGGCGTTGCTGCTGGACAACGCCCTGCGCTACTCGCCGCCGGCCGCCCGCGTGCACGTCTCCGTGGAGGAAGGCCATCACGCCTGCTTCCTGATCGTGGACGACGCCGGTCTGCGGATGGACGACGAGCGGCTGCTGTGGGCCAGCGACATCATGTCCGGCAAGCAGCGCGACGAGATCACGCAACTCGGCGCCCACCCGCAGACGGGCCTGCGCGTCGCCTCGCTGCTCGCCGAGAACTACGGCTTCCGGGTCGAGCTGACCGCGCCCAACATCTACCAGGGGACCCGGGCCGTCCTCGTGCTGCCGAAGAACCTCCTGGTCTTCCCCGCCGCCGGCCGGCCCGCCGCGGCCCCCGAGCGTGCGGCCGCACCCGAGCCCCCCGCCGTAGCCGCAGCCCCGGCAGCCCCGGCCGCACCGGTGCCACCGGTGGCACCGGCCGCACCCGACCCGCAGGAGGACGCGGAGCCGGCGCCCGCCCGGACCACCGCCAGCGGACTGACCGTCCGGCAACGCCCGGCCCGGGCCCGCAGCGCGCCGCCGGCGACGTCCGAGGCGCCGGTCGTACCGGGCCGGCCGAGCGTCGCCGCCGCCTGGGCGGCCGGCACCCGCCGGGGCCGCCAGACCGACGAAACAACCGGACCCACCGAAGGACACTGACCATGCGCGACACGCACAGCAACAGCCTGGGATGGCTGCTCGACCAGGAACTCGGCTCCGTCGAGGGCGTCGCGTACGCGGTGCTGATGAGCAGTGACGGCCTGCTGCAGGCCCGTACGCAGACGATCGGCCAGGAGGACGCCGAGAAACTCGCGGCCGTGACCGCGTCCCTGCGCGCCGCAGGCAAGGCGTGGGACGAGCACGTCGGCGGCAAGGGCATGTGCCAACTGCTCATCGAGTCGCAGGGCCGCATCGGGCTGACGACCGCGGCCGCGAAGAACTCCATGCTCTCCGTGGTGACCTCCGGTCCCGAGGCCGACGTCGGCCTGATCACCCACCACATGGTGCGGCTGGCGACCAGGCTCGGCCACGAGCTGGAAGTCGCCGACCGCCGCCCCGGCGCGGACGGCGGCACCGCGACGTGAGCGGTCCGCGGCACGACCCGGACCTGATCAGGCCCTACGTCCGCACCGGTGGACGGAACCGACCCAGCCGGGATGTCCGCCTGGAGACGGTGCTCATCGCCGCCTCCGGACCCGTCGAGACGCTCGGGCCGGACGCCCGCAGGGTGATGCGCCTGTTCGCCGGCGGGCGCGGCGGCCTGGCCGTGGCGGACATCGCCGCCGCACTGGAACTGCCGCCCTCCACCGTCCGGATCCTCGTCTCCGCGCTGATGGACAGCGGCCATCTGACCAGCCCGGCCCCCGTCCAGGAGGGCCGGCCAGGACTCGACCTGCTACAGGAGGTGCTGCGTGGACTCCGCGAACTGGTCTGACCGGCCCGCTCCCCACTACCTGGCCCCCGCCGTCACCCGGTCGGCGAAGATCGTCGTCGCCGGGGCGTTCGGGGTCGGCAAGACCACCTTCGTCGGCAGCGTCTCCGAGGTGACGCCGCTGCGGATGGAGGAGCCGATCACCGAGGCGAGCGTCGGCGTGGACGATCTGCGCGGCACGCCGCACAAGACGACCACCACGGTCGCCATGGACTTCGGCCGCATCCATCTGCTGGGCGACCGCCTGGTGCTCTACCTGTTCGGCACCCCGGGCCAGACCCGGTTCCGGCCGCTGTGGGAAGGGCTGACGGAAGGCGCGCTGGGCGCCCTGGTCCTGGTCGACACCCGGGACCTCGACGGCTGCCACGAGGTGCTGAGCCTGCTGGAGGAGCAGCAGACGCCGTACGCCGTCGCCATCAACGTCTTCCCCGAAGCACCCCGCTACCCCCTGCACGAGATCCGGCAGGCGCTCGCACTGGATCCCGACACCCCGCTGACCGAGTGCGACGCACGCGACCACCGGTCCTGCGTGTACGCGCTCATCACCCTGACCGAGTTCCTGACCACCCGTCACGCCTCCGCCGCCTCACTTGTGGAGCCCCGTTCATGACCACCCCCGCCCCCGCCGGCAGCACGAGCGCTCCGACGCGCATCCCGCTGCACGACGCCGAGTTCGCCGGCGACCCGCACACGGCCTACGAGCGGATGCGCCGCGTCTTCGGCCCGCTGGTCCCCGTGGATCTCGCCCCCGGCGTCCCCGCGACCCTGGTCATCGGCTTCCACCAGGCCCGGCGCATCCTCAACGACCCGCTGCACTTTCCCGCCGACCCGCGGATCTGGCAGCAGGCCGTGCCCGAGACCTGCCCCGTCCGGCCGATGATGGAATGGCGCCCCAACGCGCTGCGCTCGTCCGGCGCCGAGCACACCCGCTACCGGGCGGCCAACACCGCGAGCCTGCAGGCGGTCGACCAGCACGAACTGCGTGCCCTGGTGGAGAAGGTCGCCTCCGCGGCCATCGGCGACTTCAGTGCCCTGGGCCACGCCGACCTGCTCACCCAGTACTCGTGGCCCATCGCCTTCCGCGTCCTGAGCGCGCTGCTTGGCTGCCCGGACGAGATCGGCCGGCGCATCGCCGACGGCATGGCCATGATCTTCGAGTCGGAGGCCGAGACCGCCGCCCGCGGCAACGAGATGCTCGGCCTGGCGGTGGCCGAACTCGTCGCCCTGCGGCGCCGGCAGCCCGGGGACGACGTCACCTCACGGCTGATCGCCCATGCCGCCGGCCTGGACGACATCGAGATGTGCCACCAGCTCGTCACCCTGTACGGCGCGGGCATCGAGCCGTTGACCAACCTGATCAGCAACACCGTGCTCAGGATCCTCACCGACGAGCAGTTCTCCGCCGGCCTGCACGCCGGTCAGCCCGTCCGGGACGCCCTCGACACCGTCCTGTACACCGACCCGCCGCTGGCCAACTACTGCATCACCTATCCGCCGTACCCGATCGACATCGAGGGTGTGCTGCTCCCCGCCCACCAGCCCGTCGTCATCTCCATGGCCGCCTGCAACAACGACCCGGCCGTCACCGCCGGCCTGGGCCCCGCCGAACTCACCGGCAACCGCGCCCACCTGTCCTGGAGCATCGGCCCGCACACCTGCCCGGCGCGGACCCACGCCTACCTCATCGCCGAGACCGCCATCACCTGCCTCCTGGACGCGCTTCCCGAACTCGACCTGGCCTGCCCCCAGTCCGAACTGGCCTGGCGGCCGGGCCCGTTCCACCGCGCCCTGGAGCTGCTGCCCGTCCGCTTCCCCGCTGTCGTCTGAAGGAGACCGGCCATGACCCGGCACACCCCGCTCGTCCTCGACCCGACCGGCGCCACGGCACACCAGGAGGACCGCGCCCTGCGCGCCATGGGCCCGGCGGCCCCGGTGGACCTGCTCGGCGTCCGCGCCTGGGCCGTCACCGACCCCGCCCTGCTCAGGAAACTGCTGACCAGCCCCGCCGTCTCCAAGGACGCCCGGGCCCACTGGCCCGAGTTCGAGCAGCGGGCCGCGACCTGGCCGCTCGCCCTGTGGATCGCGGTGCGGAACATGTTCACCGCCTACGGCGCCGACCACCGCAGGCTCCGGCGGATGGTCGCCCCCGCCTTCAGCTCCCGGCGCATCGACGAACTGCGCCCGGCCGTCGAGGCCATGGTCACCGAGCTGATCGACGACCTCGCCACGGTGCCCGCCGGGCAGGCCGTGGACCTGCGCGAGCGCCTGGCCTACCCGCTGCCCATCGCCGTGATCGGCCACCTCATGGGCGTTCCGCGGGACCAGCGGGCCGGCTTCCGGCAGCTCGTCGACGGTGTCTTCGACACCACGCTCACCCCGGAGGAGTCCCAGGCCAACGCCGTACGCCTCTACGGTGTCCTGGACGAGCTGATCGCCACGAAGACCGCCGACCCCGGCGACGACATGACGTCCCTGCTCATCGCGGCCCGCGACGAGGAGTCGGACGGCACCGGCTTCACCGGCGAGGAACTGCGCGACACGCTCCTGCTGATGATCAGCGCCGGGTACGAGACCACCGTCAACGTGATCGACCAGGCCATCGTCGCCATGCTGACCGCGCCCGACCAGCTCGACCTCGTCCGCGCCGGCAAAGCGGGCTGGTACGACGTCGTGGAGGAGACCCTGCGGCACGAACCCGCCGTCAAGCACCTTCCGCTCCGCTACGCCGTCACCGACATCGAGCTGCCCGGCGGCCGGACCATCGCCCGGGGCGACGCCATCCTCGCCTCGTACGCCGCAGCCAACCGTCACCCGGACTGGCACGGTGACAGCGCCGACGCCTTCGACGTCACCCGTACCGTCAAGGACCACCTGGCCTTCGGTCACGGGGTGCACTTCTGCCTCGGTGCCCCGCTGGCCCGCCTGGAGGTCGCGGAGGCCCTGCGGCAGCTCTTCGACCGCTTTCCCGGGCTCTCCCTCGCCGTCCCGGCAGGTGAACTGCGGCCGGTGGCCTCCCTGATCAGCAACGGCCACCAGGAACTCCCCGTTCTCCTCACCCCCGCGTAGCACCGGGAACGGCGGGCCGGATCCCGGCCGGGATCCGGCCCGCCGGGGCAGGTCACCGGCGCGGCCCGGAGCCGCACACCAACCTCCGTGACCGGTCCACTACTTGACCTGATCGCGCTTGAACGGGCCGTGTCGTGGGCACGCACCACCTACCGGCAGTCCACCCGCCGGGCCGTACCGGCAGAAGGAGGGCGTCATGGACCGTCGGATCCGGGTGCGTGTGAGCCGGCGGCCTGCCGCCCCGCGAGGACAGGAGATCGACCGCCGGACGCCCTCGGGCCGCATCCTGCCGTACTGAGAAGGACGGTGACGACGGCTCAGGTGGCGCGGCGGGCTAGGCGGCCAGGGGGTTCAGGGCCAGTGGCTCGATCCGGCCCTCCAGCATGGCGCCCAGGCCCTGTGCCGCGCAGATGTCGGGCCGCTCGGCGATGTGCACCGGCATACCGGTCGCCTGCCGCAGCATCTGGTCGAAGCCGGGCAGCAGCGCGGAGCCGCCGACCATCGTGAGCCCGCGGTCGGCGAGATCGGCCACCAGGTCCGGCGGGCAGTCGCGCAGCACCTTGCCGATCCCGTCCAGGACGGACGTCAGCGGGGTCTGGATGGCGTCCCGCACGGCCGCGGTGTCGACCCGCACGCTGCGGGCGAGACCCGTCGACACGTCCAGTCCGTGGATCTCCGTCGAGAGCGGTCCGTGCGGAGTGAGCCCGTTGCCGGACAACGCCAGCTGCAGGGGCCGGACCGACTGGCTGGGCAGCATCAGCTCGTGCGCGTGCCGCAGGTGCTGCACGATCGCGTGGTCCACGGCCTCTCCGCCCACCGGGACCCGCGCGGCGGTGACGATCGACCCCAGCGAGAGCACCGCGACCTCGGTGGCCGCCGCCCCGCACACCATGATCATGGTGGCTTCGGCCCGCTCCACCGGCAGCCCGCAGCCCACGGCGGCCGCGATCAGCGTGTCGACCAGCTCGACCCGGCGCGCCCCCAGGCCGACCAGCGTCTCGATGGTCGCCCGCTGGGCCAGCGGATCGGCGGCGTGCGGGGTGCAGGCCGCCGCGCGCAGCCTGGGTTTGCGGCGCAGCGCGCGGCGCATCTTGTCGCCGAGCAGCTGCCGCAGCATGCGCTGGGCCATCTCGATGTCGACCACCGTGCCACCGGAGACAGGCCGTACGACCCGGATGTAGTGCGGTGTGCGCCCCGTCATCTTCTCCGCGAACTCGCCCACCGCGATGAGCGCGCCGGTACGGGTGTTGACCGCCGCCACCGAGGGCTGATCGACGACGAGACCGGCGCCCTTCACGTACATCCGGGTGCGCGCCGCACCCAGGTCGACGGCGAAATGGCAGCGGCGCAACTGCTCCAGACTGACGGTCACGGCGGAACCTCCCTAGTGCGCGGCCTCGGACGCCCCGCCGGTCGGCGGGCCTATGTCTGCATCCTGCGCGGCGGTGGGTACGGGCGCCTTCCGGGGGCGGCCGGGCGGGGTGCCGCTGAACGGGCGGTTTTCCCGGCTTTTCCGGTGTGTCGGCAGGTCACAGGGCGCGAACGGCCTCCAGCAGCGGTTCGAGGGAGGACACGGTGACGTCGCTGCCCCCCTCACGCAGCCGCCGGCGCCCGGCGGCGGTGGGGGCGTAGCCGACGAAGTGGAGGCCGAGCTGCTGGGCGGCGGTCAGCTCCGCGACCGAGGAGCTGATCAGGACGCCGGCGTGGACCGCCGTCCCGAGCGCGCTCGCGGCACGCAGCAGGCAGTCGGGGTTCGGCATCAGCAGCGCTGGGTCGTCGTGGCGGCCCTGGATGCCGGTGAGGGGCAGCCGGTGGGGCTCCAGGCAGCGGTGCACGGCCCGGGAACACACGTCCGTCACCACGCCGACCCGCCGGCCGGATCCGTGCAGGGCGCGGACGAGCGCGAGGGAACGGTGCGTGAGGGGCGCGTCGGGGGCGGCGGCGACCTCCAGCTCGTCGAGGCGCGACCTCAGCAGGGGGGCGAGCCGGTCGTTGGCGAAGGCCCGCAGCAGGTCCAGTGGGTGCGTGAAGGCCTCCCGGCCGCCGGTGCCGGTGCCGGTGCCGATGCCGGGCAGCGGGCGGCCCGCCGGTGCGTCCTGCGCGGCGCGGTGCCCGGCCGCGAGGGACAGCAGGTCGAGCACGGCAGCACGCGCCGTCTGCGCCGGGAACAGCCGGGCGAGCGGACCGTCGAAGCCGATCAGCACGGCCTCGGCGCCGCCGAGGAGGGACGCCAGACGGCGCCGCGAGGAAGCCGACCGCTCCGGCACCGGCAGGGGCGTACCCTCCGGGGCCAGCTGCACGGTGTACGACACCCAGAGCCCCGGCACCGGCCAGCCGCGTACCGCCGTGTTCACCTGCCGCTGGGCCGCCGCCGCCCGGCGCAGCGGATGACGGCGGGTGATGCGGGTGGCCGCGCCGCGCAGATGCTCCAGCAGCACGCCGAGGACCCCGGTGATCTCGGCGCGGACGAAGGCGACCGGGTCGTCGACGTGCCAGGACAGCTCCACCACGGCGGTGAACACGCCCGAGCCGGAACTCGGCAGGGAGACCGTGTGACGGGCCCGGTGGGGGGTGAGGTCGACCGAGTAGTACGTCTCCGGGCGCGGCGGACGGGTGCCGTACGGCTGGATCGGGTCGAGCAGGGTCAGCGGGCCGTCGGGCGTGGTGTGGACGATCGCCGTGCGGCCCGGCGTGGGGATGCCGAGCTCGCGCAGATCGTGGGTGATGAGGGGCCCCTGGACCAGGCCGCTCTCCCGTGCCCCGGCGGACACCGGTGCGAGAGGGCAGTACCAGGCGACCGGCGGGGTCTCCGGGGCCTCGTCGCGGTAGAGCGGCCGGAACCGCTGGGCGCCCTGGGCGGCGGAACTGGCGGTGAACTCGTCGTACAGTGCGGGCGGTACGACGACCATGACGTCCGAGGCTGCCTGCGGCGGCCCGGCGGGCGGCCGCCCGAACGTCACCCGCAGCCGTGGCGGGTCGGCCAGCCGGGCGCGGGCGCGGGGCAGTTCGCGCAGGACGGCGACGAGGACGGGCAGCAGATAGGCGCCGGGCTCGGTGCGCACCAGGTAGCCGTCGGGGCGGACCTCCACCTCGTACTGGCGGGGGGTGAGGGAGCCGCGCGAGAGGATCTGGTGCACGGCGGCCTCCAGGGTGATGCGGGCTTCGGGGCGGCCGGCGAGCGCGTCGGCCGTGAAAAGGATCCCGAACCGGTCGGCGCCGTCCTCCTCTCCCGGCCCCACGGCCTCCCCGCCGGCATCGGCCGCCTGCCCGCCGGCGTCGGCGGGCTGCGCCTCGGTGCCGGCAGGCTGCTCCTCGGCTCCGGTCGCCTGTTCCTCGGTGTCGGCGGGCTGCGCCTCGGTGTCGGCAGGCTGCTCCTCGGCTCCGGTCGCCTGCTCCTCGGCTCCGGCCGGCTGTTCCTCGGCGTCGACCAGGGAGAGCCGGCGCACGCTGTCCTGGCTGAGCGTGGCGAACGGAGCGCCCTCCACGGCCGTGCCCGCTCCCTGGGCGGAGGGGACCGACGCCCGGAACTCGCCGGGCGCCCGTCCCGCCCGCCGGTCGATGAACTCGCCCATACGTTCCAGCAGTTCGGTGGTGCGGTTGCGGGCGGTGCGCGGCAGTCCGAGCAGGAGCAGATCCCGTACGCCGTCCCGGAAGGCGTAGGAGCCGGGTGAGCCGTCAGGCACGGCGGTCAGCATCCCGCTGAGTATCACCTCGGCCAGGTGCCGGGGGCGCGGATCGGGTTCCACGGCGGCCTGGACCAGCCGCATGACCGGCAGATCCGGGCGCCCCACGGCCAGATGCGCGGCGAGCCGGACCGCCTCGGGGGAGGCGGTCGCGCGGAACCGCAGCACCAGTTCCTCGGCGGACAGCAGCCCGACGTCCGTACGGTCCTCGGCGTCCGCCGGCAGCGGGCGCCCCAGCCGGGCCACCGCCGCGGGGAACTCGGCGCCGCCGGCCGTGGTGAGCAGCGCGGCCCAGTGCGCCAGCCACCGCGGCCCCGGCTCCAGCACGGGCAGGGGGACGAGGCCGGCCGGGCCGGACCGGTACGGCCCGGCGTGCTCGGACCGCTCGTCCGGTGCGTCGCGCTCGTACGGGGTGAACGCGAGGGTCGCCGTGGGTGCCGCGGGGTGCGGGGCCGACAGACGGCCGGGAGTGGTGGGCAGGGCCGTGTCCCGCCACAGGTGCTCCGGCAGTGGCTGCACGACGGCCAGGGGCATCCGGCGCGCCCAGCGGTGCAGGGTGGCGTACCACAGGGCGCCCGCGGGGCCCTCCCGCCACTGCGGGCCCATGCAGTCGCTGATCAGGAGGGTGACGGTACGGGCGTCGCCGGGGGCGTGCGCGCCGGGGCCGCGCACCGTGCCGTCGGCCGCGGCGCGGTACAGGGCGACCGTGCGGAAGATGCCCGACTGGGCCAGGGCCGTGTGCAGTTCGCGGATCAGGGGCCGCCAGACCGGCATGGTGGGGCCGGTGTCGTGGACCAGGTTCAGGCGCAGCCAGCGCTCTCGCGGCGGGCGGGTCACCGGCAGCCACCACTCGGGCGCGGCGCCGAGGCGGGCGATGCGGTCGGCGGTCGCCCGCTCGTCGAGCTCGTGGCCCACGGGCGCCTCGACCCGGCGTCCCAGCGGGCGCAGCGAGCGTTGCAGCGCGAGCGGGTGGCGCAGCATCGGGGGCGCCGGGGCCAGCAGGGTGGTGTGGGGGCGCGGCGCCGCCGGGGCGGCCGGGCGGGAGGGAAGATGGAGGGGGACGCGGACGGGCGGCGCGACGACCCGGCCGTCCGGTCCGAAAGCCGGTGCGGCCGCCGGATCCCGGCCCCCTTCCGCGGCCGGCCGGGGCGACGGCGGTTCCGGGGACAGGGCCGTTGGTCCCGGCTCCGGGGCCGGGTGCCCGCCGGCATCCCGGCCGGTGCCGTCCTGGGAGGTGGCGTCGCGGTCCATGGCGGCGCACCCGGACTCCTCGGGGACCATATGACCGGCCAGCCACAGCAGTTCGGCCAGTTCGAGCGGCGTGGGGCGGGTCCCCTGGGAGCCCCGGGCCCCTCGGGACGCCCGGGCCAGGACGTCGGCCAGCCGGCCGACGGGGTCCGGGGCGCCGGGGGGCTCAGAAGACATCGGACTGCACGCTCTGCCCCAGGTACGGCATCAGCTGCTCGGCCAGCCGGTCGAGGGACTCGGTGTCCAGGTCGGCGGAGCGGGCCAGATAGATCGCGTTCAGGAGCTGGTCGGTGGCCAGGTCGCCGGCGCCCGCCCGGGACAGGAAGCGCTCGATCAGGCTCCGCGCGTACGCGTCCGGTTCACCCAGGTGGGCGCGGACGATCTCGGCGAGGTGCCGGTCGTCCGGCTGCCGCAGATGCAGGGTGACACAGCGGCGCAGGAAGGCGGGCGGGAACTCGCGTTCGCCGTTGCTGGTGAGCACGACGAAGGGGAAGGCCCGGCAGCGGACCCGGCCGCGGGCCACCGGCACCCGCTCCTCCGCACCGTCGACCAGCACGTCGGCGACGCCGTCCGGTGCGAGCCGGGAGGCGCGCACCAGCTCGGGGATCTCGTACTGGCCCTCCTCCAGCACGTTCAGCAGGTCGTTGGGCAGGTCCAGGTCGCTCTTGTCGATCTCGTCGATCAGCAGCGCACGGGGCCGGGCGTACGGCAGGAGGGCGGTGCCGAGGGGACCCAGGCGCAGATGGTGCTCGATGCCCGAGCCGTCGTCCGCCGCCGGCCGGTCCGCCCCCGCCGCCCCGTCCGGCCGCGCGGCCTCCTGGCGGGCCGCGTACAGCCGTGAGAGCGGGTCGTACTGGTAGAGCCCGTCGTGCAGGCTGCTGCGGCTGGTGATGTTCCAGCGCAGCACCGGGCCGAGCCGCAGCTCGCGGGCGACCGCGTACGCCAGGGACGACTTGCCGGTGCCGGGTGGGCCGGTGACCAGCAGGGGCCGGCGCAGATACAGGGCCGCGTTGACCAGTTCGACCGTCTGGTCCGTGGCCTGATACGTCTCGGCACGGTGCATGCGGTCCGGTGACACGGCCGCACGGTCGGCGGCCGCGTCCGGCGCCCGGAGCGCCGGTCCGCCGTCGAACGCCCGCCAGGGAGGCGGCGGGGGCAGCTTCGTGATGCCGTCGTGCGGCTCGTTCGTACCGGTGTAGACGGGCCACAGGGGCATGGGCTCTTCTTCTCCGTGGGGGTCTTCGCTGGTGCGGTCGGTGGGGGGCGGGGTCGGTCCGGTCGGTGAGGGGCGGGGTCGGTCCGGTCGGTCGGTGGGGCCGGGTCCGGTCTGTCAGGCGACGGGGGAGTGCAGGCTCGCGGCCGGCTCGGGGAAACAGCGCGGATCGTCCCAGAGCAGCTGCAGGTCTCTCGCCCAGTGCAGCTCCGGTTCGTCGGCGGCGTCGGCGGTCAGCCGCAACGACAGGATGTGGCGCGGGAGTTCGGCGGCCGGAACATCGGCGACCGACGCGGTGAGCTGGTCGAGGAACGCGTTGCCGGGGCAGCGCGCATCCTCGTGGCCACTCCCGTGCCGATCCTCGTGACCGGTTCCGGGCCGGCCCTCGTGACCACTCCCGTGCGCATCCCCGTGCCCGGTTCCGGGCGGAGTCCCGTGACCGCCGCCGGAGGAGGGCGCGTTCTCCCGCCCGCCGCCGGGGCAACCGGTCCGGGACCAGAGCAGGACCGGGACGGGCACGGTGAGACCGACCTCGAAGTACTGCCGTGCCGCCGCGGGCGGCGCCGCGAAGCCGGCCAGCCCGGCGTCGCCGTCCCACAGCCGCTTGCGCAGGCTCGGTGGCCGCTCCTGCGTGCCGCACTCGACGCGGTGCACCTCGAGCCCGCGTCCGGAGTCCAGCCGCTGCCACTTCTTGTGCAACTGGTGACGCAGCCGGCCACTGTGGTGGCGGGCACGGTCGGTGACCACGAGGGGGTAGGCACAGCCGAGGGGCGTGCTGTCCTCGGCGCTGCACTCCCAGCGCGCCACCGCCTCGTTGAGCCACTCGCGCGGCAGGACGAACGTCACCAGCTCGTCGGCGTGCGGGGCGAGGTGGGCCACGGCCTCGTCGATCCGGCTCTGCACGTAGGCCCGCACCGCGGCCCGCGGCAGCCGGCCCGCGCCCACCGGCCGGCGCTGCCCGTCGCGGTACGCGGACACCTCCACGGTCACCTGGTCGGGACCGGCGCCACTGTGATCGATCTCCACGACGACCGGGGACCAGACCGAGGAGACGCAGGACGCGGGAGAACCCGAAGACGCGGGGGACGCCGGGGCCCCGGGGAATCCGGAGGGCTCGGGGGAGCCGGAGGCCGCACGGGGCCCGGAGAGCCCGAAGTACGCAGGGGGCGCCGGGCGCTGCGGGGGCTCCGCCGGACCGCCGTCCAGCAGTTCGCGGAGCCGGTCGGCGAAGCGGCTCACCGCCTCCGGGTCCGGGACCTCCCACTGCACGTACGCGGCGGCCGCCCACAGCGAGGAGAAGCCGCCCGGCGGCAGGGGTGGCCCGAAGGCGCCCACCGCGGCCGTGTACAGCCGGTTCGGATCGCCCGCCCGGCCGGCGTCCGCGACGCGCCGCAGCAGCGCGTACAGCCGCCGGCGAGCGTCGTCCCGGTGGCCGGGCGTGGGCACCAGTTCGCCCAGCTCGGGCCAGTACCGGGCCATGACGTCCAGCGGCAGCATCCGGCCCTTGCGCACCTGAGGCGTGCCCGAACTCGCGGTGACCATGCCGACCACCCTGCCGTCGGGCAGGGTCGCCGCGGCCCCGCTGAACCCGGCTTCGAGCGGTTGCCCGTGCCCGTGCCACGCCACCAGCTCCAGCCACTCGCCGGCGATCAACTGGCCGGACACGGCCTGGTATTCGGCGAGGGTCCCCTCGTCGTAGCCGGCGGGGAAGCCGTAGGCGATCAGCCTGGGGTACGGCTCGGTGTACGCGGCGTCGGGCGGTGCGAACCCGGCCGGGGCGAGGAGGACGTCGCGGTCCAGTTCGAGGACGGCGACGTCGCCGGGGTCGGTCGCCTCGCCCGCCCAGCCGCCGTGGGCGACGACGGACGCGCTCAGCTCGCCCAGCTCCCCGGCGTGCGGGAAGGAGACGGTCACCGCCGCTTGGTCGCTCCACCTGACGACATGGGCGCAGGTGAGCACCCGGCGGGCGGCGACCAGGAATCCGGCGCCCACCTCGTTGCCGCAGACGATCCGGGCGTGCCAGGCAGCGCTGTCCATCACCGGTCGGGGAACTCCGGGCCCGGCGCCGTCCGCCCCGGCCCGCCGTGCGGCGCGCTCTGCTCCGGCACCGCCTGCCCGGGCACCGCCTGCTCCGGCGCGCTCTGCCCCGGCACCGCCTGCCCGGGCACCGCCTGCTCCGGCGCGCTCTGCCCCGGCACCGCCTGCCCCGTCACCGCCTGTCCCGGCACCGACTGCCCCGGCACCGCCTGCTCCGGCGCGCTCTGCCCCGGTACCGACTGCCCCGGCACGGTCCGTCCCGGAACCGTCTGCGGGGACGGCTGGCCGGGGGACCAGCTGAGCTTCACGACCAGGTGGCCCTCCGTCGATCCCTTCGCGATGACCGCACCGGCCTCCGCGGACAGCCGCACCCCGAACTCGATCTCCACCGCGTCGGGGCACAGGGGCCCGTCCCGGAAGACCCGCAACGCGGCCGCGGCCGCCCCGCGTACCCCCTCCAGCGCTCCCTCGAAGGTGCGGGCCGCCTGCGCCGGCCCGTCACCGCGCGAGACGAGGCGGGCGCCGGGTCTGGCACCGGCGTCCTCCACCACGACGAGCGCCCCGTCCTCGGTCTTGAACTCCAGCAAACCGTCCATGGCGCCGCTCGCTCCCCCGTCGTACCTGACACATGACCAACTTCCATGTTACGGACGGTGCTTCGGGTGTCACTTTTTTGTAGGCCAGTGGCGCGACATCCGCCGAGACTGGCGAGAACCCGCCACTGCGCCAACCCGCCACGTCCGTTCGGCATCGCCGTCACACCCGCTGCCCGACACTCTTCGCAGCACGCGACCCACTCGACCCGTACGAGAAGAGGCGTGGATGAGCCGAGGACGAGGAGCAGGCGGACGCGGTACCGCTCTGCTGGCGGCGGGGCTGTTGAGCGTCCTGCCGCCGGGCGGCACGGCGGCCGCACGGCAGGCGACCGTGGCCGCCCGCATCACCCAGGACGCCCCGACCACCGCCACCACCGTCACCCTCGTCACCGGCGACCGGGTGACCGTCACCGGCCTCGGGCACGGGAGGCGGACGGTCACCGTGCGGCGGCCGCCCGGCGCCACCGGCGCCGTACGCACGCAGGTGGCGGGCGGCCGGCTCACCGTCGTACCGGACGAGGCGCTGCCGTATCTGCGGGCCGGGACCCTGGACCGGCGGCTGTTCGACGTGAGCGGGCTGATCCGGCAGGGGCTGACGGACGCGAAGGCGGACGCGCTGCCGCTGATCGTGACGTACGCGAAGGGCGCACGGACGGCGGCCCCGGCCGGTACCGAGAAGACCCGCACGCTGGCCAGCCTGCGCGGAGCCGCCGTCGAGGCGGCCAAGGGCCCCGCCTTCTGGCGGTCGTTCACCCGGGGCGGAGCCGTCGGCAAGGTGTGGCTCGACGGCCGGGTCGAGGCCGACATGGCCGAGAGCAACGCCCACATAGGCACCCCGGCCGGCTGGGACGCGGGACTCACCGGAAAGGGCGTCACGGTCGCCGTCCTCGACACCGGCGTCGACCGGACCCACCCCGACCTGACGGACCGGGTCGCCACCACCAGGAGCTTCGTCGAGGGGCAGGAGGTCGCCGACCGCAACGGCCACGGCACCCACGTCACCTCCACGGTCGGCGGCAGCGGAACGGCGTCCGGCGGCAAGGAGAAGGGGGTCGCGCCGGACGCGACGCTGGCCGTCGGCAAGGTGCTCGGCGACGAGGGCTCGGGCAGCGAGTCCCAGATCATCGCCGGCATGGAGTGGGCGGCCCGGGACGTGCACGCCAGGATCGTCTCCATGAGCCTCGGCTCCACCGAACCCAGCGACGGCACCGACCCGATGGCCGAGGCGGTGAACACCCTCTCGAAGGAGACCGGCGCGCTCTTCGTCGTCGCGGCGGGCAACACCGGCGCCCCGTCGTCCATCGGCTCGCCCGGTGCCGCCGACTCGGCCCTCACCGTGGGCGCGGTGGACGGCGACGACCGTGCGGCCTACTTCACCAGCGCCGGCCCCCGCTACGGTGACAACGCCCTGAAGCCCGACCTCTCGGCCCCCGGCGTCGACATCCTCGCCGCCCGCTCCCAGCTCGTCGCCGGCAGCGGCCCCTACACGGTCATGAGCGGCACCTCCATGGCGACCCCGCACGTCGCCGGCGTGGCGGCCCTGCTCGCCCAGGAACATCCCGACTGGACCGGCGCCCGGCTGAAGGACGCCCTGCTGTCCACCTCCGCGCAACTGGACGCCTCCGCCTACACCCTGGGCGCGGGCCGGGTCAGCGTCCCGGACGCGGTGCGCGCGAAGGTCACCGCCACCGGCAGCGCCGACCTCGGCTTCCACCGCTGGCCGTACGGCACGGACGAGCCCGTCACCCGGACCGTCACCTACACCAACACCGCCTCGGAACCGGTCGCGTTGAAGCTGTCCGTACGGGGTGCGCCGGAAGGTGCCGCCACCCTCGCCGACACCTCCCTCACCGTCCCCGCCCACGGCACCGCCTCCACCACCGTCACCGGCGACGCGGCCAAGGCACCGGCCGGCCGGACCAGCGGGCAGATCGTGGCCGCCGACCCGGCCGGAGCCACGATCGCGCACACGGCGTTCGGACTGGTCAAGGAGGAGGAGCGGTACACGCTCACCGTCCACGTCAGGGACCGGGCCGGCGCGCCCACCGCCGCCGACCTCGCCGTGCAGCGGCTCGCCGCGGGCCAGGACCCCGAGCCCGCCCGGGTCGGCGACTCCGGCACGCTCGAACTGCGCCTGGAGCCCGGCACCTACTCCCTCACCTCCTTCCTCGACGTGCACGGCAGCCACGGCGCGGACTCCCTCGGCCTCGGCTTCCTCGCCGCCCCCGAGATCACCCTCGACCGGGACCGCGAAGTCACCCTGGACGGCCGCACCCTGCGCGAGATCGGTGCGCACGTGGACCGGCGCACCGAGACCCGCCAGCTCCTCATGGAGTACGACCGCAAGGCGAACGGCGCCGACCTGTTCGGCGCGGTCCAGGTGCCCCTCACCTACGACAGCGTCTTCGCCGCCCCCACCGAGAAGGTGACCCGGGGCGACTTCGAGTACCGGACCGTGTGGCGGCTGGCCAAGCCGATGCTGGAGGTCGACGGGGTCGGCGACGCGACCGTCCAGGCGGGCGGCACCCTGATCGAGGGCCGCACGCGGCTGCCCCTCGTGGACGCCGGCGACGGACCCCTCACCGGAGTGTCCGGCAAGGCCGTGCTCGCCCGCCTCGCCGACGGCGCCGACCCGGCCGCGCTCGCCCGGGCCGCCCAGGAGGCGGGCGCCAGGGCACTGTTCGTGACGGACGACCGGCCCGGCCGGCTGATGGCCTGGTGGGGCACGGACGACAACGCCGACCGGCCCCTGCAGATCGCCACGGTGGACACGGCCGACGCGGCCCGGCTGCGCGCGGCCGGCCGGGTCGACATGACCGGCACGGCCGACTCGCCGTACGTGTACGACCTCTCCGAGGGCCACCGGGGAGCGATCCCCGACCGGTCCCTCGCCTTCACGCCGTCACGGCACCGACTGGCCGCCGCGCACGTCGGGTTCCACTCGGCGCAACCGGCCGGCGGCGGCGAGTTCCGGTACTCGATCACCGACACCTTCCCCGTCGGCCTCGGCTTCCAGGAGCGCGTCGCGCTGCCCGCCGAGCGCACGGACTACGTCTCCACCGGCCCCGGCCAGCTGTGGCACGAGTCCGTCACGGCCGGCGACGGCGCGCTGGAGGAACGCAGCGGACTGGTCCGCTACGAGGGCGGCACCCGGCCGGCGCTGGACTGGTTCCGGCCGGTGTGGCATCCGTGGCTGGGCACCGGGCTCGGCTGGGGCCAGCAACGCTCCGGGAACCAGATCCAGTTGAACACCCCCGGCTGGGGCGACTCCGGGCCCGACCACACCGGCTTCGGCGACGTGTGGAGCGAGGACAGCGGGATGCACCAGACCACCGCCGTCCGTCTCGACGGCACGCTGGTCGACGAGGGGACCGGCTCCGCCGCCTACGTGTGGGACGCGCCCGCCGACGAGCACACCTACCAGGTCGTCACCGACACCGCGCTCGACGCCGACCGCTGGAAGCTCGCCACGGAGGGCCACACCGAGTGGACCTTCCGCTCGGCGGCCACCCCGGAGGATCACTGGACGTACCTGCCGCTGATCAACCTCGCCTACGACGTCGGCACCGATCTCACGGGCGCCGTGCGCGGCGGCCGGCGGACACCGGTCACGCTCGGCGCCGCGTACGTGGCGCACGCCGCCGGCACCGGCGGACTCGGCGGCGGCAGGCTGGAGGTGTCGTACGACGACGGCGCCACCTGGCGGCAGGTCCGGCTCACCGCCGGCGCCGGGACCTCCTGGCGTGGCACGCTGACCGTGCCGCGCACCGCCGGCTCCGTCTCGCTGCGGGCCTCGGCCCACGACGACGGGGGCGGCTCGGTCACCCAGGAGATCATCCGGGCGGTGCCGGTGAAGTGACCTCGGGCGGGGGGCGGTCCGCGTGGCCGACGACACCCCGGACCACCCCCAGCTCCACCAGGTCCTGCGGCCGGATCCGCAGCTGTCCGGCGGTCGCCTCCACCTCCCGCGGCGGGCGCTTGAGGATGGCCGCCGCGAGTTCCGGGGCGATCACCGAGAAGTAACTGTCCGGCGTGGCCCAGGTGTTGCCGGGAGCGGCCAGCGCGAGCGCCCCGCCGGAGCCGCCCTCGCCGACGACGAGCGTGGTGAGGGGGACCCGGGCGGCGGCCACCGCCCCGAACACCTCGGCGATCGCCGCTCCGGCACCCTGCCGCTCCGCCTCCGCGTCGCTCGCGGCGCCCGGGGTGTCCACCAGGGTCAGCACCGGGATGCCGAGCCGGTCCGCCAGCCGGATCAGCCGGGCCGCGGTGCGGTACCCGGCGGGCCGGGTCGCCACGCCGGTCTGGGCCGCGAACGCCACGGTACGGCCGTCCCGCTCACCGAACCCGCAGAGCATGCCGTCGGGGTCGCTGCCGCCGCACCGGTCACCGCTGATGGCGAGGCGGTGCGTGAAGTAGGCGTCCAGATAGGCCTGGGCGCGCGGCCGTCCCGGTGCGCGGGCGCGGCGGACGGCGTCCCAGCCGGTGGCGGGCAGACCGCCACTCCCGAGGGCCCCCGGAACGGGAGCGGCCTCGGCGACCACCCCGGCCGGCGCGCCGTGCCGGGCCGGTGTGCCGGGCCGGGTCCGGGGCTCCCGGGACAGCAGCCGGAGCCAGGACCCCAGCACCTTCTTCAGTTCCGCCGGATCCACCACCGCGTCCGCCGAGCCCGCGGCCACCTGGGCCTCGGCCGTGTACGCGGCCGGATCGGCGTCCGGCGGCCGGACCCGGGAGCCGGCGAAGCCCACCTGGGCGCCGGGCAGGGCCAGGACGACGTCCGCGCCCGCGCCGAGCGTGGCCCAGCCGCCGCCCGTCGTCGGGTCCCGCAGTACCGCGATCTGGGGCAGCCCCGCCTCCCGGGTGAGCGCCGACTGCCGGGCCACCCGCTGCAGCTGGGTCAGCGCGATCATGCCCTCCTGCATCCGGCTGCCCCCGGTCGCGATCAGCGGCACGACCGGCAGCCGGTGTTCCCGGGCATACCCGTACGCCGCCTCCAGCCGGTCCCCGGTGCGCTCACCCAGCGAGCCGCCCAGGAATCCGAACTCGAAGACGATCAGCACGGCCCGGGTGCCGTCGACGTCCGCGACGGCGCTGACGACCGACTCCTCCTCGCCGGTGCGCTCGGCGGCACGCTCGCGCGAGGCGTCGTACCCCCGCCAGCCGAGGGGGCCGTCCGGCCGCTGGCGCCTGCCGGCGCGCGGGATCTCCGCCCGGCTCCCGGCGTCCGAGAGGAGGGCCAGGATCTCGCGTGCCGACCGTCGCTCAGACATCCGCCAGGGCCCGCTTCATGATCTTCCCCATGTCGTTGCGGGGCAGCGCGTCCAGGTGCCGGACGACCCGGGGCCGCTTGTGCGGGGCCAGCCGCCGGGCCACGTGGTCCGCCAACTCCTCGGCCGTGGGCGGGTCCTGCGGGTCGGCCGGGACGATCCAGGCCACGATCCGTTCGCCCAGGTCGGCGTCCGGCTCCCCGGTGACCGCGGCCTCGCGCACCCCCGGGTGCTCCAGCAGCGCGTTCTCGATCTCACCCGCCCCGATCTTGTAACCGCCGCTCTTGATCAGGTCGGTGGCCTTGCGCCCGACGATCCGCACGTACCCGTCCGGCTCGCGCACCGCCATGTCCCCGGTGCGGAACCAGCCGTCCGCCGTGAACGCGGCGGCCGTGGCGTCGGGCCGGTTCAGGTACGCGGTGAACAGGTTGGGGCCGCGCACCTGGATCTCGCCGACGCTCTCCCCGTCGTACCCGGCGATCGGCGTGCCGTCCTCCTCGACCAGCCGCAGCTCCACGCCCGGCAGGGGCACCCCGACCGTGCCGGCCCGGGCCTCCCCGTCGGCCCGGACACTGGTGTTCATCAGGGTCTCGGTCATGCCGTACCGCTCGATCACCCGCCGCCCGGTCGCCGCCGCGATGCGCTCGTGGTCGTGCACGGGCAGCGCGGCCGAGCCCGAGACCAGCAGCCGGGCCCGGCCGAGCGCGGCGGCCAGCTCCGGGTCCCGTGGCAGCTCCTCGGCGATGCGGTGGTACATCGTCGGCACCCCGAAGAGCATGGTCGCGCCGGCGTTCAGCTCCCGTGTCACTCCCTCGGTACTGAACCGCCCCAGGTGCCGCACCGACCCGCCGCGCCGAAGGGGACCGAGCACGCCCAGCACGAGACCGTGCACATGGAACAGCGGCAGCCCGTGCACCAGCACGTCGTCCCCGGTCCACTGCCAGGCGTCGGCGAGCGCGTCCAGGGTCGTGGCGAGCGCCCGGCGCGGGAGCACCGCGCCCTTGGGCGGGCCGGTGGTACCGGAGGTGTAGACGATCAGCGCCGGGTCGCCGTCGGGCACCGGTGCGCCGGGGACCGCGCCGGACGCGTGGACGTCGACCTCGATGCGCTCCAAGTGTCCGAGGGCTGAGGGGAGTTCGGTGCCCGGGGCGATCAGGACGAGGGGCGGCGCGCTGTCGGACAGGATGTGCGCCAGCTCCTTCTCGCCCGACTTGGGGTTCAGCGGTACCGCGGCCACCCCGGCGAGCAGCGCGCCCGTCACCGCGACGGCGGTCTCCAGCTCCGGGGTGGCCCACACGGCGACCCGGCCGCTGCCCCGCAGCCGCCCGGCCAGCGCACCGGCGGCCCCGGCGAGCGCGCCGTACGTCGCCGACCGCTCGCCGAACCGCAGGGCGACCCGTTCGCCCGGACCTTCCACCAGCGCGGGGAAGAGGGAGGACACGTGACGCACTCCTTACCGCCGACCCACCGTCGGCCATCGGTGACGACAGCACCCTTCCTACACCAGGAGCCTCGCCGCCACGACCGTGCCGTGATCCGCGGCTCGCCGGCCCGCGGCGCCGGATGCCCCGGTGCGGGGCATGCGCTGTCCCGGTACCGGTGGCGGTTGTTAACCTCGTCGCTGATCGAACCGCCGTACGACAGGGAGTTCCGACGTGCCCCGCATCGCCCTCGCCACGTACGACCCCGGAGCCGAGCCGAGCGCGGACACCGATCTGCCCGTGCTGGTGCGGGCGCTCACGGCCGCGGGTGCCGAGGCGGAGGCGCGGTACTGGGACGACCCGGACGCGGACTGGGGTGGCTACGACCTCGTCGTCATCCGCTCCACCTGGGACTACAGCTGGCGCGCCGGGGAGTTCGCGGCCTGGGTGGAGCGGGTCGGCGCGCTGACCCGGATCGCCAACCCGGCCCCGGTGGTGCGCTGGAACACCGACAAGCGGTACCTGGGCGAACTGGCGGCGGCCGGCGTGCCCACCGTCCCCACGCGCTACATCGCGCCGGGCGAGCCCGCCGACCTGCCCGCCGGTCACGAGTACGTCGTCAAGCCGACCTCCGGCGCGGGCGCCCGGTACGCCGCCCGCTACACCCCCGCCGAGCACGACACGGCACTACGGCAGCTCGCGCGGATGCATGCGGAGGGGCTGACCGCGATGGTGCAGCCCTACGTGCGCGGCATCGACGTCAGCGGGGAGCGCGCGCTGCAGTTCATCGGCGGCCGCCTGCTGCACGCCAGCCGCAAGGGCGCCGTCCTCACGCCCGGCACGCCCTACGACGCCGACAAGTGGGCTCACCCGGACCTGCGGCCGTGGCGGCCTACGGACGCGGAACTCGCCGTGGCCGAGCGGGCCCTGGCGGCCGTACCCGGCGGGAGCGGGCTGCTGTACGCCCGCGTGGACCTCGTCGACGGGGAGGACGGCGAACCCCTGCTGATGGAGCTGGAGCTGGTCGAGCCGAACTGGTTCCTGTGGCTCCACCCGGACTCCCTGCCCCGCGTGACCGAGGCGATCCTGGCGACGGCCGTACCCGGTTAGCGCGGGCGGACGGCCCGCACCTCGGCGGACGGTCACGTGACGACCGCCGTCCGCTGGAGCAGTCCCCAGGTGAACTCGGCGACCACCTCGTGCCGTACGCCGTCCCGTCCGGGTGCCGTGAAGGCGAGCCCCCACCGGGTGGGCGCCGTGCCCTCCAGCGGGCGGGCCGGGGCGAAGGCGCGGGCGGCCTCGTCCACCGTGCAGGACCAGGGGACGAGGTCGTCCAGGGTGGCCAGGGCGGGGGGCGGCGCGCCCGGTGCCCGCACCAGCCACTCGTTCCACACCGCCCCGTCGGGTCCGACGAGCACCTCGAAACGCAGGTCGGGCCAGAGGGACACGGGCCACCGGCGGGCCTCGCAGGTCATGTCGCCGATGCGGCGCGGTACGACGGCCTCCGGCTCGCCGAGCACCGAACGGTACCGGGCGGCGGCGGACCGCGACCGCGCCGAACGGACCATCGCCTGCCAGCGCTTGTTGGTCTCCCGCAGGTCCGCGACCGACGCCCCGAGCCGTCGGCGGGCGTCCTCCACCAGATCCGGGTTGTGGTCGGCCATGCGGCGCAGCAGCACCAGCTGGAAGTCGAGATGCATGGCATCCATGGTGCCCGCGGGCGCGGGTCCGGTACCCGGCCATTGCCCCGCGCGCCCTTCCCTGACTAGCCTGTGTTCGCGATACCGATCGGTTGTTGATATCTCGAACATAGGGAGGGGGCCGGCCGTGGGACGCCTCGTGCCTGCCGTGACCCGGGCTCTCGACATTCTCGAGCTGTTCCTCGACGGGGACGGGACGCTCTCCGCCCCCGACATCGTGCGCAGGCTGCAGCTGCCGCGCACCACCGTGCACGAGCTGGTCACCACGCTCGCCGCCCGCTCGTACATCGTGCCGGTGCCCGGCCAGCCCGGACGCTACCGGCTCGGCGTACGCCCGTACCAGCTCGGCAGCCGCTACGCCGAGCAGCTCGACCTCGCCGCCGAGGGCCAGCAGGTGGCCCGCTCGGTCGCCGAGACCTGCGACGAGACGGTGCACGTGGCCGTCCTCGAGGGCACCGACGTCATCTACATCGCCAAGGTCGACTCCACGCACGCCGTCAGGATGGTCTCGGCGGCCGGCCGGCGGCTCCCCGCCCACTGCACCTCCGTCGGCAAGATGCTGCTGGCCGCGCTGCCGGAGCGGGAGCTGGCCGCACGCATCCCGGACGGCGCCGAGCTGGCCGCGATGACCCCGAACAGCATCACCGAGCCCGCCGCGCTGCGTGCGGCCCTGGCGGGGATCCGGCAGCGGGGCATCGCGGTGGAGAGCCGCGAGTCCAACCCGGACGTCTCCTGCGTGGCCGCGCCGGTCCGCGACCGCACCGGCCAGGTCGTCGCCGCCCTGTCCATCTCCGTGCCCATGATCCGCTGGAGCGAGGAGCGCCGGGCGGAGCTGGAACGGCTCGCCGTACACGGCGCGGCCGAGCTGTCGGGGCGGCTGGGCCACCGGGGTACGGCATGACGGTGTACGAGGTGGCGGTGCGGGCCGAGGCGGCGCTGGGCGAGGGTCCCACCTGGGACGCGGCGTCCGGCCGGCTGATCTGGCTCGACATCCTGGGCATGCGCGTGCACACCTACGACCCCGGCACGGGCCGGCGTACGGTGGGTACGACCGAGCAGCACGTCGGCGCGGCCAAGCCCCGGGCGGGCGGCGGCCTGGTGCTCGGCCTCCGGGACGGCGTGGGCCTGCTGGACCCCGACGGCGGCTTCCGCTGGCTGCACCACGAGCCGGTCGCCGGCCGCCGCGCCAACGACGCGGCGGTGGCCCCGGACGGTTCCCTCTGGGCGGGCACGATGCGCTACGACGAGGCGCCGGGCGGCGGCACGCTGTCCCGGCTGACGGGCGACGGCACCGTGCGCACGGTCCTGCCGGACGTCACGGTCGGCAACGGCACCGGCTGGAGTCCGGACGGCCGGCTGATGTACTACGTCGACTCCCCCACGCGTCGCGTGGACGTCTTCGACCACGACGAGGACGGTGTGCGCAACCGCCGCCCGCTGACGGAGATCGAGGAGGGCGCGGGCTTCCCGGACGGCCTCACGGTCGACGCGGACGGGTGCGTGTGGGTGGCGCTGTGGGACGGGGGAGCGGTGCGCCGCTACACGCCCGCCGGTGCACTGGACCGGGTGATCACCCTGCCGACACGGCGGACGACGGCCTGCGCGTTCGGCGGCCCCGGCCTGACCGACCTGTACGTGACGACGGCCCGCACCGGCCTTTCGGCTCCGCACCCCCTCGCGGGCGCCCTGCTGGTCCTGCCCGGCGCGGGCCGGGGCCTGCCCCAACCGGCGTTCCAGGGCTGACCGGGGCCGGGCCGGCCGCTTCCGCCGCCTACGCGACCCTGGCGGCCGTGTCCTTCTCCAGCGTGGCCAGGGCCCGGATCGCAGTGATGTCCGTGCGGTGGCGCAACGCGCGGGAGATGGCGGTGATCTCGCGGAGCAGGCTCGTGGGGTCGGACCCGGGCGCCGGGTCCGGCGACCGGGCGGCGTTGCCGTCGAGGGCGGCCAGGATGCCCACCGCGGCGGCCAGCGCGCGTGCCCGCTCCGGTGGATGGCCGAGGACGAGCGCGGCGTCGTAGGAGCGGCTGCCGAGGCCCGTGTCGATGTGCCGGGCCAGCGGCAGCAGCGCGTCCCGGATGAACGTCTCGCGCCGGGTCAGCCGCAGCTCCGGCGTGGCCCGCAGCACGAACGGCACCCCTTCGCCGGCCGCGGCCCGCATCAGCCGGTACAGCCTGCCCAGTTCGCGGTGGGCGAGCCGCACCCGCCAGCGGTCGTGCAGATACTGGCCCGCGTGCGGCAGGATGAAGCCGGCCGCGACCAGGATGGCCGCCAGCGAGGCGACCGGCGGTGCCAGGTTCGTGCTCAGCCAGTCCAGGTCCCCGCCGCACCAGTGCGCGACGACGGCGGTCAGCTTCGACCCGTTGAAGATCAGGTTCAGCGCGTAACCGGCGCCCAGCAGCTTCAGCCCCCAGCGCAGCCAGGCGTCCAGGCCGTCGGTGTGCGCCCAGTTCCAGATGAGCCGGGAGGTGACCAGACAGGCCACGCCGTGTGCGACGAGGTAGAGCAGGATCTCCTCGCGCATGAAGAGAGTGTCGGCGTAGTACGTGTCCAGGTCCCGGATCCGCTCCACGGGCACGTCGGCGAGCAGGAACAGCGCCCACAGCGCGACGATCACCCCGGAGTACACCCGGACCACCCGGCGCAGCGCGTGCCGGCCGGCCGCCGAGCGGTCGGCCAGGCCGTTGCGCCAGGTGACGATCAGCAGCAGGCACGCGCCGGACAGCGCGGTGATGAGCGAGTAGCACAAGGGTGCCGAGAAGTTGGGCACGCCGGTCAGCCGGTTCATCCGGGCGATCATGGACGGCGTGCAGAACACGAACACCGCGCAGGCGAGCAGCAGCAGTCCGCCGACCGCGCGCATCAGCGGGTCCCGCCACAGCCGGATGATCGAGGGCAGCTTGATCGCCAGGGCGACGGTGAGCAGTGCGGTGGGGATCCAGAAGGAGATGTAGAACCGGTCCAGGAAGGCCGAGGGTTCGAGGGCCAGCCCGGTCACCGCGCGGCCACTCCCCGTCCGCGGTAGCCGAGGATGCGTTGCGCGGGACTCGGCGGGGCCACCTCGTCCGAGCCGGTCACCTGGGACCGGAACAGGGCGGCCAGCCGGTGCCCGAAGTCGTCCGCCTCGGCCTCGTCGGCCTCGCGGGAGCCGTTGCGGGCGGCCACCGTCAGTGCCATGTCCCGCCAGCCGGGCGTCTCGGCGAAGGCACGGACCGCCGCCGCCCCGGCCTGGTGGTGATGCCGGTGCCCGGCGTGCAGATGCCACAGCTCGTGGCCGAGGATGACCAGTTGCTGTACGGCCTCGGCCCGCTCCTCCACGATGACCAGGTCGAAGTCGGCGAACTCCACGCAGAGCCCGGTGACCTCGATCTCGTCCGGGAAGCGTTCGAAGCGCAGCTCCACCGGCCGGCCGCCGCGCAGCGCGCTCATCTCCTCGCACAGCGCCCGGCCCAACTGCCTCACCCCGTCGGGCGAACGGGTCCGGGCCCGGACCGCGGCGGCGAGGTCGCCGGCCAGGGAGCGCATCGCGGGGCCCGAGCGGGAGCGCCGCAGCCGTACGGCCAGGCGTGCTGCCCGTTCCCGCGCGCCGCCGAAGCTCATCGGTCTCCCTTCCCACCGCGGTCTGCGGCCGGTCCGAGCGTACGCGCCCGGAAGTGTCCGCGTCATGTGGTCCCGTGACGCTCGTTCAACACGGAACCACCCGGCGCGCGGGCCCCGCGGGGTCAGCGGCCGGGGGAGGGCACCGGGGTCACCGGCACCCCGCCGGCCGCGCTGCCCAGCAGGGTCAGGCTCACCCGGCCGGGGCCGGACAGCGTGGTGAACTCCGAGAGGACCGCCAGTGCGAGGGTGTTGGTGCCCCGGGTGCGCAGGATGCCGTTGGGCAGGACGAAGGTGTGCTGCGGGCCGACGTCGTTGATGTACTGGCCCATGTTCCAGCCGTTGAGGAAGATCTGCGCCCGGTAGGCGCGGTACGGGTCGTCCTCCAGGGTCAGGCCGATCGAGGCGTCGACGTCGGCCGGCACCGACAGCCGGAAGGTGGTCCGGTACCACGTCACCCCCTGGTAGCGGGGGCTCCGCGGGAAGGTGACCGCCTCCCAGTCCCGGTCCGGGAAGCCGGGCAGATGCCAGCCCTCCCGCTCCCCGTACAGCCCGCCGTTGTTCATCGGGCCGCGCACCGGGTCCGCGGCCGCCTCGCCCTGGATGCGCCAGGTGACGTCCGGGTCCGCCCCCGTGCAGGAGGCCGAGGTCAGTCCGCGGGCCACCTTGTGGGTGTCGAGCGCCTTGCCGTCCTGGTCGTGCTGCATGCGGCGGACGAGGACCGACAGCACATGGCGGCCGGGGGAGCGCAGCCGCCGCCGTACCGGGAGGACGGCCGTGCCGGCCCAGCTGCCCTGGCGGACGGTGGACTTGTCCGGCACCGGCATCCGGTGCGTGCCCAGCGGTTCGCCGTCCAGCCACGCCATCAGCAGGCCCTGCGTACCGGTGCTGTAGGCGAGCGAGATCTCCTCCAGGCCGCTGGAGTCGGTGAAGGATCCCCGGTACCAGACGTCCCCGTAGTGGAAACCGTAGTCGTCGGCGAACAGCACCGGCCCGCCGTCCGGCACCGCCGTGCTGCTGTACGACGACGTCCTGCCGGCGACCTGCCACGTCGAGTCGTCGAAGCTCGGGCCCGCCTCCGGGTTCTCCGTCCGCATCCGCCAGCCGCCCAGCTCGGGCAGCCGCACCTCGGGGACGGCCGGCAGCGGCCCGGTGCTCATCAGGCTGCCGGAGCCGGTGACCCGGGTGGGCAGGGCGCGTCCGTTCCAGACCAGGGTGTCGATCCCGCGCGGGCCCCACACCTCCACCGCCGTCGCCTCGGTGACGTCACCCGTCAGGTGGACCTCCGAACCGCGCACCTCGGCGTGGCGCAGCAGCTTCGGTCCGTACACCAGCAGGGTCCCGGACGGGGTGTCGTAGGGGAACATCCGTACGGCGGTGGCGTCGTCGGCGAAGAGCAGCAGCAGCGGGGTCTCGCTCTCGCCCTTCTGCACCAGGACGCGGGTCAGCCCGGCCTCGCCGAGGGGCGCGTTCACATGCAGCTCGCCGCGGTCGTAGACCCAGGCGGCCTCCGGGTCCAGCCTTTGGACGCTCGGCTCGGCCGGGCACTTCAGCACCAGGTCCGCCATGTCGCCGTGCCGCCCGGAGAACAGGGCGATGTCCCGCCGGCCGGCCGTCAGGCACAGCACGGGCTGGGCGGTCGAGTACTTCAGGGTCCGCCTGCCCAGGGACAGCCCGGTGGCCAGCAGTCTGGCATCCCTGCCGGGCACGGTGATCCGCAGGTCGCCGGCGTCGGTCGGCAGTTCGGTGGTGACGTCGTCCGTGCCGTCGTTGCGGGCGATGTACACGTGGGCGCCGGTGTCCGGGTTGGCCAGGTGGTACACCTTCAGGCCCGCCGCCGTCACCTCCGCCGCGCGGTCCAGCCTGGCGAAGTCGGGCACGCGCTGGAGCAGGTGCCCGATCTGGTGCATCGGCGCGATCTTGGCGGTGACGCCGCGGCCCTCGTCGATGGCGGCGCCGTAGTCGTAGGAGGTGTAGACGACGGGTGCGGGCAGCCATCCCCACGACGTCCCGCCGAAGGTCATGTACACGTTGTGCAGGGTGAGCCCGTTGGCGAGGTTGGTCAGGTAGAAGCGGCGCTCGTAGGCCGCGTCCCGGGTGCGCCGCGACTCGGCGTACCCCTTGCCGTCGAACTCGGCCCCGCCCCACGGATCGAACCAGCCGCCGCCGAACTCCGGCACGAATCCGGGCGTGGACGGCGAGGCGGTGGCCCCGCCCTTCGTCCCGCCGGGCCCGTAGTGCCCCCAGTCCGGCGGGGTCTTGGAGGGCGACGGATAGCCGTCGAACCCGTACAGCCAGCCACCCCGCTCCCCGCCGGTGCCGAAGGACCCGGGCACCCAGTAGCCGTTGCGGCCCTTGTCGTTGTGGAACAGCGGGACGTCGATGCCGTCCGAGCGCACCTTCCGGTACAGGTGGGACATGTAGGTGCGGCCGGTGGCCTCGGTGACGTGGGCGTCGTACTCGTTCTCGATCTGGTAGAGCAGGACCGTGCCGGTGCCCTGCGTGAACAGATGCTCCCGGGCGATCCGGTCGACCTGCGTGAACCACTCGTCCACGTACGACAGATAGGTCGGATCTGCGGTGCGGGCGGTGCCCTTCGTGGCGGTCAGCCAGCCCGGGAAGCCGCCGCCGTCGACCTCGGCGTTGATGTACGGACCGGGCCGCAGGATGACGTACAGCCCCGTCTCGGCGGCCGTGCGCAGGAACAGGTCCAGGTCCCGGACGCCGGTGAAGTCGTACCGGCCGGGGGCGGGGGAGTGGTAGTTCCAGGCCACGTAGATGCTGACGGCGTTGTAGCCGTGGGCCCGCATCTTCTGCAGCACGTCCCGCCACAGGGACGGGCTCGGCAGCCGGAACGGATGCAGCTCACCGGACCACACCACCAGCCGCCTGCCGTCCACGATCAGGGAGTAGCGGTCGTACCCGACGGTGTGCCGCCTGCCGTCGGCGCCCGGCGGGGCGGGCGGGGGTCCGGTCGGCACACTTCCGCCCGCGTACGCCGAAGGCGCACCGGGTCCGCCGCTGCCGCCCAGCGCGAGGCCGAGCGCGGCCGAACCGGCCAGGGCACTGAAGTTACGTCTGCTGAGCGCCAAGGTGGATCCTCCCGGGCGATCTTACGGGGCGCGGGTGCGGCCATTGTCCATGGAGGTACGCCCCACAATGGACGCATGAGGATCTCGGCACGGGCGGATTACGCGGTACGGGCGGTTCTGGAGCTGGCCGTACGGCAGGATGGCGGCCCGGTGAAGGCGGAGGAGATCGCCGCCGTGCAGGACATCCCGCACAAGTTTTTGGAGGGGATCCTGGGCGATCTGCGGCGCGCCGGGATCGTCGACAGCCGGCGTGGCGGGGGCGGCGGCTACCGGCTCGCCCGGGACGCGGCGGCGATCACGGTCGCGGACGTCATCCGGGGTGTCGACGGCCCCATCGTCTCGGTGCGCGGCGAACGCCCGACCGGCCTCGCCTACACCGGCACGGCCCGGCCGCTGCTGCCCCTGTGGATCGCCCTGCGCGCCAACGTCCGCCGGATCCTGGAGGGCGTCACGCTCGCCGACCTCGCGGCGGACACGCTGCCCGAGCCGGTCCGTGCGTTGGCCGCCGAACCGGCGGCCTGGGAGAACCCGTGAAAACCCCGGTGTGAATGGCCTGAGTTCGCCCTGTCGGGCCGGAGCGGGGCTTCCTACGATTCCCTCGCCTCCTCTCCCTTCACAGGTTCCACACAGTTTCTTCAAGGTTGAACGGAGGGGCGGAGGCCGAACCCCCCACCCACTCAACCGGGAGAAACCATGGCTGGTGGACTCCTCCTGAGCGGCGCCGTCGCCGCTCTCCTCACTACCGCCCTGCCCACCCAGAACCCGTCCTCCGTGTTCGACGACCCGCCTCCGGACAAGATCGTCATCGACGTGGCCACGGTGAACGGCTCCGGCTGCCCGGCGGGTACGGCCGCCGTGGCGGTCTCGCCGGACAACACGGCCTTCACGGTGACGTACAGCGACTACCTCGCCCAGGCCGGCGGCAACTCCGACCCCACGGCCTTCCGCAAGAACTGCCAGCTCAACCTGGTGGTCCATGTCCCGCAGGGCTTCACCTACGCCGTGGCCCAGGCGGACTACCGGGGCTTCCTCTCGCTCCAGCCCGGCGCGACCGCCACGCAGAAGGCCTCGTACTACTTCCAGGGGTCCTCGAGCACCGTGCCGCGGACCCACCCCTTCGGCGGGGCCTACAACGACGACTGGCAGGTCACCGACACCACCGACTGGGCCCAACTGGTCTGGGCGCCCTGCGGTGTGCTGCGCAACTTCAACATCAACACCGAACTGAGGGTGAACGCGGGCAGCGCCAACCCCGGCAAGGTCAGCTTCATGACGATGGACTCCACCGACGGGGACATCAGCACGGTCTACCACCTGGCGTGGCAGCAGTGCCCGAAGCACTAGTGCTCCACCGGCCGCCGGGCCGGCCGCCCCGCGGCCGGCCTCGGGCGCAGCGCTAGCCCGCCTGTCCCATTCCCGCCGCGTTCGGCCAGCTCTGGGCGTTCGGCCAGCCCGTTGCCGGGGCCGGGGTCAGGCCGGTGGCGGGGGCCGGGGCCGTCATGCCCCGTACCTGGGCCGCGGTGAGACCGCCGCGCGCCGGGACACCGGGCGGGGTGGGCGCGACGGCGGCCGCGGCCGCCGGGACGGCGGGCATCGGAACCGGGCCCGGCCGCGCAGCCGGTTGCGGTGCGGGCGCCGGGACCATCGGCTGCTGGACCGGCATCGGCGCGGGCGCCGGCACCGGCACGGGTATCGGCGCCGGCGCGGGCGTCTGTGGCGGCACCGGGGCGGGCATGGGCGTCTGTGCCGGCACCGGGGCGGGTGCGGGGGCGCGCTGGGCTGCCGCCGGCATCGGCATCCCGGCGCCGGGCTGCACGGCGGCGGGGAGCGGCATGCCGGTGCCGACGGCCGGAGCGGGGACGGCCGCGGCCATGGCCTGGGCGTCGAGCCCACGCAGACCGGCCCCGTTGGTCTCGCTCATCAGCCGGTCGATCGCCGCCGTACCCGAGCTGTAGCTGGTCCCGGCGCCCAGCTCGGGTACGGCGGTTCCCCTCCTGGCCCCGTAGAGCACCTGCTCCAGGCCGGACACCAGGCGACGCACGTCGACCTGGGGGCGCACCACGAGTCTCAGGAAGCGGCTGGAGGAGCCGATCTTGTTGCCGCACTCGCGGACCAGGATCCGGTGCTCGGTGAGCAGCCGGTCCCGGACCACGGTGCCCTCGGCTCCGACGGGAAGGCGTACGAACAGGAAGTTGCCCTGGGACGGATAGACGGTGAGCCCGGGGAGCGCGGAGAGGTGGCTGGCCATCTCCAGGCGGTCGCGGCGCACCTGCAGCAGGCTCTGCGCGTACTCGGCCCCGTGCTCCTTCAGCATGAACACCACGTGCTCGGCGAAGGAGTTGAGGTTCCACTTGGGCAGCATCGCGCGGACCCTGCCCGCGAGCGCCGGGTTGGCGACCAGGTAGCCGAAGCGTATGCCGTGCAGACCGAAGTTCTTGCCCAGGCTGCGCAGGACCACGACGTTCGGGCGGAGCATCGCCTCCTGCACGACGCTCGGCTCGGCCTCCGCGTCGGCGAACTCCAGGAAGGACTCGTCCACGATCACCAGGTCCAGATCGGCCATGGCGTCCATGAACTGGACCACCGACTGCTTGCGCAGATAACCGCCGTCGGGATTGTTCGGATTGCAGATCACGGCCACGCGCGTGCCGCGCGCACGGATGAACTGGGTGTACTGGGTCAGGTCCAGGGCGAAGCCGTTCGCCTCCTGCAGCGGGAACATGTCGACCCGCTTGCCGGTCTCCATCGGCTGGTCGGTCCAGCGGCCGAAGGTGGGCACCGGGATCGCCAGGGACTCCCGGACGAGGAGGTGGTCGAGCCAGGTGATCAGCTCCGTGGAGCCGTTGCCCATCGCCACACAGCTGGGCGGCAGTTGCAGCAGACTGCACAGCTCGGCGGTGATGGTGTCGGCGCCGCTGGGGTAGTACGTGACGATCTCGCGCAACCGGGCCGACATCTCGTCGAACATGGCCGGAGTCGGGAAGTACGGGTTGCACGGGATGCAGAAGTCCACCGGTCCGGCCCCGTCGCCGCCCTCCCGCGCCAGCGCCGCCATCGAGGGGCTGTGCGCGGCGGTGCCGCGGAACAACGAGGTGACGTTGCCGGCCAAGGGGACCTCCGTTCAGGTGGCCCGTGCGGGGGAGCACGGGCCGCCCATGGATACGGCAGGGGCGGCCGAGCCGTTCAACTCACCGGTCGTGTGAGCCGGTTCACGCCCCCGAGCGCGCGATCGGGCCCGGTCCGGTTCACGAGCCGGACCTGCGCTTGTTCCACACGTCGAACCCGACCGCCACCAGCAGGGCCAGGCCCTTGATGACCTGCTGCCAGTCGGTGCCGACGCTGAGGAGGTTCATGCCGTTGTTCAGCACGCCCAGGACGAGACCGCCGATGATGGCGCCGAGGACCGTACCCACGCCGCCGCTCATGGAGGCGCCGCCGATGAACGACGAGGCGATGGCCTCCAACTCGAAGTTGAGACCCGCCTTCGGCGAGGCCGCGTTGAGGCGGGCGGAGACCACCAGCCCCGCCAGGGCCGCGAGCACGCCCATGTTGAGGAAGACGAGGAAGGTGACCTTCTTGTCCCTGACGCCGGACAGCTTGGCGGCCGGCAGGTTGCCGCCGATCGCGTAGATGTGCCGGCCGAACACCGCGTTGCGCATCAGGTAGCCGTATCCGACCACCAGCGCGCCGAGGACGAGCAGCACGATCGGGGCGCCCTTGTAGCTGGCCAGCAGCAGCGTGACGACGAGGATCGCGGACGTGAGGGCGACGAGCCCGAGCAGGAAGAGGCTCCTGGGCGGCACGTCGAGGGAGAACTCCCGCTGGCGCCTGCGGTCGCGCACCTTCTGCACGACCGAGGAGACGATCAGGGCGAGGCCCAGCAGCAGTGTGAGGTTGTGGTAGTCGGTGGCGGGTCCGGCCTCCGGCAGGAAGCCGTTGCCCATCTTCTGCAGGCCGCCCGGGAACGGCCCGAGGGTCTGCCCCTGGAGGAAGATCTCCGTCAGACCGCGGAAGACCAGCATGCCGGCGAGGGTGACGATGAACGACGGTATGCCGAAATAGGCGATCATGAAGCCCTGCGCCGCTCCGGCCACGGCGCCCACCAGCAGGCACAGCACCAGGGCGACCGGCCAGGCGACACCGTGCTGGACCGTCAGGACGGCCGCGAACGCGCCGACGAACGCCGTAAGCGAGCCGACCGACAGATCGATGTGGCCCGCGACGATCACCAGCATCATGCCGATCGCGAGGATCAGGATGTGGCTGTTCTGCAGCACGAGGTTGGAGACGTTGCGGGGCAGCAGCAGATCGCCCTCGGTCCACACCGCGAACAGGGCCACGATCAGGCCGAGCGCGATCAGCATGCCGTACTGCCGCATGTTGGCGCGCAGCCCCGCCAGCATCAGCCGCAGCAGACCGCCGGGGGCCGGGGCACCGCTCTTGCCCGGTGGCGCCGGGGCCGGGGTCCTGGCCGGCACGTCCGTGCTCATCGGGTCACCTCCTTGTCCTTCGTCATCTGGCGCATCAGCGATTCGGAAGAGGCCTCGGCCCGGGAGAACTCGCCGGTCAGCCGGCCCGCGGCCATCGTGTAGATGCGGTCGCACATGCCGAGCAGCTCGGGCAGTTCGGAGGAGATGAGGACGACCGCCCTGCCCTCGGCCGCCAGCCGGTCGATGACCGTGTAGATCTCGAACTTGGCGCCGACGTCGATGCCCCGCGTGGGCTCGTCCAGGATCAGCACGTCCGGGTCCGCGAAGATCCACTTGCTGAGGACGACCTTCTGCTGGTTGCCGCCGGACAACCTGCCCACCGGCTCCAGGACGGTCGGCGCCTTGATGTTCATCGAGGTGCGGAACCGCTCGGCGACCCGCCGCTCCTCGTGCTCGTCGACGACGCCCCGCCGCGCGACCTTGTCCAGGGCGGTCAGCGAGATGTTGCGGTTGACGGTGTCGATGAGGTTGAGCCCGTAGTGCTTGCGGTCCTCGGTGACGTAGGCGATGCCGTGCCCGATCGCCTCCGCGACGGTCCGGGTGCGGATCTCCGCGCCGTCCTTGAGCACCGTGCCGCCCGCCCAGCGGCCGTAGGAGCGGCCGAAGACGCTCATGGCGAGTTCGGTGCGGCCGGCGCCCATCAGGCCCGCGATGCCGACGATCTCCCCGCGGCGCACGTGGACCGACACACCGTCGACCACCTTGCGCTGCCGGTCGATGGGGTGGTGCACGCTCCAGTCGCGGATCTCCAGGGCCGGGGCCGCGCCCTCCTCCGTCCGGTGCGCGGTGCGCTCGGGGAAGCGGTGGTCGAGGTCGCGGCCGGCCATCCCGCTGATGATCCGGTCCTCGGTGGTCCCCGGGTCCCGCACGTCGAGGGTTTCGATGGAGCGCCCGTCGCGCAGGATCGTCACCGAGTCGGCGACCCGGCGGATCTCGCCCAGCTTGTGCGAGATGATGATCGAGGTGATGCCCTGGGCCTTCAGCTCCAGTATCAGATCGAGGAGTTTGCCGCTGTCCTCGTCGTTCAGGGCGGCGGTCGGCTCGTCCAGGATGAGCAGCTTCACCTGCTTCGACAGTGCCTTGGCGATCTCCACGAGCTGCTGCTTGCCCACGCCGATGTCGGCGACCCGGGTCTGCGGGTGGTCGGTCAGGCCGACCCGGCGCAGCAGCTCTGCGGCGTGCCCGAGGGTGGCGTTCCAGTCGATGAGGCCGCGCGTGGCGTGCTCGTTGCCGAGGAAGATGTTCTCGGCGACGGAGAGGTACGGCACCAGTGCCAGCTCCTGGTGGATGATGACGATGCCGTGCTGCTCGCTGGCCCGGATGTCCCTGAATCGGCAGACCGCCGACTCGAAGAGGATCTCGCCCTCGTAACTGCCGTGCGGATGGACGCCGGAGAGCACCTTCATCAGGGTGGACTTCCCGGCGCCGTTCTCGCCGCAGACGGCGTGGACCTCGCCCCGACGTACCGTCAGAGTGACGTCCGAGAGCGCCGTGACACCGGGAAAGGTCTTGACGATCGAGCGCATTTCCAGGACGGGTCCCGCCATGGTCGTGCCTTCCGGTCGGTGTGGGGTCGGTCGGTTCTGGCGGCTCACCTGAGCTGTGCGTCGGTGTAGTAACCGCCCTTGACCAGGACGTCTTCGTAGTTGGTCCGGTCGACGCTGACCGGCTGGAGCAGATAGGAGGGGACGACCTTGGCGCCGTTGTCGTACGACTTGACGTCGTTGACCTCGGGCTTTCGCCCACCGAGGACGTCGTCCAGCATCGTCGCGGCGACCTCGGCGAGCTTGCGGAGGTCCTTGTAGACGGTCTGCGTCTGCTCGCCGGCGATGATCGACTTCACGGAGGCCAGCTCCGCGTCCTGACCCGTGACCACCGGAAGCGGCTTGTTCCCCGAGCCGTAGCCGTCCGACTTCAGCGCGGACAGGACACCGATCGAGATGCCGTCGTAGGGGGAGAGGACGGCGTCGACCCGCTCGTTCTGGTACGAGGAGGTGAGGATGTCGTCCATGCGCCGCTGGGCGGTGGCGCCGTCCCAGCGCAGGGTGGTGACCTTGTTGAGCGCGGTCTGCCCGGAGCGGACGACCAGCCGCTTGTCGTCCAGGTACGGCTTGAGCACGCTCATCGCGCCGTCGAAGAAGTAGCGGGTGTTGTTGTCGTCGTTGGAACCGGCGAACAGCTCGATGGAGAACGGGCCCTTCTTCCCGCTGTCCAGGCCCAGCTTGTGCGCTATGTAGGCACCCTGCAGCCTGCCGACCTTCTCGTTGTCGAAGGACGCGTAGTAGTCGACGTTCCGGGTGCCGAGGATCAGACGGTCGTAGGAGACGACCGGGATGTGGGCGTCCGCGGCCTCCTGCAGGACGTGTTCGAGGGACTTGTTGTCGATCGCCGCGATGATCAGGCCCTTGACGCCCTGGGTGATCAGGTTCTCGATCTGCGAGACCTGCTGCTCGGGGTCGTCCTCGCCGTACACCAGCTTGGTCCGGTAGCCCTTGGCGCGCAGGTCCTTGACGACGTTGGCGCCGTCGTTGATCCAGCGCTCGGAGGACTTGGTCGGCATCGCGACGCCGATGGTGCCGCCCTTGGCGTCGCCCGCCTTCTCCTTGCCGCCACCCTCTCCGCTCTGCCCGCAGGCAGTCAGGACCAGGGCGAGGGAGGCGGCTGCGGCCGTCCCGGTGAGTGCGGCTCTGTGATTGCGCATGGTGATCAGTCCTTGGTCGTCTCGTCGTGGCGAGGGGTCACGCGTTGCTGGGGAAGCGGTGCAGCGGGCCCGGCAGCCGCGAGCCGAGCGGCGCCATGCCGCCGTCCGCGCCGTGCCGGGCGAGCAGGTCCAGGGCGAGCCGGCCGCGCCGTACCCGCTCCCTGGCGGTGTCCAGGGTCAGATCCCGCAGATGGGCGCCCCACGGGTAGATGCCGGGCGCCTTCGACAGGCCGAACTTCAGGTAGAGCGGTGCGCCGCGCCGGATCAGCTCGGCGACCTCGTACATCCGCACATGGCCGCCGAGGTCGTCGGGGGCCTCGATGTACAGGTCCATGGGGGCGCCGGACACCCGCCGGATCTCCGTGAGGTGGTCCGGCGTCAGATCGCCCGGCACGTTCACCGAGTCGGCGCCGAGCCGTTCGAAGACGGCGTACGAGGCCGGGTTGACCGGGCCGATCAGCGCCGAGACCTTCAGCGTGGTGCCGGCCGGGAGGATCCCTTCGGTCCGGGCCCGGTGCAGGGTCCACAGCACGCCCTCGTCGGCGACCAGCAGGCACTGGACGCCCAGCTCGGTGGCGCGGACGGCGTCCTCGACGCAGCCGGCCACGGCGTCGTGACCGCGTGCACGCGGCCCGGCCCCCCGGGAGTCGGACCGCACCGCGCCGCCGATGTCCCAGGTGCCGCGCGGGCCGGTGAACAGGCACAGCTCGATGCCGCGTTCGGCGGTGGCCCCGGCCATCTCGGTGATCTCGGCGTCGGTGAGCATCCACACGCCGCTGCCCTGGCTGATCCGGTGGATCGGCACATCGAGGCGGGCGGCCTCCTCGAGCACGACCGCCAGCGCTTCGGGACCCTCGCAGGAGGGGATCTCGGTGCGCCAGCGGCCGCCGCCCGGAAAGCGGTGGGCGGAGGCGTCGGCCGGGTCGGGGGTGGGCGCGGCCAGGCCGAGTGCGGCGAGCACGTGCTCGCCCGGCCTGCGGGCCGCCGGGGCGGAAGCGTCGGTCACGAGCTGTCCTTCGCGTTCGGTATTTCGGACGTTGTTCGCGTCTCAGGGTGCGGAAACAGACGGTGCGGCCAGTGGAGTGGTCGGGGGAGGCCGGAGTGGTCGGAGGGGAGGGGAGTCGGCCGGAGGTGGAGGGGAGTGGTCGAAGGTGGAGGAGAGTCGGCCGGAGGTGGAGGGGAGTGGTCGAAGGTGGAGGGGAGCGGTCAGGGGCGGAGCAGCACCTTGCCCACCTCCGGATCCCCGCTCGCCACCAGCTCGATGGCCCGCGGGAACTCGGTCAGCGGCAGCTCGTGCGTGACCAGTGGCAGCGGATCCAGCAACCCGGCGTCGAACATCCGCACGGCGTGTGCCCAGGCCGGTGGCGGCGCCCCGAAGACGGTGCGCACCTCCAACTGCCGTACGACGAGGTCGGTCGGGTCGAGGCCGTCCGCGCCCGGCGCCGGGATGCCGGTCAGGACCAGGCGTCCGCCGCGCCGGAGCAGGGCGGCGGCGGTGCGCGCGGCCGTCGCGGAGCCGGCGGCCTCGATGACGACGTCGTAGTCGCCGGGCGACTCCTGGTCCGTGGTGCGGAAACCGGTGGCCCCGAACCGCCGGGCGAGCGCCTCCCGGTCGGCGCGGACGCCCACGACCAGCAGGTCCGCCGGCGAGACGGCCTTCAGGAACTGCACGGCGAGCATCCCCAGCGTGCCGGTGCCGACCACGGCGACCCGCTCGCCCGGCCGGGCGTCCGCCCTGAGTGCGGCGGCCGCGACGCAGGCGGCCGGCTCCAGCAGCGCGGCGGCGGTGAGGTCGGCGCCGTCCTGCAGGGCGTGCAGCAGCCTTGCGGGCAGGGTGAGCGTGGCGGCCATGGCGCCCGGCCGGGTGAAACCGGTCTCCTCGTAGCCGTCCGTGCACAGGGTGGCCTCGCCCGCGTGACAGCGGTCGCACACCTGGCAGTTGTGGAAGCCCTCGCCGACGACCTTGCGGCCGACGAGCGTCGCGGGCACTCCGGCGCCCACCGCCCCGACCGTGCCGGACCACTCGTGGCCGGGGACGAGCGGATACCGCGCATACCCCTCGGGCCGGTCGCCCCGGTACACCTCGCGGTCGCTGCCGCAGATGCCGACCGCGTGCACGGTGACGAGGGCCTCTCCGGGGCCGGGCCGGCGGGGCGTGTGGGCCTCGACCCGGTGTACGCCCGGCGCCTCGACCACGATCTGGAAGCTCACGCGGTCCCCTTCGGCCGGCGCTGCTCCCAGCCCTCGGCCCACAGGTCGAACCGGGCCTGCTGCTGCGGGAACTCCGCGGCGGCGTCGACGTCCAGCTCGACCCCCAGACCGGGCTCGTGCGACAGCCGGAAGTATCCGTCGACGACCTGGGGAGCGCCCTTGACCACCTTCTTGATCTCGGCGTCCGCGAAGTCGTTGAAGTGTTCGAGGACCTTGAAGTTCGGGGTGGTGAAGCCGACTTGGAGCGAGGCGGCGGTCAGCACCGGCCCGCCCACGTTGTGCGGGGCGACGAGCACGTAGTGCGACTCGGCGGTCGCGGCCAGCTTCCGGGTCTCCCAGATGCCGCCGACGTGGCCGACGTCGGGCTGGATGACGTCCGCGGCCTGGCTCTCGAACAGCTCGCGGAACTCGATCCGGTCGTGCACGCGCTCACCGGTGGCGATCGGGATGTCGACCTTGGCGGCGACCTTCTCCAGCGCCTTGAGGTTCTCCGGCGGCACGGGCTCCTCCAGCCAGGCGGGCTCGAAGGGGGCGAGCTCGCGGGCGAGGCGGACCGCGGTGGCGGGGGAGAAGCGGCCGTGCATCTCCAGCATCAGCTCGGCGTCCGGGCCGATCGCGTCGCGCACGGCCTCGATGAGCGAGACGGCGTACCGGGTCTGCTCGCGGTCGAGTTCGAAGTGCCCGGTGCCGAACGGATCGATCTTCAGCGCCCGGTAGCCGCGCTCCATGACCCCCTGGGCTGCCTTGTGGTAGGCCTCCGGGGTTCGCTCGGTCGTGTACCACCCGTTGGCGTAAGCCTTGACCCTGTCGGTGACCCGTCCGCCGAGCAGCTGCCAGACCGGCACGCCGAGCGCCTTGCCCTTGATGTCCCAGCACGCCATCTCGACGACCGCGATGCCGGACATGACGATCTCACCGGCGCGGCCGTAGTCGCCGTATTTCATCCGGCGTACGAGGTCCTCCACGGCGAACGGATCGGAGCCGCGTACGTGGTTGGCCTCGGCCTCCCGCAGATAGCCGATCAGCGCGTCGGTGTGCCCGAGCATCCGGGTCTCGCCTACTCCCGTGATCCCCTCGTCGGTGTGCACCCGGACATAGGTCAGGTTGCGCCACGGGGTGCCGACCACGTGTGTGCTGATTCCGGTGATGCGCACGGCAGTTGCCTCTCAGCTGTTCGAGATTTCGTCACACGTTCGAAATGTTGGCGTGACAGTAAGGAGGGGGTGGTGGGGGTGTCAATGGGTCTTGCGGGTAACGGTTTCGGCGCGGCCTGCGGGATATGTTGCGCTCCCCCACCAAACCTTCACAGGCCTGCCTAGGAACGTGACCGGCGCGGACCTTAGTCTTCCCGCGTCATGGACTACTGCCACCCGTGCCGACGGCACCTCAACGGCGCCCTCGCCTGCCCGGGCTGCGGCGCACCGGCCCTACAGCCGGTCGTGCCCGCACCGGCACCCCCCGCCTCCGCAGGGGCCGGCGAGACCTACGGCGGACCGGGTCCTGCGCAGGGGTACCACCTCAATCAGGGGTACGGCGGCACCCGGGCATACGGCGCCCTCCCGGAGCAGCACCAGCAGCAGCGGCATGCCGTCGTCGGGGGTGTGGCGCACGGGGCCGGAGCCCACCTCGACGGGCCCCGGCCGGCTTGGGAGCCGGAGGGGCCGGCGGCCACGGAGGCACCGGAGGGCATGGCCGGGGCGGAGGGCACGGCGGAGCCGGAACCGCGGGATGCGTCCGAGGGCGGCGGCCGGGCCGCCCGGCGCAGGGCGCGCGATGCCGTCACGGTGAGCCCCGCCGGGGCCGACTCCGGCAGGCGGGAGCGCAGGGCGCGCGACGCCGTCACGGTGAGCCCCGCCGAGGCCGACTCCGGCAGGCGGGAGCGCAGGACCCGCGACGCCGTCACGGTGAGCCCCGCCGGGGCCGACTCCGGCAGGCGTGACCGCAAGGCCGCCGCACACCGTCGCCGCCGTCGCCGTGCCGTGCTCGTCGCCGCCGGCTTCGTGCTGGCCGCGGGCGGCCTCAGCCTCGCCGAACTCGGCACGGACGCGCCCTTCTCGCCCTTCTCCAGCGACCCGCCGGCCGCGTCCGGGGACACCGCGGCGGACGGCGGCTCGTCCCCCGCGGCGGCGGACGGCACGGCTGCCCCGGCCGGCGGCACCGCCGGCGCCTCGCGTGGTGCCTCCGTCTCCCCGGACGCCTCGGCATCCGTGTCCGCCTCCGCGTCCGCCTCCAGGTCACCCGGGGACGAGGACTCCGCCTCCCCGTCCGCGAAGGACACCGGCAAGCCGCAGGCGCCGGCCGGTTCGGCCGCCGGCGCGACCACCACCGCCCCCGCCTCCCCGGGCACGGGCGGCCCGGCCCACACCCCGGCCCCGACCGCCCCGACCGCCCCGACCTCCGACCCGACCCCGAGACCGTCGCCCACCAAGACCTGCAACCGCTTCTTGTGGTGGTGCACCTGAGCCGCGCCGCAGGCCGTCCCGCACCGTCCCTCTGCGCCATCCGGGGCATCGCCGACACCCTCGGGCCCTCGTGACGGTTGAGTCGATCGGGTACGTCTCGCCGTACCGATCCCGGAAGGCTCGAAGCGGGGACGGGTGCCGTACCGAGGGGGAGCAGCGAGCAGCGGATCGGTTGAGGAGAGCGGATGACGCGGGAGATCACCGTCCACGGCACGGTCGCCGAGGGCTTCGAGGCGGTGCGCGAGGCGTTCGCCGCGTTCGTCGCCGCGGAACGGGACGACTACGAGGGCCAGTTGTGCGCCTACGTCCACGGCCGCCGGGTCGCGGACCTGTGGGCGGGCGAGGGGGTGGCGGGCGACTCGCTCTACGGCGTGTACTCGGCCACGAAGGGCGCGGCCCACCTGGTCGCGGCGATGCTCGTGCAGGACGGCACGCTGGAGCTGGACCGGAAGGTCACCTACTACTGGCCGGAGTTCGCCGCCGAGGGCAAGGGCGCGCTGACCCTGCGGGAGTTGCTGGCGCACCGCGCCGGTCTGATCGGCACCGACACCGGCTTCACCCTCGAGGAGCTGGCCGACGACCGGTCGATCGCCGAACGCCTCGCCGACCAGCGGCCGTTCTGGCGTCCCGGCATGGCCTTCGGTTACCACGCCCTGGTCATCGGCGCGCTGACCGGCGAGGTGGTGCGGCGGGCTACGGGCCACACCGTGCAGGAGCTGTACGAGGAGCGGATCCGCGCGCCCTACGGACTCGACTTCCACCTGGGCCTGCCGGCCGACCGGGAGCCCCGCTTCCGCACCGTCCTGCCGATGCTGCCCACCCCGGCGCAGCGGGCGCTCCTCGACGAACTGCCGTCCGGACCGCACACCCTGACCGCGATCGCCTTCAACCGGCACGGCGCGGAGCCGACCGATCCGGAGGGCCTGGCCAACGAGAGGCTGATCCGCGCCAAGGGCCCCGCGTCCGTGGGCGGTGTGTCCTCCGCGCGCGGCCTGGCGGGGATGTACGCGGCGGCCATCAGCGAGGTCGACGGCAAGGCCCCGCTGCTCAAGGAGGACACGGTCGCGGAGTTCGGGCAGATCCACTCCACCGGCCACGATCTGGTGGGCCGGGCTCACAGGTCCTTCGGCCTGGGTTTCCAGGCGACCGCCGACACCTGGCACCCCTTCCTCGGCGCCGGCACGTTCGGCCACAGCGGCGCGAACGGCGTGCAGGCCTTCGCCGACCCCCGCAGCGGTCTCGCCTACGGCTACACCCGCCGCCGCTTCTCCTTCACGGGCGGCGCGGCACCGGAGAACAACCGGCTGGCGGCGGCGCTGCACCGCGCGGCGGTGAAGTGACCCCCCACAGGCCGGGCCGCGGCACACAGGCACGGCCGCCGCAGCCGTGGCCGCTGACACGCCCGGCAGCCGCAGCCGCTGACCCACGCGCACGTACGACAGCCGCAGCCGCAGCCGCAGACGTCGATGCACACGCACAGCAGCCGCATCCCACGTCCAGGGATGCGGCTGCCGCTGTGCGCAACGATCGACGTCAGGCCAGCGTCACGGTGATGTTGCCGCGGGTCGCCTTCGAGTACGGGCACACCTGGTGGGCCTTCTCCACCAGCGCCCGGGCGGCGGCCTCGTCGACGCCCGGAATGCTCGCCGAGATCTCCACGATGATCCCGAAACCGTCGTCGTTCTTGCCGATGCCGACCTTGGCGGTGACGGTCGAGCCGGAGACGTCGGCGCCCTCCTGCCGGGCGACCACGGCGAGCGCGCCCTGGAAGCAGGCGCTGTAGCCGGCGGCGAACAACTGCTCCGGGTTGGTCCCGGCACCGCTGCCGCCCATCTCCTTGGGCGGGTTCACGACGACGTCGAGCTTGCCGTCGTCGGTGGCGACGCGGCCGTCGCGGCCGTTCTCCGCGGTGGCGACGGCGGTGTACAGGACGTCGGACTGCTGAATGGGCATGCGGGGGTCCTCCTCCTCGGTCCGCCGTGACTCGCGCCCACGATCGACGGCGGATTTCGGAAAGAAGCTACCGCATGCCGGAAAGTCAAGGCCAGGGGCTCAGAGCTTGACGATCATCTTGCCGGTGTTGTCGCCGCGCAGGACCCCGAGGAACGCCTCCAGGTTGTTCTCGATGCCCTCGACGACCGTCTCGCGGTACTTGAGCGCGCCCGAGGCGACCCAGGGACCGACCTCCTGGACGAACTGGGGCTGCAGGTCGTAGTGGTCGCCGACCAGGAAGCCCTCGATGCGGCCGCGGGTCTGGATCAGGCGCGCGAGGTTGCGCGGGCCGGGGGCGGGCTCGGTGTTGTTGTAGACCGAGATCATGCCGCAGACGGCGATCCGGCCGCCCTGGTTGAGCGAGCCGATGGCGGCCTCCAGGTGGTCGCCGCCGACGTTGTCGAAGTACACGTCGATGCCGTCGGGCGCCGCCTTCCGCAGCTGCTCGCCCACCGGGCCGCTCTTGTAGTTGAACGCGGCGTCGAAGCCGTACTCGTCCACCAGCAGCCTGACCTTCTCGTCGGAGCCGGCCGAGCCGATGACCCGCGAGGCGCCCTTGAGCTTGGCGAGCTGACCGACCTGGCTGCCCACGGCACCCGCGGCGCCGGAGACGAAGACGACGTCGCCCTCCTTGAAGGAGGCGGTGCGCAGCAGGCCGGCGTAGGCGGTCAGGCCGGTCATGCCGAGGACGCCGAGGTACGCCGACTCCGGCGCGGCCTGCGGGTCGACCTTGACGGCGTGCTTCGCGTCCAGGGCCGCGTACTCGCGCCAGCCGAAGAAGTGCAGGACGTGGTCGCCGACCGCGATGCCCTCGGCGTTCGAGGCGACGACCTCGCCGACCGCGCCACCCTGCATGACCTTGCCCAGCTCGAAGGGGGCGGCGTAGGACTTCGCGGCCGACATCCTTCCGCGCATGTACGGGTCGACGGAGAGGTAGGTGTTCCGGACCAGGATCTGGCCGTCGCCGGGGGTCGGGACCGGCGCCTCGACCAGGGCGAAGTCCTCGGGCTTCGGCCAGCCGACCGGACGGCTGCGCAGGTGCCACTCGCGGCTTACGGAGGGGAGGGCGGGGGACTCGGACATGGCGGGTGACCTTCCTCAAATACTTCAGAACCTGAAACAACCTTGCACCTGAATATTTCAGGATGTCAAGTAACCGGGTATTCTGGTGAGCATGTCCACCCCACCCAAGCCACACCCCGCCGACGAACTCACCATGGAGGTCGTCGAGCTGATCGGTGACGTCGTGGCCCGTTTCTACGCGGACTACGAGAAGGCGGCGGGCGAGCACACGCTGACCGGCCCGCAGGCCCGGCTCCTCAGCCTGCTCTCGCTGGAACCGCTGCCCATGCGCAAGCTGGCCCACAAGCTCAGGTGCGAGCCCTCGAACGTCACCGGGATAGTGGACCGCCTGGAGTCCCGCGGCCTGGTGGAGCGCCGCCCCGACCCGGCCGACCGCCGGGTGAAGGTGGCCGCCGCCACCGAGGAGGGCCTGCGGGTCGCCCGGGACCTGCGCGAGGGACTGCACTTCGCCCGCGAGCCCCTCGCCGGGCTCTCCGCGGACGAGCGCCGATCCCTGCGCGACCTGCTGCGCCGGATGCTCGGCGCCTGACGCTGCGGATCGGCGCCGCCGGCGGCCGCGACCGGGAGACCGGCCTTGGGTAAAGTCTCCGGCATGCGTGATCTCGGGGTGGGGTTCGGTTATCTGGTGAAGGGCCAGCGCTGGGTGTCCCGGCACGGCCGCAGTTACGGCTTCGGTCTGCTGCCCGGCCTGATCACGCTGGTCCTCTACGCGGCGGCACTGGTCGCGCTCGCCGTGTGGGGCGAGGACGCGGTCGCCTGGTCCACCCCGTTCGCCGACGACTGGTCCAGCCCCTGGCGGGGACTGTTCCGGGGTTTCCTGACGGCCGTCCTGTTCGCCCTCGGGCTGCTGCTGGCCGTGCTCACCTTCACCGCCGTCACCCTGCTGGTCGGCCAGCCCTTCTACGAGAGCCTGTCGGAACGCGTCGACGCCGACGTCTCGCCCGACGGCGGCGCCCCGCGGTCTGGGCTGCCGCTCTGGCGCGAACTGTGGATCTCGGCCCGCGACAGCGTGCGCGTCCTGCTCCGGGCCGGGCTGTGGGGCGTGCTGCTGTTCGCCCTCGGGTTCCTGCCGTTCGTCGGGCAGACCGTCGTACCCGTGCTCGGCTTCTTCGTCACCGGCTTCTTCCTCACCGAGGAACTGGCCGCCGTCGCCCTGCAGCGCCGGGGCGTGGAGCTGCGCTCCCGGCTCACCCTGCTCCGCTCCCGCAAGGCCCTGGTCTGGGGCTTCGGGACACCGCTGGGCGTGGCCTTCCTGGTGCCGTTCGTCGCGGTGTTCCTGATGCCGGGCGCGGTCGCGGGCGCCACGCTCCTCGCCCGCGACCTGCTGGGCGAGGAGAGCGGCGACGGCGGGCCCGCGCCCGCGGCGCCCGGCACGGCACCCCGTGCGACGCCCGACGCGGAGGACGTCAGCCGCTGACCGGGGCACCCGCCGCGGCCGTGGTCAGCCGTGCACCCGCCGCCTCCCGGCGGGGTCCGCGGCGTGCGCCTCCGGCGCGCCGGCCGCCACCGTCACGATCGACCGCACCTGGTCGATGATGTCCAGCCGGTTGCGTACGAACTCGGGGTCGGTCACGGTCCCCGTAGCCGGGTCGGTGTTCCCGGCGCCGAACTCCAGCACGGGCGTGTGCACGTGCCCGCCGGGCAGGGTGTCGTGCAGGCCGAGGCGGTCCCGCAGCAGCGTGGCCCGGTAGGCGATCTCGTTGGAGAGGTAGTCGCCACCGCCTCCGGCGCGGGCCGTCGAGCCGGGGGTCGGGCCGGCCGGCCGCACGACGGGGGAGGAGCCGCCCGCGGGTATCTCGGTCACCTCCGTGTGGTCGTAGACCGGGAAGCGCCCGGTGTGCGCGGCCACCACGGCGGCGTACGGCAGGGTCGTCGTCGTCCACTGGGGCTGGGAGGCCGGGTCGGCGACCGGTACGGTCTCCGTCCGCGAAACGGCGTCGTTGTCCGGGAAGCCACCCCGCCAGGCGCCGTTGGTGCGCTCGACGTCGAACCGGCCGACGCGGCCCTGGCTCACGGTCGTGAAGAGGTCGGTCTCCGGCAGCTGCGGCCGCAGCGCCCGCTCCACCGTGCCGTCCGCGAAGTCCTGCCAGCGCACCGGGAACACCACGGTCTCGATGCGCGCCGGGCCCCGGGCCGTCCGGATCACCGTGCCGTCGAGCGCGAGCGCGCTCGCCCCGGACGGGTTGGAGATGCGGATGTCCCGGTCGAGGGTGAACGGGTCGAACCCCGTGAGCAGGATCCGCCTCGTATGCCCCTGCGCCGGGCGACGGATGTCGGTCTGTCCCCGCGAAACCCGCTCCAGCAGGTCCAGCAGCGCGGCCCGCTGTCCGTCATCGAGGCCGAACGCCGGTTGCCAGGTGCGTACCTCACGCGTCATGCCCAGCCGGGCCCAGTACAGCGGCCGGTCGTCGTCCCGGCTCAGGTCACCGCCCGCCGGGCCCCTTCCCTGCGCCCGGTCCACGGCCCGCCGCCACAGCGCCGAACCCTCCCGTTCGACGAGCCGGCGGGCCTGCGCGCGGGAGTGCGTGAGCGTCAGGGAGCGGCCGAACTCCGGTGCCACGTCGCCGAATCCGGAGCGGCTCAGGATCTCCCGCGGGACGGCCCCGGCGAGCCGCTGTTCCTCGACGGTGGGGGAGGGGGCCGCCAGGGCCGCCGGAGCGGCGGAGGCCGTGGCGGTGGGGGCGGACAGGCCGGCCAGCAGGGCCAGGGCGAGAACGCCGAGACCGGTGCGCAAGGGTGTCAAGGCAGGTGGTCCTTCCGTCGCTGTGGGGCGCGTGGTGCGGTGGACGGCGGCAGTATCGCGTGACGGAAGCGGCCGGCGCCATGGTGCACCCGGCGATCCGTCAGCCGGCCGGCTCGCCCGGCAGCCGCAGGAAGTCCCGGAACACGCCCGGCCCTGGTTCCCCCGCCAGGAGGGCGGCGCCGCCCTCGCCGACGTCCCCACCGGCACCCACGAGCCCGGCGGCCGGCTCCCCACCACCTGGGGCGCGCTCGCCGACGCCCGAGATCCGGGACGAGACGGCGAGTGCGTGGGCTTTTGTGAAGGGTTCGTACGAGATCGCTGCCGGACGCTCGATCGCCGACCGCAGGCTCACCGCGCCGATTATCGTCTGATCCGGGACAAGTCCCCCCTGAGCAGCCCCGGTCCGGGACCTGACCCCTGGACCGGGGCTCACGGCTTCCCGGGGACGCGAGCGGGAGCCCGGGGACGCGCCCGCACAGGTCCGCCAGACAGGCGAATGTGCCATTCGGTTGGGTGCCGGCCGTACCGGACCGGTTGCGGGGCCGCGGGTTTCGGCGGATTGCTGGGGATGTCGTCACGAACGGCGCTACCCCCAGGAGAACACCATGAGCTATCAGCAGGACCTGATAATTTGCCGCGAGCTGGGTGAGCGGCATGGCGAGAGCCGGGCACTGAACAGCCTCGGTGTCGCCCTGCAGCAGGTTCAGCGGTTCGACGACGCCATCGCCGCCCACCAGCAGGACCTCGTGACCTGCCGTGAGCTGGCAGAGCATCATGGCGAGGGGCAGGCGCTGAACAACCTGGGGACGGCGTTGCAGCAGGTGCAGCGGTTCGACGAGGCGATCGAGGCCCATCAGCAGGCCGCCTGCTGCTTCGCCGAACTGGGCGACCGGCACCGCGAGGGGCAGGCGCTGAACAATCTGGGGACGGCGTTGCAGCAGGTGCGCCGGTTCGACGAGGCGATCGACGCGCACCAGCAGGCCTCCGCTCGTTTCGCGGAGCTGGGCGACCACGACGGCGAGGGCCGGGCGCTGAACAATCTGGGGACGGCGTTGCAGCAGGTGCGCCGGTTCGACGAGGCGATCGACGCGCACCAGCAGGCCGCCGTCCGTTTCGCGGAGCTGGGCGACCACGACGGCGAGGGCCGGGCGCTGAACAACCTGGGGACGGCGATGCAGCAGGTGCGCCGGTTCGACGAGGCGATCGAGGCCCACCAGCAGGCCGCCGCCCGCTTCACGGAACTCGGTGACGGCGAGGGCGAGGGCCGGGCGCTGAACAACCTGGGTATGGCGTTGCAGCAGGTGCGCCGGTTCGACGAGGCGATCGAGGCCCATCAGCAGGCCGCCGCCCGCTTCGCCGAACTGGGCGACGACGAGGGCCGGGTCCTGAACAACCTCGGCACCGCTCTGCAGTCGCGGGGCCTGTGGCGGGTGCGCAAGGGCAGGAACCAGAGCGAGGTCAAGGGACAGCCCGACGCCAGGAGCGACGGCAAGGGCCCCGGCGAGCGGCTGATGCCGCTCGTGGTGGACGTCCCCGCGGTCTCCGCGGCCTCCGCCGCCCAGTCGTCCGCGGAGTTCACCGCGTGCTCGGAGGCCGTCGCGCTCGCACCCGCGGACGAGGCGGCCACAACCCAGACGGACCTCCACGCGGAGAACAAGCGCTGGGGACGGCGCCGCAGGCTCCTGGACCCCGTGCTCTCGGACGACCTGCAGTGAGACGGTCCGGCGCGCCGCCGTCGACCCGGCCGCCGGACCCGCACGGCCTGCCCCGGCCGCCGACCCGCACAGCCCTCCTCGGCCCCGGCCGCCGGACGCACGGCCTGCCCCGGCGGCCGGGCCCGTACCGGCTCAGGCGCGGACGCCGAAGCCGTACACCGTCTGTGAGCGGTACGCCTCGCCCGGCCGCAGCTCGGTCCGGGGGAAGCGCGGCCGGTTGGGGGAGTCGGGGAAGTGCTGGGTCTCCAGGGCGATGCCGTCGCCGGGCGCGAAGGGGGCCGCGAGGTGGTCGGCCGTGTAGAGCTGGAGGCCCGGTTCGGTCGTCGCCACGGTCAGGATCCGCCCGGACGCCGGCTCGTGCAGCTCGGCCACCTCCTCCGGCGTCCCGGTGACCCCCTTGTCCAGGACGAAGTTGTGGTCGTAGCCCGAGCCGACCTTGCGGGGCGCGCGGAAGTCGAAGCGGGAGCCGGCCACGTCCTCCAGCGACCCGGTCGGGATCAGGTCCGCGTCGACCGGCGTGAACCGGGACGCGGCGAGCCGCAGTTCATGCCCTCCGGCCTGGCCCGCGTCGTGGCCGGCCAGGTTGAAGTAACTGTGATTGGTGAGGTTGATCACCGTCGGGGCGTCGGTCACCGCCCCGTAGGCGATCCGCAGCGCGCCCGACGCGTCCAGCGTGTACGCGGCCGAGACCTCAAGCCGGCCCGGGAAGCCCTCCTCGCCGTGCCGGCTCACCCGGCTCAGCCGCACCCCGTGCTCGACCGGCTCCGCCGCCCACACCCGGTTGCCGAAGCCACGGGCGCCCCCGTGCAGGGAGTTGGGCCCGTCGTTCGGCTCCAGCGCGTACACCCGGTCGTCCAGCGTGAAGCGGGCGCCCGCGATCCGGTTGGCGTACCGCCCGATCAGCGCGCCGAAGTGCGGTTCGGGGTGCGCGAGATACCCGTCCAGACCGGCGAACCCCAGCACCACGTTCGCCCGGCGGCCCGCCCGGTCCGGAACCTCCACCGACCGCACGATCCCGCCGTACGTCAGGACCTCCACCCGGGTCCCCGCGCGCTCCAGCGTCCAGCGGTGGACCTCGCTGCCGTCGGGAAGTGTGCCGAAGAGTTCGCTCATGTGGAAAACCCTAGGCGAGCGGCGCCCTAGGCAACCGGATCCGGCGCGGTGATCGTCCGGTAGGCGATCGACGCGAGCCGGGCCTGGCCGTCCCGGCTCGGATGGAACCAGTCCCAGTGGCTGAGCTGATCGGTGCCGAAGTCGTAGTCGTACACCGCGTTTCCGTCGAAGCGGCAGCGGCGGTCCTTGGCGCAGACCTCCTTCAGCACCTTGTTGTACTCCACCACCCGCCGCTGCACCCGGTCCCGGCGCACGCCGGCGGCGCGGGTCAGGTCGTCCGCCTCGCCCAGCATCGACGGGCAGATGCCCAGCTTCCACACCTGCTTGCCCAGCGGATTCGACCGGCCCTCGGACCACAGCCGCTTGAGGTTCGGCACGCTCGCCACGTACACCTGCGTCCTGGGCAGCGTCGACCGCAGCGTGCCCAGCGCCTCCTCGAAGTCCGCGCGGAAGTCGGCGACCGAGGTCATCGCCGACGCCGACCGCCGGCAGGCGTCGTTCGCCCCGACCATCACCGTCACCAGGTCCGGGCCGTGCACGGCCGCCTGGGCCATCTGCTCCGGCAGATCACCCATCCGGGCCCCGGTCACCGCGTAGTTCCAGCTGCGCTCCGCCGCGCCGGTCACCCCCAGCAGCCGCACCGCCAGGCTCTCCACCTCGGCGTCACTGCCCGTCGCCCACGACACCTCGGGGCAGTCCGACAGCACCGCGCACGCGTCGAAGCCGCGCGTGATGGAGTCGCCGACCGCGGCGATCGAGTCCGGGCTGCGGTTCCACACCGGGGCGGGCTTCGCGGCCCGCGCCTTGCTCACATCCGGCGCCGGCGCACTCCCGCCGGCGTCGCATCCGGCGAGGCCCAGCACGGCGGCCGCCACGACGGCCGACGCCGTCCGTGCACGGCAGCTTCGCTTCCGCATCCCCTGGTGATCCCCTCGTCGTGGCTTCGGTGCTTCCTCGGCGCTCCCTCACATAACAACGCGCGAGGGTTCCCGGCCGGGCCCGCCGGAACGGCGCACCCCCGTACAAGCGTCCCCATGGGTGAATGGCGGGGGTTTCCTGGCACCGGGACCGACGGTACGTCACACTCCTTGCGCCGCCGCAGGGTAGCCTCGCCATCAGGGCGGCCGTCGTGGTACTGCCGCCCAGCCAGTCCGCAAGATGTCCCGCTCTGTCCGGAGGTCCCGGTGACGACACGTGGAGTTCTGTACGTGCACTCCGCGCCGCGCGCGCTGTGCCCGCACGTCGAGTGGGCCGTCGCAGGGGTGCTCGGCACGCGCGTCAGCCTCGACTGGATCCGGCAGCCCGCGGCCCCCGGCACCTGGCGCTCGGAGTTCTCCTGGCAGGGCGAGGCCGGCACGGCCTCCAAACTCGCCTCGGCACTGCGCGGCTGGCACCTGCTGCGCTTCGAGGTCACCGCCGAGCCCTGTCCGACCGCGGAGGGCGAGCGCTACAGCTGCACCCCCGACCTCGGCATCTTCCACGCCGTCACCGGCATCCACGGCGACATCCTCATCCCCGAGGACCGGCTGCGGGCGGCCCTGACCCGGTCTCAGCGCGGGGAGACGGACCTGGAGGCGGAGATCGCCAAGCTCCTCGGCAAGCCCTGGGACGACGAACTCGAGCCGTTCAGGTACGCGGGCGAGGGCGCCCCGGTGCGCTGGCTCCATCAGGTGGTCTGACTTCCCGGCCCCCTGAGGGGCAGCACCCCGAAGCGGCGCGGGCAACCGCCCGAGCGGCCACGACGCCCCCGCACCGGCGGTGCACAGCCCCGCGAAAACGGCGACGGCCCGGCCTCCACCGAGGAGACCGGGCCGTCAAGGCATCCGCACTCAGACGGACCTGAACGCCAGGACCACGTTGTGCCCGCCGAAGCCGAACGAGTCGTTCAGCGCGGCGATCCGGCCCTCGACCGGCAGCTTGCGCGCCTCGTCGCGGACCACGTCCGCGTTCGCCTCGGCCTCGGGGTCGAGGTTCTCGATGTTGATGGTCGGCGGTGCCACCCGGTGGTACAGCGCGAGCACGGTCGCCACCGACTCCACACCGCCCGCGCCGCCGAGCAGATGCCCGGTCATGGACTTGGTCGCGGACACCGCGATGTGGTCGGCGTCGTCGCCCAGCACCTTCCGCAGCGCCTTCAGCTCGGCGATGTCACCGGCCGGCGTCGAGGTGGCGTGCGCGTTGACGTGGACGATCTCGGCCGGGTTCAGACCGGTGTTGTCCAGCAGGTTCTGCAGCGCGTGCGAGATGCCGCGGCCCTCGGGCTCGGGCTGCACGATGTCGTGGCTGTCGGCCGAGATGCCCTGCCCGACGGCCTCCGCGTACACACGGGCACCGCGCTTGGCGGCGTGCTCGGCGGACTCCAGGACGAGCACGCCGGCGCCCTCACCGAGGACGAAGCCGTCTCGGGCGACGTCGTAGGGACGCGACGCGCCCTGCGGGTCGTCGTTGTTCTTGGACATCGCCATCATGTTGCCGAACGCGGCGATCGGCAGCGGGTGGATGGCCGCCTCGGTACCGCCGGCGACGACGACGTCGGCGCGGCCGGTACGGATCATCTCGATGGCGTAGCCGATGGCCTCGGCGCCCGAGGCGCACGCGGAGACCGGCGTGTGCACGCCCGCCCGGGCGCCCACGAGCAGGCCCACGTTGGCCGAGGGGCCGTTGGGCATCAGCATGGGGACGGTGTGCGGGGAGACGCGGCGTACGCCCTTCTCCTTGAGCACGTCGTACTGGTCGAGCAGCGTCGTGACGCCACCGATGCCGGAGGCGATGACGGCACCCAGCCGGTCCGGGTCGACGCCGGCGCCCGGTGCGGAGTCGTCCGCCGCAGCGGTGCCGGCCTTGCCGGAGAAGCCCGCGTCCTGCCAGGCCTCCTGAGCGGCGATCAGGGCGAACTGCGCCGAGCGGTCCAGCCTGCGGGCCTGCGGCCGCGGAATGACCTCGGACGGCTCCACGGCGACCGGGGCCGCGATACGGACGGCCTGCTCGGCCGCCCAGTCCTGCTCCAGGGGCTTGACGCCGGACTTGCCGGCGACCAGACCCTCCCAAGTGGAAACTGCGTCGCCACCCAGCGGTGTGGTTGCGCCGATACCGGTGACGACCACGGTGCGATTGGTCGGGATCACGGGAATTCTTTCTCCAACGGATACGGGATTCGACGGCGCCACCGCCGGGTGGCGGGGCCTTGCAGCCTGTGGCCTAAGGGGTGGCTCAGGCAGCCTGGTGCTTCAGGATGTAGTCGGTGGCGTCACCGACGGTCTTCAGGTTCTTGACGTCGTCGTCCGGGATCTTCACGTCGAAGCGCTCTTCGGCGGCGACGACGACCTCGACCATGGACAGCGAGTCGACGTCCAGGTCGTCGGTGAAGGACTTGTCCAGCTGGACGTCCTCGGTGGGGATCCCGGCGATCTCGTTCACGATCTCGGCGAGACCGGCGACGATCTCTTCCTGAGTGGCGGCCATGTCAGGCGCTCCTTCTTCGATATTCCAGACGGTTTTACGGCGCCCGCCGCGCGAGCGGCAGGCGGTGCTGCTCCCGCACCGGATCGGGTGATCCGGCACGGAGTGCCTAGGGGAGGGTAACGACCGTGGCGGCGTAGACGAGACCCGCCCCGAAGCCGATGACGAGCGCGGTGTCGCCACTCTTCGCCTCCCCGGTCGCCAGGAGCCGCTCCATAGCGAGCGGGATCGAGGCGGCCGAGGTGTTGCCGGTGGTGCGGATGTCACGGGCGACCGTGACGTGCTCCGGCAGTTTCAGCGTCTTCACCATCGAGTCGATGATCCGCACGTTGGCCTGGTGCGGAATGAAGACGTCCAGGTCGTCCGCGCTGATTCCGGCCGCGTCCAGCGCCTGCTGGGCGACCTTCGCCATCTCGAACACGGCCCAGCGGAACACCGCCTGGCCCTCCTGCGTGATCGCGGGGAACTTGACGTTGCCCGCGCTGTCGAGGGGGAGTTCGGCGAGGTCGCCGATCCTGAAGCGGTCCCACGGGACGGTCTGCTTGATCGTCCCCGACTTGTCGCCCTCGGAGCCCCACACGGTGGGGCCGATGGCCGGCTCCTGGGCGGGGCCGACCACGACCGCGCCGGCGCCGTCGCCGAACAGGAAGGCCGTGGCCCGGTCCTCCAGGTCGGTCAGGTCGCTCAGCCGCTCCACACCGATGACGAGCACGTACTCGGCGGAGCCCTCCACCACCATGCCCTTGGCGAGGGTCAGGCCGTAGCCGAAGCCCGCGCAGCCGGCCGAGATGTCGAAGGCGGCCGCCTTGTTCGTGCCCAGCTTGTCCGCGATCTCGGTGGCGACGGCCGGCGTCTGGCTGAAGTGCGAGACGGTCGAGACGACCACGGCACCGATCTGCTCGGCGTCGATGCCGGCGTCCGCGACAGCCTTGCCGGAGGCCTCGACGGCCATGGCGGCCACCGTCTCCTCGGGGCCCGCCCAGTGCCGGGTCTCGATGCCGGAGCGCGAGCGGATCCACTCGTCGGACGAGTCGATCGTCTCGAGGATCACCTCGTTGGGCACCACCCGGGTCGGCCGGTAACCGCCGACACCGAGGATGCGCGCGTACGGGGCGCCCTTGCTGGGCCTGATCTTCGCCATGTACGGCTCCTTAGGCACCTGCGTGCTCGGAGATGAGCGCGCGGGCCGCGTCGAGATCGTCAGGGGTCTTGAGGGCCAGCGTCTGCACGCCGGGCAGGGCCCGCTTGGCCAGGCCGGTCAGGGTGCCGCCGGGGCACACCTCGACGAGCGCGGTGACGCCCAGCTCCTTGAAGGTCTCCATGCACAGATCCCAGCGCACGGGGTTGGCGACCTGGCCGACCAGCCGCTCCAGCACCTCGGTGCCGGTGGCGACGGCCCGGCCGTCCCGGTTGGAGACGTAGGTGACCTTCGGGTCGGCCGGCGCCAGCTCCTCGGCGGCCTTGGCCAGCGTCTCGACGGCGGGGGCCATGTGAGAGGTGTGGAAGGCGCCCGCGACCTTCAGCGGGACGACCTTGCGGACACCCTCGGGCTTGTCCTCGTTCAGGGCGGCGAGCTGCTCCAGCGTGCCGGCGGCGACGATCTGGCCCGCACCGTTGATGTTCGCCGGGGTCAGGCCCAGCCTCTCCAGGTGCGCGACCGACGTCTCGGGGTCGCCGCCGAGCAGCGCCGACATACCGGTCTCGGTGATCGCGGCGGCGTCGGCCATGGCCAGACCCCGCTTGCGGACCAGACGCAGGGCGGCGGTGTCGTCCAGGACCCCGGCGAAGGCGGCGGCGGTGATCTCGCCGACGCTGTGACCGGCGACCGCGCCGGGGCCGATGCCGGCGATGTCACCGAGTGCCGCGGCGGACAGGATTCCGGCGGCGACCAGCAGCGGCTGGGCCACCGCGGTGTCACGGATGGCGTCCGCGTCGGCCTCGGTGCCACAGCGGGCGAGGTCCAGGCCGACGGCGTCCGACCAGGCGGCCACGCGGTCCGCGGCACCGGGCAGTTCGAGCCAGGGAGTCAGGAAGCCGGGCGTCTGGGCGCCCTGGCCGGGAGCGACGAGTACGAGCACTCTCACACTCTCTCTTGGGGACGGCCACGGCCGCCCGTGGGGACAGGGACGAAGAACAGGGAGGGCTTTTGTGGGCCCCCGACAAAACCCTACGGTTGAGCTTCGCCATCGGCCAGACGCCCCAGGATGAGCGCGATCCGCAGTGTGAAGGCGGATCGTACATCGGAGGGCGACCACCCGGTGACATCAGTCACACGTCGGAGCCGGTAGCGCACGGTGTTCGGGTGAACGAAGAGCATCCGTGCCGCGCCTTCCAGGCTGCTCGCCTGCTCCAGGTAGACACTCATCGTTTCCAGCAGCGCCGAGCCCGCTTCCTCCAGCGGTCTGTAGATCTCCTCCACCAGCTGCTCCCGGGCGCTCGGATCACCCGCGATCGCGCGCTCCGGCAGCAGATCGTCCGCCAGCACCGGCCGGGGGGCGTCCTGCCAGGCGGAACACGCCTTCAGCCCGGCGGCGGCGGCCTGCGCCGACCGCGTGGCGGCCAGCAGATCGGGTACGACGGGCCCGGCCACGACCGGTCCGGCGGCGAACGGCCCGATCAGCGACCTGGCTACGGCGAGCGGATTGTCGCTGCCCCCGGCGATCACCACGAGCCGGGCGCCGAGCACGCCGGTGAGCACCTGGAGCTTGGCGTGCCGGGCGGCCCGCCGGATCGCCTCGACGGTCAGTTCGCTGTCCCCGTCCGGGGCGGTCCCGAGCACCACGCACACATGCTCGGGCGAGTTCCAGCCGAGCGCCGCGGCCCGGCTGACGGCCCCCTCGTCGGCCTCCCCGCTGAGCACCGCGTTCACCACCAGCGACTCCAGCCGGGCGTCCCAGGCACCGCGTGCCTCGGCGGCCTGCGCGTACACCTGGGCGGTGGCGAAGGCGATCTCGCGGGCGTACACCAGCAGCGCCTCGCGCAGCACGCTCTCGTCGCCGGGCGCGGCCACCTCGTCGATGGCGCTCTCCATGACCTCGATGGTGGTGCGCACCATCTCCACGGTCTGCCGCAGCGTGATGGCCCGGGTCAGCTCGCGCGGCGCGGTTCCGAATACGTCCGTGGAGATCGCCTGGGGGGCGTCCGGGTGCCGGAACCACTCGGTGAACGCCGCGATGCCGGCCTGGGCCACGAGCCCGATCCAGGAACGGTTCTCCGGTGGCATGGCCCGGTACCACGGCAGGGTCTCGTCCATGCGCGCGATGGCCTGCGCGGCGAGACTCCCGGAGGACTTCTCCAGCCTCTTCAGGGTCGCGGAGTGCTGGTGGACGCCGCGTGCTGCGGGATCGCTGCTGTGGGATTCGGGTTCGGGCACGGGGACAAGACTGCCTTATCGGGCCGCCGCCATGTGCCGCCGGGTCGCCCCTGGCACCGTCACCCCCCTGGCCCAAGGGGCGGGCACACCCCGTCAGGGACGGCCCCGGCGGTGCTGCCGGCGGTGGGCCCGGGGTCTACCGTTGGCGTCGTGATGGACGTACGGCGCGCCGGTGAGCGCTATCGCGGAGGGGACCGGGAGGGCGGTGTCGACTCCCGTCACGCCTTCTCCTTCGGCCCGCACTACGACCCGGACAACCTGCGCTTCGGTGCGATGATCGCGTGCAACGAGGAGCGGCTCGCTCCCGGTGCCGGCTTCGGCGAACACCCGCACAGCCACACCGAGATCGTGACCTGGGTGGTCGAGGGCGAGCTGACCCACCGGGACTCCGCCGGCCACGAGACGACGGTCCGTCCCGGAGACGTCCAGCACCTCAGCGCGGCGGCGGGCGTCCGGCACGTCGAACGCAACGACGGCGGCACCCCGCTGACCTTCGTCCAGACCTGGCTGGCCCCGCTGACCCCGGGCGGCACCCCCTCCTACGAGCGGATCGCCGGCATCGCCGACGCCACGCCGTACGCCGTCCCCGGGGCCGGCGCACTGCTGCACGTGCGCCGGCCGGCGCCGGGGGAGCGCGCCGCCGTGCCGGACGCCGCGTACGTGTACGCGCACGTGGTGCGCGGGCACGTCCGGCTGGCCGGCGAGGACCTGCACCCCGGTGACTCGGCGCGGATCACCGGGGCGAACGGCCTGGAGATGGAGGCGGTCACCGCGGCCGAGCTGCTGCTGTGGGAGCTGACCCGGTGACCGGCGCCGCACCGCTCACTCCTGGCGCGCGGGCTCCTCGGCGTTCCGCCACACCGTGACGTCCACCGTCATGTAGTCGCCCAGGTCGGATTTGGGGGCGGTGCCCCGGAAGGTGACCAGGGCGATGTGGCCGGACGTGGTGTGCACGCACATCTGGGAACCGGTGGACAGCTGCGAGAGCTTGGCCTCCTCCGCGTACCGGGTCTCGGCCCGGCAGGTGGCGAGCGAGCCCTGCTGCGCGTTGTTCAGCAGGACGATCTTGTTGCCGCTGCTGCCGAGGATCTTCTCGTCGCCGAAGCCGTTGGTGTCGTAGTAGAGGTCGGCGTCGTCGACGTACCGGGACCCGATGTCGTCGTGCAGCGGCTTGGGCGGCGAGTCCGCGAACCGCACGTAGTAGTCCATGGGGACGTCGATGCCCTTGAAGGAGATCGGCTTGGGGTCCGGCCGGGCCGAGGAGCCGGATCCGGCGGCCGAGCCGGAACCGGAGGCGGCGGCGGATCCCGGGCCCGAGTCGGAGTGCGCGGCCGAGCCCTTCGCGGAACCGCCGGTGGCCCCGTCCTTCGTGTCGCCGCCCAGCCCGCTCAGGTAGACGGCGCCGCCCCCGCCGACCAGCACCGCCGCCACGACGACCGCGGCGATCACACCGGCCCGGTTCCCGCGCCGCGGCCGGGGCTGCGGCCGGGGCTGCGCGCCGGGCCAGGGAGCGGCCGGGGGCGTGGCGGCCGGCGGGCCGTACGACTGTGGCGGCGCCGGCGAGTAGGGGACGGCCGGTGCGGTGTGCGGGGCGGCCGACGTCGGTGCGATGTGCGACGCGGCGGCCGTCGGTGCGGTGTGCGGTGCCGGCCGGTCGACCTGGGTCACCGGAGCGGTCGGCGGCGGCGCCGGCACCGCGGTGGTGGGCGCGCCCGGAGGAGGCGTGGCCGGTGCCGCGGTGGCGGGCCGGGTGACGGGCGCGGTCGCCGGGGGCGGCGGTGCGGCCGCGGTGGGGTGGGCACCGGGGACGGTCGCCGGCGGAGCCTGGGTGGGCATGGCCGGCCGGCCCGCCAGTGCGGCGGACGCCGAGACCCGCCGGGTGATCTGGGTGCCGATCGCCGCCGGCAGCCACTCGCCGGACTGGCGCAGCCCGCCCGGGGACGCCTCCTGGCACAGCGCGATGATCTCCGCCGGGGACGGACGGGCCGCCGGGTCCTTCGCCAGGCAGCGGCCGACGAACCCGAGCACGTCCGGCAGGCCGGTGAGGTCGGGCTCCTCGTGCACGATCCGGTAGAGCACGGCGTGCGAGGGCCCGTCGCCGTACGCGCCGGCACCGCGCGCCGCGAACGCGGCGACCTGGCCGAGCGCGAACACGTCCGAGGCGGGCGTGATCTCCTTGCCGGCCGCCTGTTCCGGCGACATGAAGGCGGGGGTGCCGACGGAGACACCGGTGCCGGTGAGGGCCGTCGCGTCGGTGGCCCGTGCGATGCCGAAGTCGATGACCCGGGGGCCGTCGCCGGCCAGCAGCACGTTGGACGGCTTCAGGTCGCGGTGCACGATGCCGGCGCCGTGGATGACCGACAGCGCCTCCGCGACACCGGCGAGCAGCAGCAGGAGCGTGGGCACCGGAAGCGGGCCGTGCTCGGCGACGGCCGCCGCCAGCGAGGGTCCGGGCACGTACGCCGTGGCCAGCCAGGGCCGCTCGCCGTCGGTGTCGTAGTCGATGACCGGCGCGGTGTACAGGCCCTGCACCCGCTGTGCGGCCTTGACCTCCTGCCGGAACCTGCGACGGAACTCGGGGTCCTCGCTCAGCTCCGGCCGGATGGTCTTCAGGGCGATGGGATGCCCGCCGGGGGTGTACGACAGGTACACCGTGCCCATACCGCCCGAACCGAGGCGTGCCGCGAGCCGGTAGCCCGCCACCGCCTGTGGATCGCCGCTCTCCAACGGCCTGAACTGGCCGTCTGTTTGAAGACCGCCCATCACTCTCCCCCGATACCTGTGCCTGTGAACTCGTGGTGCAGGGGGGAGGTTATCGGACGGTGTTCAGTGTGCGCCGCGTGACTCCCGGAGTACCGCGTCGGTGAGAACCGGCCACGCCTCGATCGCCCAGTTCCCGAACGCCCGGTCCGCCAGCGCGACTTGGGCCAGCCCGGCGTCGGGGTCGATCCACAGGAACGTACCGGACTGGCCGAAGTGCCCGAAGGTGCGCGGGGAGGACGAAGCACCGGTCCAGTGCGGTGACTTGGCGTCACGGATCTCGAAGCCGAGCCCCCAGTCGTTCGGGTTCTGGTGCCCGTACCCCGGCAGCACGCCCTTGGTCCCGGGGTACTGCACGGTCATCGCCGCCGCGACCGTGCGCGGGTCCAGCAGCCGGGGCGCCTGCACCTCGGCCGCGAACCGCAGCAGGTCCGTCACCGTCGAGACGCCGTCCTTGGCCGGCGAGCCGTCCAGCGAGGTCGCGGTCATCCCGAGCGGCTCCAGCACCGCCTGGCGCAGGTACTCCGCGAACGGGATGTCCGTCGCCTTGGCGATGTGGTCCCCGAGCTGTTCGAACCCGGCGTTGGAGTACAGCCGGCGGTCCCCGGGCGGGGCCGTCACCCGGTGCTCGTCGAAGGCCAGGCCGGAGGTGTGGGCGAGCAGATGGCGCACCGTGGACCCGGCCGGGCCGGCCGGCTCGTCCAGCTCGATCGCACCCTCCTCGTACGCGACGAGCGCCGCGTAGGCCGCCAGCGGCTTGGTGACCGACGCGAGCGGGAAGCGGTGCCCGACGGGGCCGTGCGTCCCCAGCACGGTCCCGTCGGCTCGTACGACACCCGCCGCGGCGGTGGGGACGGGCCAGTTCTCGATCAGCGCCAGACTCTGCAACGACATGGGGCCGAGCCTATGCGGCTCACAGCAGCAGCCGCATCGAAGGGTCCGGATCGCGGGTGAAGCCGAGGGAGGCGTAGAGCGGCTCGGCCTCTGGGGAGGCGTTGAGCAGCACGTGCCCGGCGCCCCGTGCCCGGAACCACCGCAGCAGCTCCTCCATGCACGCGCGCGCGTGCCCGCGGCGCCGGGCGCCGGGATCGGTGGCGACGCTGAAGACGTGTCCCACCCGCCCGTGCGGATTGCCCGCCTTGCCGATCCGGTACTCCAGCGTCCCCGCGGCCAGCGCGGCCAGCGACCCAGGCCGGCCGGGGTGGTCGACGACGAAGGCCGCGAAGTCCCCGTCGGGCGCGGCGAGCCGCTCGCGCAGCGTGGGCAGCGACTCGGCGTGCCAGTCGGTCGGCCCGGAGCCTCCCGCGCTCCACAGGGAATCGATCATCACCTGGCGCAGCCGCAGCACTTCGGCGGCGTCCTCGGGTCCGGCCCGGCGTGCAAGACTCATGCGCCGCACGGTAGCCATCCGCCCCACGCCCCGTCCCGCGGATTTCTCCCCGGTCCCGCTTGCCTGGAGTGCACTCGAAGGTCATAGCGTGGGGTGCATGACGGTGATGCAGACCCCGCCGGCGGACGCCGGGACCACTCCCGCCGACGTCTGCTCCGCCCCGCCCCGGCGCCATCCACGTCCCGACGGCCAGGACCGCTACACGATCAGCGAGGTGGTCGCGTTCACCGGTCTGACCGCGCACACCCTGCGCTGGTACGAGCGGATCGGCCTGATGCCGCACGTCGACCGCTCGCACACCGGCCAGCGCCGCTACAGCAACCGCGATCTGGACTGGCTGGACTTCGTGACCAAGCTGCGGCTGACCGGCATGCCGGTGGCGGACATGGTCCGGTACGCGGAACTGGTGCGGGCGGGCGAGACCACCTACGGGGAGCGGCGCGAGCTGCTGGAGTCGACCCGCCGGGACGTGCTGGCCCGCATCGCGGAACTGCACGACACCCTCGCCGTCCTCGACCGGAAGATCGGCTTCTACGCCGCGGAGTCGGGGACGCCCCAGACGGCGGAGGCAGCGGTACGGCACCGGTGACGCCCCGGGCCGGCGGACGCTACAGCTCGGCGAGCAACTCCGCCTTCTTGAAGGAGAACTCCTCGTCGGTGACCAGCCCGGCCTGGTGCAGCTCGCCGAGATGCCGGATCCGCTCGGCGATGTCGGCCGGGTCGCGCCGGCACGGTGCCGGCACCGCCGCCACGGCTCCCCGCGCCCGCACCGCCGCCAGGACGGCCGCCGCGAACGGCAGCGACTCGTGCACCGGCCCGTACCCGAGCCCGAAGACCACCGAGGCCGGGTCCTGGTCGGGCTGGACCGGCCGGTCGGAACCGGCCTCTCGGGGGAGCAGCCGCAGGTGCCCCTCGAAGAGTTCCGGCGAGCGCCACTCCACCCCGCTGAGGCCTGCGACCGGGTAACTCTGGTCGCCCGCCTTCCACTTCGCCGAGGACGCACCGGTCCAGGACCAGCGGAACTGCACGGACGTCCCGTCGAAGGAGGCCTTGCCGTCGTACGCCTTGAACTGCAGCGGCGCCTCGGGCGCCGTGACCAGGTGCCGTTCGCTGGGGCCGGACTCGGTCAGCAGCCCCTTGATCTCGTCGGCGTAGTACTCCGCGAGGGTCTCCCGCTCGGCGGGCAGGACCAGCCGGTAGGGGTCCGAGCCCTCCTTGAGCTGACCGGCCGCCGCCTCCGTCAGCGGGTCGGCGCCGGCGCGGGGCACCAGGCGCAGGGCCACGGTGCCGCGTTTGCCCGGCGCGAGCGTCACTTCCTCGATCGCGGACAGCGGCACGCGTCGTTCCCCGAGCGCCTGGAAGAGCTTCGGTGTTCGAATCCCCCGTTCGTAGCGGATGAGCACGGAGTCGGACTCGAACTCCCAGACGGCATGAAAACCCGCCAGTACGTCACCCATGCGGCTCATCGTATGCGGCACGTGCTCCTCCGTCGCCACCCGCGCAGACCGCACTTCCTGCTGTTTCTACGCGCGTTCGGCCGTCACGGTGCCGGGCAGACCGGCCCGGCACGCATCGTTCTCGCGTGCGCACGTCACCGCGTCGTAGGCACCCACCCCGACGTCGGCGAGGTTGCGCAGACTGTCCGTACCCGGCTGGAAATAGCCCGCGTGCCCCTGCGCGTCCCGCGCGGACAGCACCCGAGCACCGAACGCCGAGGACACCGGGTCGGCGCCGTGACCGAGGCCGCCCAGCTCCAGGTACGGAACGTCCTGCACCCAGTCCGTGGCGTCCCGCATCGACCACAGCCGGGCCGTGGTGCCCAGCGCGGCGGCCCTGGTGACCCGCATGCCGGGACTCGCGGCCACCGCTATGTCGCTCACCCGGCGCGGCATGCCGTGCGCCGCCACCCCGCACACCACGGAGCCGTAGCTGTGGCAGACCATCGCCACCGGGGCGCGGCCGGGCAGGGCCCGCAGCAGGCCGTTCAGCCGTACGGCGCCCTCCGTGGCGCGCAGTCCGGTGGCCGCGTCCACACCGAGGCCGTCCGGCGCGGTGTAGTCGGCCCAGGCGATCACGGCCGTACGCGTGGCGGGGCTCGCCGCGCGCTCGGCCGCGTACAGCGCCTTGGCCATGCCGACCGGGGCGCTGTACCTGCGGTTCGTCCGCTGGAAGGTGAGCAGGTCGGTGTCGACGCCGGGGACGACGACCGAGATCCGCTGCGCCCGGTCGAGACTTCCGAACACCTCGGCGATCCGGCCCGAGCCCTGCGGATCGAACGCCAGGATCTGCCGGCCGGGGTCCAGCAGGGACTCGTACCGGTGCATACGGCGGCCCGCGTCCTGCTGTCCGGCCGCGCTGAGCCGGTTGTCGTGCATGCGTTTCTTCTCGACCCTGCGCGCCTTCTCCAGCGCGATGCGGTTGGCCTGGTAGCGCAGGGTGACCGGGGCGCCGTTCATGTTGCCGACCGCGAGTGCGTAGCGGTGGGCGAGACGGTCGCGGTCCTTGTGGTCGAGCGAGACGAAGAAGCGGGTGAGCCGCGCCGGGTCGGTCTCGGGGTCCGGCAGCCGGAGGCCGTGCAGGCTGCCGTGCTCCCACTTGGCGAGGGAGGTCTGCAGCGCCGACGACTCCCGGTGGGTGCGCAGTGCGGTCCAGCCGGTGGTCGCGAGCATCACGAACACCACGGCCAGGGCGAGCAGCGCGCGCCAGACGTTGAGTTGCGGTGAGGTGTCGAAGGAAGTCACTGGGAGGACACACTAGGAGAACGGAAGGGTCTCGGGGTAACCGAGTGACAGGGATCACGTTTTGGTGTACGTCGAACGCTTTGCCGACGAGTTGCCGGGTGCCGGGCCCGACGCTCTCGGGGACGTCCCGTCAACGCTCTCCGGTGGTGCGCCAGTTCCCGGTCAGGGCCGAACCCACCTGATCGAGGGACGCCGCGGTGAGCGTTCGGATCGCCTCCGGGCTGAAGTCCTCGCCCGTGCTCCACTGCCGTTCGGTGACCCTTATCACCCCGCCGAACACGGCCACGGCGAGCCGTGGCCGCGGGTCGGTCTCCACGTCGACGCCCTCCCGCTCGGCCAGCAGGCGCGCGATCGTCTCCTCCGTGGCGGCCGAGCGGCGCAGGTGCGCCGCGAGCAGCGCGGGCGTCGACTCGATCGTCCGGTACATGCGCAGATACAGCTCGACCGGGACGGCCGACTCGACGGTCTCGCGGATCGCGTCCCAGCCCTGGAGGATGGCCTGCCGCAGGGCCTCCATCGGCGCCTCGTGCGCCGGCCGCGCGCGCACGGCCGCCACGAAGTGCGCCTCCGTCATCGCCTGCACCGCGAAGGCGGCGTCCTCCTTGCCGGCGAAGTAACGGAAGAAGGTGCGCTGCGAGACGTCGACGGCCTCGGCGATCTCGTCGATCGTCGTGTTCTCGTACCCCTGGGTCGTGAACAGCTCGAGCGCGGACCGCAGCAGTGCTTCCCGGGTACGTCGTTTCTTGCGCTCGCGCAGCGTCTCCAATGCCCTCTCCCGATGAACGTTCCCCCAGCTCAGACCATGTGCCGGTGTCTTGTCAGTTACCGACTTGTGAATTGGTTTGTCAACTGTCAGTGGCTGTCACTAGCCTCAACGGTATGACTAGTCAGACCGCGATCGACGCCACCGGGCCGGGGGGCGAAGCGCCGGCTCCCTCGTCGGAGCCGACTCCGGCGGCGGGCCTGCGCGGCCATCCGTGGCTCACCCTTCTCACCGTCGCCGTAGGGGTCATGATGGTGGCCCTCGACGGCACCATCGTGGCGATAGCCAACCCGGCGATCCGGGACGACCTGCACGCGACCTTCGCCGACGTGCAGTGGATCACCAACGCCTACTTCCTCGCCCTCGCGGTCACGCTGATCACCGCGGGCAAGCTCGGTGACCGCTTCGGCCACCGGCAGACCTTCCTGATCGGCGTCACCGGCTTCGCCCTGGCGTCCGGTGCCATCGGCCTGTCCCACAGCATCGCCGCGGTCGTCGTCTTCCGCGTCTTCCAGGGACTGTTCGGCGCGCTGCTCATGCCGGCCGCGCTCGGCCTGCTGCGGGCCACCTTCCCGGCCGAGAAGCTCAACATGGCCATCGGCATCTGGGGCATGGTGATCGGCGCGTCCACCGCCGGCGGCCCGATCCTCGGCGGCGTCCTCGTCGAGCACGTCAACTGGCAGTCGGTGTTCTTCATCAACGTGCCGGTCGGCCTGCTCGCACTCGTCCTCGGCGTGCTGATCCTGCTGGACCACCGCGCCGAGAACGCCCCGCGCTCCTTTGACCTCCCCGGCATCGTCCTGCTCTCCGGCGCGATGTTCTGCCTGGTCTGGGCGCTCATCAAGGCCCCGGCCTGGGGCTGGGGCGACGGCAAGACGTGGCTCTTCATCGTCGTCTCCGTGGTGCTCTTCGCCCTCTTCGCCTTCTGGGAGACGAGGGTCGCCGAACCGCTGATCCCGCTGGGCCTGTTCCGCTCGGTCCCGCTGTCCGCGGGTGTCGTGCTGATGGTCCTGATGGCCATCGCCTTCATGGGCGGCCTGTTCTTCGTGACGTTCTACCTGCAGAACGTCCACGGCATGAGCCCCATCGACGCCGGTCTCCATCTGCTGCCGCTGACCGGCATGATGATCGTCGGCTCCCCGCTCGCGGGCGCCGCGATCACCCGGCTCGGCCCGCGCATCCCGCTGGCCGGCGGCATGGCCGCGACCGCGATCGCCATGTACGGCATGTCGACGCTCGACGCGGGCTCCGGCAGCGGCGTGATGTCGCTCTGGTTCGCTCTGCTCGGCCTCGGCCTCGCGCCGGTCATGGTCGGCGCCACCGAGGTCATAGTCGGCAACGCCCCCATGGAGCTGTCCGGTGTGGCGGGCGGCCTCCAGCAGGCGGCCATGCAGATCGGCGGCAGCCTCGGTACGGCCGTGCTGGGCGCCGTGATGGCCTCCAAGGTCGACGGCGACCTGCCGGGCAACTGGGCCGGAGCGGGACTGCCGAAGCTCACCCCGGCGCAGCTGGACCAGGCCTCCGAGGCGGTCCAGGTCGGTGTGGCCCCGGTGGCCAAGGGCACGCCGGAGCCGATCGTCGCGAAGATCACCCAGGTCGCCCACGACACCTTCATCTCCGGCATGAGCCTGGCCTCCCTGGTCGCGGCCGGCGTGGCGGCGGTCGCCGTCCTGGTCGCCCTGTTCACCAAGCGGGGTGTCAACGCGGAGGCGGGCGCGGGCGTGGGTCACATCTGACCCGCGTTCTCCGTCCTCCGCGCGGAGTTCGCCTATCAGGGTGACTCCGCTCAAGATTCCTCGCCCCCGGCGCGCGCCGCAGGTCACAGTGGGTCAGGTCCTCCGCAGGGCATGGGAGGGCGATCGGGCCGCGGCGGGGGGGGGGGGGGGGGGGGGGGGGGGGGGGGGGGGGGGGGCGGGGCGGCGGGGGGGGGGGGGGGGGCTCCCCCCCCCCCCCCCCCCCCGCCGGCCGCCCCCCCCCCCCCCCCCTCGGCGTTCACGCCTACGGCACCTGCGCGCGCGCCTCGCGACGGTTGTCGC